>CAUJJN010000321.1 GCA_963204905.1 Pseudomonadota bacterium
GAGGGCGAGCCGATCGTGCTGGTTCACGGTTTTGCATCGAGCAAGAACGTCAACTGGGTTTATCCGACCTGGGTATCCGAGTTGAAGAAGCACGGTCGACGGGTGATCGCGCTGGACAATCGCGGCCATGGAGACTCGACCAAGCTTTACGACCAGGAAGATTATCATCTCGGCATCATGGCCAGCGATGTGGTGGCGTTGATGAATCATCTCGGTCTGGAGCGCGCCGATATGATGGGGTATTCGCTCGGCGCGCGGTTGACGGGGTATCTCGCGCAAACCCAGCCGCACCGTCTCCGCTCGGCGATCTTCGGTGGTCTCGGGATCGGGATGATCGAGGGCGGCGGGCCGGGTGAGAATGTGGCCAGGGCGCTCGAGGCGGAATCCCTGGAGGACGTGACCGATCCGATGGGGCGGACATTCCGCGCCTTTGCCGACCAGACCCGTTCGGACCGCAGGGCGCTCGCGGCATGTCTGCGCGGGTCGCGCCGACTGGCGACCCGTGCGGAGGTGGCGAGCATTTCCGTCCCGTCGCTGATCGCGGTCGGAACCACGGACCTGATTGCAGGCTCGGCGCACGCGCTCGCGGCGATTATTCCGAATTCGAAGGTGCTTGATATTCCGGGGCGCGATCACATGCGTGCCGTGGGCGATCGGGTTTACAAGGCAGGCGTGCTGGACTTCCTGTCGCGGCGTCCGTGAGACGCCGGAAGTGGCCGTCAATCTCACGGATTGGCGCTGTCCCTATGGTTTGCGGGATGCGATCGCGTTGAGCGGAATCGTTCGATCGCAAGCAGGACAACAAACACCGCGATCCACGCCATGCGGGCGCCGTAGCGGTCATGCGGTCCCGAGATGACACCGCACAGGAAGGCGTTGCCGAGCAAGGCCAGCGCGACGGTCGCGGCGAGCAGGTCGAGATCGTCCAGCCGTCGTCGCCAAAGCGCCCGGCCGAGCCATGCCACCAGCAGCAACATCGCAAGCAGCGCCACAGGAACGTGGATCCAGTTGATCGGGGTGAAATTGATATCCCAATGCTGCTGATGCGCGGCGCGCATCGCCGCCGTCTGTCCCGGAAGATAGCGCTCGATGATGCCGTAGGTATGCGGGATCCAGCCGTTGGTTCCTTCGCCGGTGGCGACCATGTGAAGTTGGGTCGCTGTCGCCATCAGCGCGGCCTCGATCTGCCACAGCGGATAGGCGGCGAGCGATTTCGCTGCGATGAACTCCATCTCCGCGTCCATGCCTTCGAAGCGGCCGAGCTTGTTGAAGATGCTGTCGTTGCTCCAGAGAAATTCGTCGGCGGTGGCCGGAAGTTCGTTGCGATAGGGGCAGAGCTTGAGCTTGATGGTCTCGCAGTGATCATTGAGGTAGCGGGCGACGATGCCGTCCTGCATCATCCGGCCGAAGGTCACGCCGGGGCCGCCCGGCGTCCAGGCCAGTTGGCCTGACAGCGCGTAGTTCGCTGCGACCAGCAAAACCGCGCTGACGGCAACCGCAACGCTGCCCTGCATCAGCCCCGACGCGGTGAGACGCGGGCGAAGCCATGGCAGCAAGATCCAGCCAGCGACGCACAGCCCGACCAGCACGCCGAACGTGGCGCTATGGGTCGCGGCGGCAAACGCCGTGAAGGCGAACAGCGCGATCTTCTCGCCCCGCGAGAGACGGTCGCGATGGGCTGCCAGCAGAAACAGCGTCAGCACCGCGAGGCCCGCGAAGATGTCGGTAATCAGCATCGACGCAAGCCAAGGTAGTGCCGTGGTCAGGGCGAGGATTGTGGTGATTCCCGCAAGGCGGAGCGGACGGGCCAACCCCAGCACCCGAAGGGTGAGATGGAGCACCCAGAGCGTTGCCACCGATTGGAACGCCAGGTTCAGCCAGAAGTAAGAGGTTTCGCCAAAGTGCAGATAGAGGCCGTAGACCGTGGAGCGGCTGGGTACGAGATAGCCCTCGTACCAGCGGGCCAGGTAACCCCCCGTATCGTATTGGAGGAGCGGATAGCCGTTCCAGATCGCCGGCGCGATCAACAGGACCGCGACCGCGACGACCGCGACAAACCCGGACGTGGCCCAGCGCGAGGTGATAGGTGCGCCTGCGGGCAAAATTTGCGTGCTAATGGACGTGTTCCCTCTGCTCCCGGCCGGCAGGATGCTTAAGCCCAACCGGTTTCCCAATCCATAAATAGTTGCAGTTCTCGGGCCCCCCTGATTGCGGTGGCCGATCCGCGAACCTATGTCCGGTCAATCCCGGTGAATTGGGGTGTATTTGCGGGCAATTCGGGGTTGTTTATCGTCTTTTCAGACACTTTGCCGGCAAAATTCGTTCGTCCACCATCCTCGGAAGCGGCGGACAGGGACGACCGGGATATGGTATAAAGCAGAGCGTTCGGAGCATATGAGAGCCGCATGGTAGTGCATCACGTCAATCCGCAGAGCGGAAAGCTGGCTGCCCTCGACCCGATCTGGGATCGGGTGCGTGTGGAGGCGGAGGACATCGTTCGCCGCGAGCCCGAACTGGCGGCCTTCATTTTCAGTTCGGTGCTTCACCATGCCCGTCTGGAGGCGGCGGTGGTGCATCGGGTTGCGGAGCGGCTTGACCATTCGGCGCTGTCGGGCGACCTGATCAGGCAAACCTTCGATGAAGCCTTGCGTGACGATCCGGATATCGGCAACGCGTTTCGCGCCGATCTCGTGGCGGTCTATGATCGTGATCCCGCAACGTCGCGGTTCATCGATCCGCTGCTCTACTTCAAGGGCTTCCACGCCATCCAGGCGCATCGTCTGGCGCATTGGCTCTATGCGAAGGGACGCAAGGACTTCGCGTACTATCTTCAGAGCCGCGCATCATCGGTGTTTCAGACCGATATCAATCCGGCGGCGAAAATCGGGCGCGGCATCTTCCTCGATCACGCGACCGGCTTTGTCGTCGGCGAGACGGCGGTGATCGACGACGACGTCTCGATCCTGCACGGCGTTACGCTGGGTGGCACCGGCAAGGAGAACGAGGATCGCCATCCGAAAATCCGCCGTGGCGTGTTGATCGGCGCGGGCGCGAAAATCCTCGGCAACATCGAGATCGGCCACTGCGCGCGCATCGCCGCCGGTTCCGTCGTTGTCAAACCGGTGCCGCACAACGTGACGGTCGCGGGTGTGCCCGCGAAAGTGGTGGGCGAAGCCGGTTGCGCCGAACCATCTCGGACCATGGACCAGATGCTGCACGCGACCGGGCTTTGACGTTCACCGGTTTGTCAGGTGCGCGAATTCGTATAGACAGGGTGCGGCGGCCGGCGCTATCTCGCGATAGAGCAGGCCGGACTTTGTTGTATTGGAGACGCTTGTGAACGTTCAGGAAGTCAGGAAGCTCGACGCATATTTGAAGCGTCTGTTCGGCAATCCAAAGATTCGTGTGGTGCCGCGTCCGAAGAAGGATGACTCCGCCGAGGTTTACATCGGCGAGGAATTCATCGGCGTGTTGTTCGTCGACGACGAGGATGACGATCGCTCGTTCCAGTTCCAGATGGCCATTCTGGAAGACGACCTCGTCGACGACGAGTAAGACAGTTCGATCACCGCTGTTTGCGCGGATGCGAGGTTTATTCGTGCGCGCTGCGCAAGCGGTCGGTCAGGCTGTCCATCGCTGCCGCAACATCGCGCCAATGTCCGAGCCATTGGCGTGGGAAGCGGAACGTCAGGTCCGCTCCGTTGATGCGCCGCTCCGACAGACACGTTCCCGGTGTTTCGCGGTCGCGTGTGCAGCGGGCGACAAACGGTTTGTCCTGCGCCACTAGCAAATCTTCCTGTTCGTAAGGCGTGCCGTCCCGGAACGCCTGGAGCGTCATACTCTCCGCGACGACTGACTGCGTCGGCTCGAGATAGCGCGGATAAATGGTTTGCAGGCGGATGTCCGGAGACATCGCGCCGTGATGTTCCGCAATCGACAGAAAGATTCGCTTGATCGCATTCTGCACGTCCTCAACGCTTTCGGCGTTGACGTGGCGCTGTGTTCCGGGAGGTTCAAGCGACGGGAAGTCAAAGCCGAGATCGACGCGTTCCTGCGGTCCGGAATGACGCTGAACCTTCTCGCGGATGGCGCTTGCAGGAATGTTGAACAGCGTGCCACCGATGCTGATGGGGAGCGGGATCGGCCGTTCGGGTAACGCAGGCCGCCAGGTCGGCCACAACAGGTAGGCGATCAGGGCGACCGCGCTGATGCTGAGCAGGCCCGAAAGCAACGCCATGCCGTAGTAACGACTTTGCGGCTGACGCCGCCGGCGCGACGGATGGGAAGACGACGCAAGTGTTGTCATGAACAACCGGTCCTTGTCGCGCGCGCTCGCGCGCAATCGTGCCCTGGATCGGCCAATGGCCGAATCACCCGCCAATATGCCACGGCGATCCGTGTTCGCAGCACCGTGGGCAGACAAATTTAACTCGCCCCAGCTCGCAGTTCCGGCGCGCGCGTTAACCTTTTCTTAAGGATAAAGTGGCGACTGAAGCTCGATTTTGCCAAGCATGGTGCGCCAAACGGTCGGGAAGGGCGCTCATGTCTCCGGATGTCTTGAATTCACTGTTTTCGCTGCTCATCGGCTTTGCACTCGCGGGCGCGTTGGTCAGCGGCTATCAGGCGTTCGTTCGACGCCCGGCCGGTTTCGGTCTGTTGCAGCAGGACGCGATGACCCGCTCGTTTGTCGCCGTGCCGTTCCTGGTGTTCGCCGCGCCTTTCATCATCATGCGCAATACGCTGCGCGGCCGGCAGGTCGAGCGGCGTCGCGTCGAGTTCGTGATGATGGCGACGGTGCTGTCCGGCTTCTGGAGCCTGATGTCGGGGACGTTCATCGTGATGACGCTGCGCGGGATGGGGCTGTTCGCCTGACTTCGACGGCCTCGACTTCGCGGTTTTCAGTCAGCGGCGCGTTGGCGTAACATCGGGGCGTCCCGCATTCCACAAACCAGGATACACCATGGCGATTTATGAACTCGATGGGCAGGGCCCCGAACTCCCCGCCGACGGCGATTGTTTTGTCGCCGAGACCGCCGCTGTCGTTGGCAAGATCAGGATGCACAAGGGGTCGAGCATCTGGTTCGGCGCCGTGTTGCGCGGCGACAACGAATGGATCGAGCTGGGTGAGAATTCCAACATTCAGGACAATGCCACCTGCCATACCGATCCGGGATTCCCCCTGACCATCGGCAAGAACTGCACCATCGGTCATAATGTCATCCTGCACGGCTGCATCATCGAGGACGGCGCCCTGATCGGCATGGGCGCGATCGTGATGAACGGGGCGCGCATCCGCCGGGGTTGTGTTGTCGGCGCCGGCGCGATCATCACCGAGGGCAAGGAGTTTCCTGAGCGCTCGCTCATCATTGGCGCGCCCGCGCGCGCGATCCGCACCCTCGAGCCGGCGCAGGTGGAAGCCATGACGCGCGGCGCCGGTTTCTATGTCGCCAACGGCGTGCGGTTCAAGAAGGGTCTGAAGAAGATCGGCTGATTGCCATCGTCTCGCGGCGCTTTGGCATTCCTCCGGCGACAAATCCCATCGCAAAAAGGTGCGGCCAGCCTTTGGGGGAAGGCTGGCCGCGCGCGATCCGGTCTTGGACGGGGAGGGGTGGGGGACGACCGGTCGCGTATCTCCTGTGTTTCCGAATTTATTTGGCGCGGGCGGGGGCCACCGCGGAGTTCGGTTGGCCGAGCGACACCCACACGTTGGGGTCGGTTTGCGACTGCCGCTTGACGAAGCGATAGCCGGTCTCGGTCCAGGCGACGACTTCCTCGTTCTGGTTGTCGAGGATGAATTCGCCCTTGTTCGATTTCACCGTCAGTACGGCGTGGCCTTCGCCTTTCTTGTCGCGCACCACGGTGATCAACAGCGCCTCGCGCGGCCAGCCAGCGTCGATCAGCATCTTGCGCTTGAGAAGGACGTAGTCTTCGCAATCGCCATAGCCGTCGGTCGGCAGCGACCATTTCTCGACCACGCCCCAATGCTCCATGTCGGTCATCGGCTTGATGGTGTCGTTGACCCAGCGATTGACGCGCAGCAAATCCTTCCACGTGGTCTGCGACATCACGATATCGCGGGCCTGCGTCGCGCCGCCCCGGCATTCGCCCGGATTTTCGGCGCAGAATTCGACCCAGCCGATCGGTGCGCGTGCAGTGTCGCCAAGGCTCGCATATTGCACGCGCTCATTACCGGCGTGCGCGGTTGTCGCTAATCCGAACAGGATGGCGATGATCGCCAACCCTTTCCCCTGTCCCCGTTTAAACATTGTGGCCCCCGTTTCTTGTTGGGACCACTATTCGCACAAAGGATTTGCAGCGCGGCTAAGTCGCTGAAGTACAATTGAGATGAATACAGATCAATACTTTGGAAAGTTTGGCGATTACTTGAATCGAATTTGTCTCAAATTTTACAGATCGGCATTTGATTCAAGTTTTATCGATTAACCGCCGGAACGTCGCAAAATAGCGCACGGGAGAGTGCGGAAAGCCGTCGCGTTAACGCGGCTGCGAGGCGCGAAACAACGCCTTCGCCGCGATCGAGCGAGCCAGGAAGCCAGCGATAGAGGGGATTGGACCGGTCCGCGCGTTTACCGGGCGGTGACGCTATCTTCCAGAGTCTCGGCGAGTTGCTCGTGGAGGAATTCGAGCGCGAAGCCTTCGTCGAGGTGGCGGACAACCCGCGCCTGAACCCGACCGAGCGACACCAGCGATTTGAGCGGCGGATGATATTCCGCCGCGATGGCCGCGCCGGAGAGCGACATGTCGATGATCCGGCACGTCATGCGCTGGCCGTCTTCCATCGTCAGGACCGCGATCGGATTGCGCGGGACAAGGCGATCGTGCCGGCGGTCTTCTGGCAGGTTGAGGATGTCGCGATTGGCAAGCCAGGTCAGTTGCGCGGCGAGTTTGTCACGCTTGCGCGGCGTTGCGCCGACGTTCATCGCGAAGCCGTTGTCGATGATACGGGTGATCTTGCCTTCGACGCGGCCGATGTGATCGAGATAGGCGATGACGCGGTCACCGACGTTGCCGATGCCCGGCGCCAGCATCGCCAGGCCGCCGGGTGACATGTTGATAACCTGACATGGGTACTCGCGCCGATCCGGCAGCATGTAGCGCCCGAGCAAGTGAACCTTCACTCGCTGGAAACGCCGCCGCTCTTGAGCGACCGGATGCACGGACTGTTTTTGCGCGAAAGCCATACTGAATTGCACCGGGTGGGCCGGGACAGGGATATGGATAAACCCTACGGTGTTCAGGGTTAACGCGCCGTTAGCAGACGCGGGAAACGGCCCGAAAGACGGCGTGGTCGGAGCCCGCGGACGTTCAGACCAAGCCCTCGTAGACCATCAGTCCGCGAGCGACCGCCAGCTTTCTCAGAATGCGCGGCGTAAACCGCTGCGGCGGATGCCCCATATAGCGCCAGGACGTCAATGTCAGGTCGGTCAGGGCATGCGCGCTGTCAACGAACGAGACCATCAGCCCGGTCAGGCTCATGGGCATGTGAGCGCGGGTGTTGAATGGGAGTAGCAACAACTCGTTCGGGATCGGGTGTCCCACGGAAGTGCGTCCTGTGACGCCGACAACCGCAGCCAGCTTGTCCGCGGTGACAGCGCCAAGAATATCCTCGATCTCGACGCGGCTTGCCGGCTCAAACAAGCCGGTAAATTCCTTTCCCTTGAGGTCCTGGCCGAGCAGGGCGCAAACGCGCGTGCCCGCAACTCGGAACGGGTATCCGGCGGCGGGATCATAGGACAGCACGAAGATATCGCCGAGCAGCTCACGAACCGGGCCCGGCTCGAGTTCGCTGCGGTCCGGAGCCGCGTTCAGGCCGCGTTTTTCATCCCAATAGGCGAAAAACTCCCGGCTTGCTGGATGTTTCATAACCCGAACCTGACTTGCGGTCGGCCCCGGTGAGACAGATTTGTCCCGTTTTCAAGCACCGCAAGTCTCCTTCCTTGTTGTTGCAGGGGAGGTCGTGCAGCGTCCATGCCCGGATTCGGGTTGCACCCGACTTTGTGTCGTTAAGGTTAAATTAAGTATGAACTTTAACGCGTCGGTAACTATGTGACACCGACCGCCGCGTTAACGATACATTAAGGATGGACTTGGGGTTCGGCGAAAAGTCGGTAGTATCAACTTGCTCCAAGACGTGCAGACAATTCCGGGTCTGAACTGTCGCCGGCTTCTCCAAGGGCCAGTGTAGGCAGACCCCGGCAGGGTGGTTGAGAACAGACGATCGGCCGTGATGCGGGGAGGGGTGGGGGACCTCGCGTGACAGGACCGGCGCAGGAAGAAAGGCAGCGTTTCTCAGGCGCTGCCTTTTTCTTTTGCGGGCGGGCCCGGATCTACGCCGCCTTCGGCATCACGCGATTGCGACCCTGTTTCTTCGCCCGATACAATTGCTGGTCCGCCAGTGACAGCATCAGGTCAAAGGCTTTTGGGTTTTGGCGGTCGCATGTCGTTGCGACGCCGATGCTGATGGTGAGCGGATGGGGACAGTTCGGCAGGCGTATCGCCTCGACCGCCGCACGCAGGTTTTCAGCTACGCGGCAGGCTCCTTCCGCATTGCTGCCGTCGAGCAACACGAGAAATTCTTCGCCGCCCCATCGCCCGAACAGATCAATGCTGCGCAGCCGCGAACGGCATGCCGATGCAACCGCGACGATGGCCTGATCCCCGATCGCATGGCCACAAGTGTCGTTGATCGATTTGAAATGGTCGATATCCACCAGCAACAGACTTAATGGTCGGGAATCCTGGCTGGGGCTGGAGAGGACCGCCACGGCACGATCGAGCAGACAACGGCGGTTTGCAATTCCTGTCAGCAGGTCGGTCGTGGCGGCGGTGTGGAGAGCTTCCTGCGTTGCCCTGAGGCGGTGAGCCAACGATAGGCATGAATAGGCCACGATAGGTGAAATGATCAGGGGGGCGAGGATTGCGGCAGCGAGCCAGTGGCGGAATGACTCGCCTTCGTTGGTGATGCTGTAGATCACGTAACAGATGAAGACGGAGAAGATAACGGAGAACGTCACAGCCAGAGTCAGTCCGCGCGCCATTCCGATCCGCAGAAGCCAGGACGAAGCTGTATTGAACGGGGGTCGTGACTGCCTGAGAAACATTCTGCTGCCTGCTGTGTCGCATCGAAGCGCGGGATGCAGTTTAGGCGACGCATCACCAATAGAATCTTGAAAAACCATCCGGCCCTGCGGATGCGGTTATCCGGCGGTTAATGACATCGCTCCAATGCATTCGGGGTTTCGGTGATCTGAAGACGAGCGGGACGAACCGCGTCGATCGCTGGGACGTGTCGGATGGCTTGTGACCGTCGCGGCCGATGGGCTGTCGAGCCGGTGGGCTGGGAACCCGGCAAGCACCGGACGCACGTATCTTTCGAGGACCGCTTGTCCCCGGGCTTGCGCTGATCGCCCAACCCGCCTATTGGGGCCCATTGCACAGATGAGCCCAGTCAGGCACCCGACGTTGGACCCTCGCCTTTCTCCACGCGAACCGATCCTCACGCTCCCCGGCGCACTGTCTGCCTATGTGGGGCTGTTGATTGCGATTCATGCCGTACGGACGCTGCTGCTGCCGGTGGAGTGGGACTACTGGGTATTGGAAGTCTTCAGTTTCATCCCGAAGCGATACGATACCTCTCTCCTGGCCATACCCATTGCGGGGGGATATGGCGCGAAGGTCTGGACATTTCTCACCTATTCGCTGCTTCACGCCAATCTGACCCACATCATCTTCAACATCCTGTGGCTGTTGCCGTTCGGTAGTGCGGTGGCCCGGCGGTTCGGTGCGATCCGCTTTTTTCTTTTCATGGGGGTGACCGCCGCTGCGGGCGCGGCAGCTCACCTTCTGACCCACGAACATGCGCTCGCGCCGATGATCGGGGCATCGGCGTCGGTCTCCGGCGCTATGGCGGCCGCGATCCGCTTCGCCTTCGTGCGCGGTGGGTTTCTCTCGTTCCGGCGTGGCGACGCCGATGCTGCCGCCACTGTCCCGGCGCAGCCCTTGTGGCGGGCGTTGCGCGACCCGCGCGTGCTGGGATTTCTGGCCGTGTGGTTCGGCATCAATATCATTTTCGGTGTCGGCTCGATCGGCGTCGGAACCGAAGGCGTCTCCGTGGCCTGGCAGGCGCATATCGGCGGCTTTTTTGCCGGGCTGCTGCTGTTCTCGCTGTTCGATCCCGTTCCGCGACGCGGCGCGCGAGTCACTTTGCCGCCGGTATCGGACTGATCCGGGCGCCACGGCGAGTTCCCTTGCTTGCGAGGGCGTGTGATTTCATCCATCATCCTGGTGCATTCAGGCGAGATACGGGGCGTAGCCGTGAAGAGCGCCGCCCACCCAATCGCGTGAACCATGGCGCGCCTGTTCGTCACATGCGCGTGAACAAAGTTGGCGCTGATGGGTTGCCTGAAGGCGAAGAGGTCGAGATCGCGTTGTCTCGGATCGCGCGATCGCTTTTTGGGAGGCGACTATGACCGTGCGCGCTATTCTTGATTCCAAGGGTCATCACATCTTCAGCATCGAGCCCGACGTCAAGTTGTCGGACGCGGTCGGGCTTCTGGCGGAGCGGCGCATCGGAGCAATATTGGTGATGAAAGATCAGCGGATCGAGGGAATTTTATCGGAACGGGATATCGTACGCGTGCTGGGTCAGCGCGGCGCGGCGGTGCTCGACGAGCCGGTGAGCGAGGTGATGACCCGCAAGGTGGTGAGTTGTCGCGAGAAGGATACCGTGGCCGAAATCATGGAGCGGATGACCGCCGGAAAATTCCGCCACCTGCCGGTGATTGAAGGCGACAGGATCATCGGTCTGATTTCGATCGGCGACGTCGTCAAATGGCGGGTGATGGAGTTCGAGCGCGAACAGGAGGCGCTCCACGATTATATCAAGACCGCCTGACGGCATCGGAGCCGATCGCTGTGGTCAGCGGATGCCGATCCGCTGACCATCGAGGTTATTCGCTGTTGGTCTCGGGCTTGCGGTCGATATCGGTCGGGCCTCCGCTGGAGCCGGGCGCAAGAATGTCGATGGCCTCCTGAATCGCCTCAATGGATCGCTCTGCGGCGCGCGCGCCATGCGCGATGGTTTCTTCGGCTCGATGAAACTCGAACCAGCCGATCCGCCCAACGCGCGGAGAGATCAACAGATCGGGTGGATCGCCGGCCAGCCGCGCCCGGGTGATGCGGTCCTGCATGATGTTGAAGGCGTCGATCATCACGGTGGAAATGCCGGGGCGGCCGCCGCCGCCAAAGAATTCACGCTTCATGGTCCGTTCGGGCGAGGAAAAGAACTTGCCGATGCCGCGTTTCGGCGGGGGCGGCGTTTCCTCGGCTGCCGGTGGTTCCGGATTCGGAGCAGTGCCATAAGAGAAGATCGTTGTGGCGTGGCCGAAGACGTCGGTGCTGAGATTGGCCGCGATGACGATTTCCGCGCCGAGTGCACGTGCCGTCGAGACCGGTACCGGATTGACCAGCGCGCCATCAACCAGCCAGCGGTCGCCCACCAGAAACGGGGCGAAGATTCCGGGCAGCGCGAAAGATGCCCGCATCGCATCGACAACACGACCGTGCGTAAGCCAGATTTCGTGACCGGTGCGGACCTCGGTGGCGACCGACGCGAACTTCATCGGCAAATTCTCGATCAAGGTTTCGCCGAGCGCGGCCTCCAGTTGTGCCGCAAGCTTCTCACCCCCGATCAGGCCAGAGCCGTTCAACTTGATGTCGAGATAGCCGAAGATGTTGCGTGGTTGCAGGCCGCGTGCCCACTCCTCCAGCTTGTCGAGATGGCCGGAGGCATAACTGCCACCGACCACCGCGCCGATCGAGGTGCCGACCACGACGTCAGGCACGATGCCGTGCGCGATCAGCGTGCGCAGGATGCCGATGTGAGCGAATCCGCGCGCCGCTCCGCCACCGAGGGCGAGGCCGACCACTGGCCGACGTGTCGGTCCAAGACCGACTTTGACGCGGCCGTTGCCGTTGTTCGGTGTTTTTGCCATGGGTCTCTCAAGGTTTTGGTCGGGGATAGTCCCAATGGCCCGAAAATGCCAGCGATCCGCGCCTGCGGTTGACAGATGCGCCCTCGACTCACGGCTCGGGCATTGTCTTCGACCTTGAGGCTTGAATTCGCCGCGTTTTAAGTCAAAAAGCAGCCCAATGATGTTCTTCGGCGGCAGCAGCGGAAAGGCCAAAGCGGGCGCGGCATGGGCGTGCGTTCTCGCGTGCCTGTGTTTGCTGTCATGGACAGCGCCTGCCGCGGCGCAATTGTTCAGCGACCGTCCGCCACCTGTTCCGCCGGCGTCCGTTCCGGAGGCGCCATCCGCACCCGCCATCAGCCTCGCGCCGCCATCAGGGCCAGCCTCAGGGCCGCCGCTGCCGGCAGCTCTGACGCAGCCGCCGGTAGCGGCCATTGCGCCACCGCCGCCGGCCGCCGTGGTTCCGCCACCGCCGAACCATGCGGTGCTGGCGCTGACGGCCCGCTACGGCAAGGATCTGCCGGCCATCAATGGCGGGTTGGTCTGGCGTGTGTTTTCGGACAAACCGGACGAGAGCGGCGCGTTCAAGCTGATCCGGGAGGACAAGGGGCCGACGCCGAACATCGTGCTGCCACCGGGCAATTACATCGTGCACGTCGCGCTCGGCCTCGTCACTGCCGCGCGGTCGGTCACCGTGCGCTCCGAGACCGATCGCGAATCCTTTCTGCTGCCGGCGGGCGGCCTTCGCATCGAGGGCCGCGTTGGCACGTCGAAAATTCCGACGAACCAGATTTCCTTCAGCGTCCACAAAGGCAGCCAGTTCGATGCCGGTGGTGAAAGCCCGGCACTGGTGCCGAACGCGACGCCGGGCGATGTGGTGATCCTGCCCGAAGGCACCTACAACATTATTTCGAACTACGGCGATGCGAATTCGGTGGTGCGTTCCGACATCCGCATTCAGGCCGGCAAACTGACCGATGCGACGATTACGCATCGCGCGGCGGTGATCACGCTCAAGCTGGTCAGCGAGAAGGGCGGCGAGGCGCTGGCCAATACCGCATGGTCGGTGATCACGCCGGGCGGCGACGTCGTCAAGGAATCGATCGGCGCGTTCCCGCGCGTGATTCTCGCCGAAGGCGAATACCGCGCCATCGCCAAGAACGAGGGCAAGGTGTTCGAGCAGTCGTTCAAGGTCGTCAACGGCGTCGACCGGGAAGTCGAAGTCGTCGCGCGATAGACGGCGCGACGCAAATCAGAACTTCGTCACGATCTCCGCAAGCACCGGGCGAGGACGATCTTCGTTCGCCTTGTCCGACTTGCCGATGTGGATGAAGCCCGCGAGTTGCTCGCTTTCTTCAATGCCGAGGCCTGCGAGTACCTCGCGATCATACGCAAACCATCCCGTCAACCAGTTGGCGCCATAGCCGAGCGCGGTCGCGGCGGTGACGATGTTCAGCGCGCTTGCCCCGGCTGAGAGCTGTTGCTCCCACGGCGGCACTTTTGGATGGGCCTTGGGCGAGCTGACCACCGCGATCACCAGAGGCGCTTCGGTGAAACTTGCGCGTGCGCGCGCGACGTCTTCAGCCGCCGCATCCGGATTTCGTTTCGCGAAAACGCGCGCGATAACATCCCCGGCGCGATTCCGGGCGTCGCCCTGAAACACGATGAAGCGCCACGGCGCCAGCTTGCCGTGATCAGGCACGCGTGCCCCGATGGTCAGGATGGTTTGGATTTCGTTGTCACTCGGCGCTTCGCCGTTCATGTCACGGGGTTTCACCGAGCGGCGCGTTTTGAGAAAGTCGATGATGTCGGACATTTATTCTGACCGCGCTTTCGAGAGGATGCTGCTTCGGATGGAAGCGGCCGCTGGTTGCGACCCTTGCTGAATTGCAATCGATGTAAAGTCGCATGCGCCCGGCGCAAGGCCGGGCGCTGTGACTTCGAGGCAATCTAAACGCTGTGAGCGGCGGCCTCTGCTTGGGCACGCTTGACGTCGGGCGGAGTCGCTTCCTCGACCAGGGCCGCCAGCGCTTCCGCGAGCGGCATCACGGTCTGTCGCTCGCTGCCGAGGCGGCGGATCGAGACCGAGCCGGTTTCCGCTTCCTTCTTGCCGACCACCAGCAGCGCCGGAATCTTGGTGAGCGAATGCTCGCGCACCTTGTAGTTGATCTTCTCGTTGCGCAGATCGAGTTCAACGCGCAGTCCTGCGCGTTTCGCGGCGGCCGCGACCTGTTTGGCGTATTCGTCGCCTTCCGAGGTGATGGTGGTGACGATGGCCTGCACCGGTGCCAGCCACAGCGGGAAATGTCCGGCGAAGTGCTCGATCAGGATGCCGGTGAAGCGCTCCATCGAACCACAGATCGCGCGATGCACCATGATCGGGACCTTCTTCGATCCGTCGGCGTCGATGTAGAACGCCCCGAACAGTCCTGGCAGGTTGAGATCGACCTGCGTGGTACCACATTGCCAGTCGCGGCCGATGGCGTCGCGCAGCACGTATTCGAACTTCGGTCCGTAGAACGCGCCTTCGCCCGGA
>CAUJJN010000322.1 GCA_963204905.1 Pseudomonadota bacterium
ATCGTGCGCCACATGCGGATGGGCAAATCGCCCTATCGCGCGGCGCTGGAGGCCGCCGACGAAATCGGCCTCGCGGTGATCGCCATCAGCCTCACCATCATCGCGATCTTCGCCCCCGCGAGCTTCATGTCCGGAATCGCCGGGCAATTCTTCAAGCAGTTCGGCATCACCGTATCGGTGCAGGTGTTCTTCTCGCTGCTCGCCGCGCGCTTCGTCACGCCGGTGCTGGCCGCGTACTTCCTCAAGCACCATAATCATGAGGACCCGCCGCCGGGCCGTGTGCTGCGCAGCTACACGCGGCTCGTGACCTGGTCGGTGAAGCACTACATCGTGACCGTGATCCTGGGTTTTGCGGTGTTCGCCGCGTCGATCTGGAGCATCCATCTGCTGCCGCAGGGCTTCCTACCGGCGCAGGACACCGCGCGTTCGCTGCTGGCAATGGAATTGCCGCCGGGTTCGCAGCTCGCCTACACCGAGAAGGTGACGGAAGACATCGTTGCGCGGCTGCGCAAACGGCCCGAGGTCAAGAGCGTGTTTGTCGATGGCGGCCATATTCCGCCCGGCACCTACGAGGTCCGCCGCGCCGCGCTGATCGTCAACTATACGCCGAAGGGTGACCGCAAGATCACCCAGCGCGAACTCGAACTCGCGATCGGCAAGGAGCTCGAGAGCGTCCCCGACATCCGTTACTGGTTCCTCGACGAGAACGGGTTGCGCGCCATCTCGCTCGTGGTGACCGGGGCCGACAGCAACATCGTCGCCAACGTCGCGAGCGAACTCGCCAATCAGATGAAGCGGATCCCGCTGATCGCCAACGTGATCTCGGAAACCGCGCTGGATCGTCCCGAGCTGCGCATCCAGCCACGCGCCGATCTCGCGGCGCGGCTCGGCGTCTCCACCGAAAGTCTGTCGGAGACCATCCGCGTCGCCACCATCGGCGACGTTGGCCCCGCGCTCGCCAAGTTCGACGCCGGCGACCGCCAGGTGCCGATCCGCGTGCAACTGGAAGACACCGCGCGCGGCGACCTGCGCGTGCTCGAACAGCTGCGGGTGCCGATCGGCGGCGGACGCGGCGGCGTGCCGCTCTCCGTCGTCGCCGACGTGAAACTGGATCAGGGCCCGACCAGCATCAACCGCTACGACCGCGAGCGCCAGGCGACGGTGGCGGCGGATCTCGTCGGCACCGCCGCGCTCGGCGATGCGCTGAAGGATATCTACGAACTGCCGGTGATGAAGAGCCTGCCGAAGAACGTCAGCGTCAACCAGTCCGGCGACGCCGAAAGCCTCAACGAACTCTCGGCCGGGTTCGCCACCGCGATCAGCGCTGGCCTGATGATGGTCTACGCCGTGCTGGTGCTGTTGTTCGGCACCTTCCTGCAACCCATCACCATCCTGTTCTCGCTGCCGCTCTCGATCGGCGGCGCGATCATGGCGCTGCTGCTCACCGGCAAGCAGCTCACCACGCCGGTGTGGATCGGCATCCTGATGTTGATGGGCATCGTCACCAAGAACGCCATCATGCTGGTGGAGTTCGCCATCGAATCGATCCGCGCCGGCATGGCGCGCGACGCCGCCATCATCGACGCCGGACAGAAGCGCGCCCGCCCCATCGTGATGACCACCATCGCGATGGCGGCCGGCATGGTGCCGAGCGCGCTGGCGTTCGGCGCCGGCGGCGAATTCCGCTCGCCGATGGCGCTGGCCGTGATCGGCGGCCTGATCTTCTCGACGGTGCTGTCGCTGATCTTCGTGCCGGCGATGTTCCTGCTGATGGACGACGTCGGCAATTTCTTTGCACGCCTCGGCCGCAAGGTGCTCTCGTCGACCGGTGAGCCCGACGACGAGCCGCCGGCGGCCGAGCACAAGCAGGCGACCTGACGCGTTTCCCGAAGGCGTCTCGACGCCCTCGTCGTTATCCGAATCAGTCGCGCTGATTCGCGCCGAAACCCGTGGTCGAAAGGCTCAATCGCGCGCGACGTTATGCACAAGGGCGGAGTTCCGGCGCGCGCCGGACCACGACCGCATCGGCCATGCCTTTGAAATACTTGCGCTCGTGTTTGAGACAATTTGATCTTTATTCGCGACTTTAACCTTACCGGGCCATTCCCGTGGAGCGGCAAGTCGATTGCATCTTCGTGCCTGCGCTCCGACGCTAAACCTGTGTCGCCAGCACGGGGAGCAAGCAACATGACACCATCGGTGGCCACCACCCCTTCCGTCCGGCCCGCAGCCTTCGGCCAACGAACACTGTCGCCGCGCGTCTGTATCGCCGACAACAAGCCGCATATCCGCGCTTTTCTTGCCGACTCTCTTGAAGATCTCGGTTTCATCACCTTCGAGTGCGCAAGCGCCGCCGATCTGAAACCATTGCTTGATACCCAGCTATTCAATCTGGTCGTACTCGGCCTGTCTGCTGGCGGCATCGAGGCGGGCAAGGTGCTTGAGACGCTGGCAAACGCAAACTTTCGCGGCAAGGTGATGCCGGTCGCGGTGCCGGACTCCATCCTCGCCTTCGCTACCCGGCAAAGGGCGCGCGAACTCGGCATCGCCACATTGCCGACGCTGTCAACGCCATTCAGCGCGGAAACGCTACGGCACAGCGTCCTGTCGTTGATGCCGGTCGAAGCGCCTCCGAGCCCGGCGGTCGATGTTGCCGAAGCGCTCAAGGCGGGCTGGCTCGAGCTATGGTACCAGCGCAAGATCGATATCCGCACGTTGATGCCACGCGGCGCCGAAGCATTGATCCGGATGCGTCATCCGACCTGGGGCGTGATGCTTCCGGCGCCTTTCATTCCGGATCGCCGTGACATCGCCTTTCACAGTCTGTCGGAGTTCGTCATCGATCGC
>CAUJJN010000323.1 GCA_963204905.1 Pseudomonadota bacterium
GATCGGATAAATGCGCCAGCACATAGGCCGTCATCACGCGCTGCCTATCAGGATTCCCGCCAGAAACACCAACGCGCCGCCGACCGCGATCTGGAACGTCGCCTGCAACCATGGCGTATCCATGAAGCGATGGCGAATCCAGGAGATCAAGGCCAGTTCGACGACCACCACCGCGACCGCCAGCACCGTGGCCATGTAGAAGTCCGGAATCAGATAGGGCAGGGTGTGACCCAAGCCGCCGAGTGTCGTCATCAGTCCGCAGACCAGGCCGCGAATCCATGGCGAGCCGCGCCCGCTCAATGCGCCGTCGTCGGACAGCGCCTCGGCGAAGCCCATCGAGATGCCAGCCCCGACCGAGGCGGCGAGGCCGACCAGGAAGGTCTCGAACGGCCTGTGGGTGGCGAAGGCGGCGGCGAACAACGGCGCGAGCGTCGAGACGGAGCCGTCCATCAGTCCGACCAGACCCGGCTGCACGTATTGCAGGATGAAGGCGCGGCGTTCGCTATCCGCTTCGCCGGCACGGGCCTCCGGGGTAAGGTGCTGTTCGGTGAGGCGTTCCGCGAGCGCCTCGTGGCGATCCTCGTCCTCCGACAGTTTCAGCAGCAATTCGCGGATCGAGGCGTCGCGGGTGGCTTCGGCGGCCCTGCGATAGAAGCGCGCGGCGTCCATCTCCATGGCGGCGGCGTACTTCCGCACCTCGCCGAGGCCGAGCGGCCGCATCAGCCACAGCGGCTTGCGCTTGATGAAGCCCCTGATGTCCTGCCGCCGGATCAGCGGCAGGTGCTCGCCGAATTTTCCGCGATAGAGATCGAACAGCGCGCCGCGATGGCGGGTTTCTTCTTCCGCCATTCCGGAGAACACCGCGGCCGAAGCGGGAAACTGTTCCGCCAGCGCCTCCGCGAAATCGCGATAGATGCGGCTGTCCTCGTCTTCGTTGGAGATGGCAAGCGCCAGCATCTCGCGCTCGCTGAGGTCGGAAAACTGCTTCACGATCGCTTGCCCCGCTGTGACAACCGGAATGGTTGGGGCAAGATGACGACAGGGGGAAAAGAATCAAGAGGCCCGCGCGTGGAAGGCATCGACAAGCCCAAAACCTTGCGACAACGGCTGGAGCCGGCGTTGCGTCGTGCTTTCCACCTCTATTGGCGGTTCGCGCGCGGCATGACCATGGGCGTGCGCGGCATCGTGCTGGACGACGCCGGCCGCGTGTTCCTGGTCAAGCACAGCTATGTCGCGGGCTGGCACCTGCCGGGCGGCGGCATCGAGGTGGGTGAAAGCGCCGGTGAGGCATTGCGGCGCGAGTTGATGGAGGAGGGGCGGATCGCGTTCGAGGCGCCGGCCCTGCATGGCGTGTTCTTCAACAGTCACGTCTCGCGCCGCGATCATGTCGCGGTCTATGTGATCCGCCGTTTCACGCAGGACCGGCTGCCGGAGCCCAATCGCGAGATCGTCGCCTGCGGTTTCTTCGCACCCGATGCACTGCCGCCGGAGACCACCAAGGGCACGCGGCGGCGGATCGCCGAAGTGATCGGTGGGGTGCCAGCGCCGTCGACCTGGATCTAGGGCTGGACGTGAATTTCACCAGCCGCCATGGACCGCGTCGGTGCCAGATGCTATCTCGCGCATCGACATGAGCGATTTATCCCTCACCATCCTGCCGGAAGCGGCCAACGACGCGCAGCCGATCGAACGGCTGCTGGAGCGGACGTTCGGGCCGGGCCGGTTCGTGCTCAGTGCCTATCGACTGCGCGAGCACGTCGACCATCGGCTCGACCTGTCGTTTACCGCCCGCATCGGCACCTTGCTGGTGGGCTCGGTGCGGCAACTGCCGGTGTGCATCGGCGATACGCCGGCGCTGCTGCTCGGTCCGCTCACCGTCGAGCCGCCGTTCCGCAGCCGTGGCGTCGGCCGCGCGCTGCTGGATCGTGCGCTGGCGGACGCCAAGGCCGGCGGCCATACGCTGGTCGTGCTGGTGGGGGACGCGGCCTATGCCCGCCGCGTCGGCTTCAAGATGATTCCGCTGGGCCGTGCCGTCATGCCGGGGCCAGAGGATCGCCGCCGACTGTTGGTGAAGGAACTGGTGGACGGTGCCTTCGACAATGTTTCCGGCATGATCCGACCGGACTGGCGTTTCGCACGCGACGGGGCAGACGCCGCGTCTTAGCTTTTCCGATCCTTGATCGTCATTGCGAGGAGCGTGAGCTCCGAAGCAATCCAGACTCCAGACAGGCTGGATTGCTTCGCTTCGCCCGCAATGACGTTTGATCAATACTTCACGTTCGCGAAAATGCGCACGCCGAGGCCGGGCATCAGCACCTGGTCCTTGTTGTAGGCGACCGCATTGCGGATGTCCTCATTGAGCAGGTTGTCGCCGACGACGCCGAAGGTGAACTGCTGCGCGCCCCACCAATCCGTCTTCGGCAGTTTCGTGGTGTAGCTCAACTCGGCGCGCAGACGGTTGTAGCCCGGCGTCGGCGTCTCGATGCCGCTGACGTTGTTCTGCGCGAAGGCGTGCAGCAGGTTCACGCGTGCGAACCAGTTGGCGTCCCGATAGTAGATGCCGCCGCCGACGCGTTGCGGCGGAATGCGCGGCACATTGCTGCCATCGGTGAATGTGGCCCGCACGATGTCGTACTGCCCCTCGATGCCGAACATGCCGTTCCACACGGGGAGTGCGTCGTACTGGAATTGAAACTCGGCGCCCCGGAAATTGGCGTCGCGCTGCGAGTAGATCGCCTGATTGAGTTCGAGCCCGTCGCCGGCGATGCAGGCTCCATCCTCGCAGGTGTTTCCGGTCAGCCTGCGATAGATGAAACCGTTGAAGCGGGTCGCGTAACCGGTGAGTTCGAACCGCAACGGCCCGCGCGCACGGCGCAAGCCGACCTCGATCGACTTCGCGGCCTCGATCCCGAGATTGGGATTGCCGATGTCGAAGGTCGCGGTGGCGTCGTGCCCGCCGCGCGAAAACAGTTCGGCGGGTTTCGGTGCGCGCTCGGTGTATTGCGCCGTGACGCTGGCGACGAGATCCCACGGCAGATTCTGGATCAGGCCCAGGCTGCCGCTTTTCGGCGTATAGCTCAGGCTGCGTCGCACCGCGGGGCCGATGTCCCCCGGGTTGGCCGCGACGTCGAACACCTCCGGAATGAAGCTCGGCGTCGAGCCGTCGAGATTGAC
Source organism: Pseudomonadota bacterium (assembly GCA_963204905.1). Lineage (GTDB taxonomy): Bacteria > Pseudomonadota > Alphaproteobacteria > Rhizobiales > Xanthobacteraceae > 62-47. Next base: position 3,175 of record CAUJJN010000323.1, read on the forward strand.
GTGTTCGATGCGCGCGGCGACCTGCGCCTTCGTGCTGTCGGTGAATTTCAACTCGTTGAAAACGTAACCCGCGAGTTTGGTGTTGCTGTTGGGGTCCCACAAACCGTTGAGCGGGCTGCCGGGATCGTCCGGGCTCGGCGCGGTCAGTTCCTGATGCGACGCCTGCACGCCGATCGCGGTCGTCAGCGCCGCGAAGCGCAGATCGAACGGCGCGAACTGCACCTCAAGGCGGCCTTCCTGCTCCTTGTTGGTGAAAGTCTGGCGCACGCCGTCGCTGGTCGGATCAGTGGCGTCGGCAAGGCCGATTTCGTTGTGCTTGTAGTCGGTCGCCCCTAACCAGAAGCGGATCGCATCGACCGCCGCCGCATCCGGACGGTATTCACCCTTGGCGGTGAACTTGGTCTGCCGCGCGTCGATCCGCGTGCCGACCTCCTCCCCCTCGGTGCCGGGGATGCGATACAGGCTGTTGTTCTGGGTAATCGCCGCGCCAACGTAGCCGCCGGTGAAGAAATAGGATGCGCCGACCGATCCGCCGTTGGAATCGGTCGCGGAGTTCTTTTGCGTGCCGCCGGGAATGGCGTAATCGGCGGTGCGCCGCGCGAAGGCGTCGGCATGGACCGCGACGTTGCCGCCGGCGGCATCCAGCAGCACCGCGCCTTCGCGGCCGAGATCGACGCTTGAAAAGGCGGTGCGTGTTTCGAGCGTGGCGCAGCCGTTCGAGGCTGCGAGTTGCGGCGGCGCTTTCACGTTGTAGCCGTAGGTCTGCGTCGCCAGCATCGGCGTGCACGGCATCGTCTCGGGAATGCGGTTGTTGCTGGCGCTGACCACGCCGCCGATCGAGGTCGAGCCCCAGCGCAGCGCCGCCGGACCGCGAATGACCTCCACCTGATTGGTCGAAAGCGGATCGATCGGCACAAAATGGTCTTCGCCGAGATCCGAGGCGCCGTTGCTGCCGACGCCGTTTTCGACAATGCCGACGCGATTGACATCGAGGCCGCGAATGATCGGCCGGCTCGACGCGCCCGGCGCGTAGCTCGATCCGGTGATGCCGGGCTTGCTGTTCAGAAGATCGCCGAGCGTCGCCACCCCGCTGCGGCGGATTTCCTCGTTGGGTACGACGGTCACCGTCGCGAACTGGTCGGTGACGATCGGCAGCACGCCTTGCTGCGGCGGCGCGTTGACGACGACTCGCGGCTGCTCGGTCGGCGTCGTATCCCGCGCCGGCGCGGCGGTGGTCGAAGCCGCGCGCCGCGGCCGCTTGGCATGACGCACGATCGGGCTTGGCGCGGTCACCGTGATGCTGGGCAATTCCGACGCGCTGTCCTGGGCCGATGCCGCGTGAGTGAAGGTGCCCAGCAGCAGGAGGGGCGATGCGCTGGACAGAAGCAGGGCATGCTTCAGTGAGAGAGACATGATGTATCCGGTTCCTTGAATCCGTGCGACCCGTCTCGATGAACGATGCGGTTTCGCGGATGCCCGCAAGGCGGGCGCATGATGGAGAAGTGCCTCTCGCGCTCAACGCGGCAAAGGAGGCGTATCAGTCCGTCAGGCTCAGGAAGCGGGAGGCGCGCGCGGCTGCGAGATGCCGTGCGGAGTAACGATGTGGAAGAATTCGGCGTCGGTAATCCTGTTGAGGACCTGATAGGCCTCGGGGACCATCACCAGCGCAGGGCCGCTGGTGATCAGCGAACCCGCCAGCGACATCACCGCGCAGATCGCGCAATAGCCGTCGTGATGGTCGCCGTGGGGCTGGTCCGGCGCTTGCCGCGTCTCGCTGGCGGCGAGCGCAGGCTTGGCTTGATCTGGAAGCTGGGCGGCGGCGGCCGGTGCGGCGATGGCATTGATGCCGGGCGCCGCAAGCGCGGTGTTGTGGAAATGGCCGAACGAGAGGACGAACTGAACCGCCAGCGCCAACAGCGCCAGCCGGGTCCCCGCCCTGATCCTCGATCGAAACCACTTCATCGCGTACTCGGCCCACCATCGCGCAGAGCGACCCACTTCGGCCGCTTCGAATGTTATAATGTAACATCGCAGCCGGGGACGGTTATTGTCAATCGCAGGCCGAGATCATCATCGGCCGATTTTTCCAATTAGCTGAGGGGCGCGACAGTTTGGCAACAGCCGCCGTCAGCGGCCCTCGCGCAGCCATGTTGCGGCGAAGGCGCCGAGCAGCAGCAACAGTCCGATGACGCCGGCGAACATCGGCAGCACGCCGACGCCGCGCACCACGCTGGCGTCGCGCATATGCACGCCGAGCCAGCCGTCGCCTCGATAGACGCTGGAGGCGCGCACCGGCACGATGCGGGGCAACGTGACGCTGCCGTTCTCGGCGATGCGTCGAGCGTCGCCTCCGGTCGCCTGCGACAGCGGTTTGAGCGTATCGGGCGTCGAAGTGACTTCCGAAAATTCCTTCGGGTTGGCCGGCCCGACATTGACCAACGCGTTCAGCTTGCCGTCGGTGGCCTGCCATAAGCCAAGCTCGTTGGCTTCGATGGCGGCCGTCCACAGCCCCGGCTCGCCGGCGTTCAATGTCAACTCGCGCTTCGCGCCGGACGGCGCGGTGACGGTCACCGGCGCGACGGTGTCGGCCATGGTCTGCCGCTGCACCACCAGTTGCTTGCCACGCACCTGAAGCCGCAGCGCTTCCTCGTCGAGTTCGGGCTCCTTCATCAGCCAGTGCGACATCCGCCGCAAGAGATCGAGATGAGGCCCGCCGCCTTCATAGCCGCGCGCCCACAGCCAGATGTGATCCGACAGCAGCAGCGCGACGCGGCCCTCGCCGTAGCGCGACAACAGCAACAGCGGCTGGTCGTCGGCGCCGGTCATCAGCGGCGGTGAATCGGCATTGCGGGTGTTGACGGTGCGGAAGAAGCGGCTCCAGTGCGGCGGCTCGCTGGCTGAGCCCTCGAGCCCGCGCGTCACCGGGTGGCGTTTGCCGATCTCGCTCAGGTGCGCGAGGTAAGGCTTCTCGGTGACGCCGACCGGCTCCGCCGGCAACACGGAGTCGAGCGGCGTGCGCCAGATGCTTGTCACGGAAGCATAGTCCGGCCCGGCCGACACCAGCATGGCGCCGCCGGCGCGGACATAGCGCGCGATGTTGTCGAAGTACGCCGTCGGCAGCACGCCTTGCCGTGCGTAGCGATCAAAGATGATCAACTGGAATTCGTTGATCTTCTGCTGGAACAATTCGCGGGTCGGAAACGCGATCAGCGACAGTTCGTTGATCGGCGTGCCATCCTGCTTCTCCGGTGGCCGCAGGATGGTGAAATGCACCAGATCGACGCTGGCGTCGGATTTCAGCAGATTGCGCCAGGTGCGCTCGCCGGAGTGCGGCTCGCCCGACACCAGCAGCACGCGCAGCTTATCGCGTACGCCGTCGATCACCACGACGGCGCGGTTGTTCACCAGCGTCAGTTCGTTTTCCAGCGGCGAGGCTTCGATTTCGACGATGTTCGGACCGGCGTGTTTGATGTCGACGCTGACATTGACGGTCTGGCCGCCGCCGACCATGCGTTCGTTCAGCACCTCGCCGTCACGGCGCACCACGACGCGCGCCTGCTGACCGGTGACGCCATGGTCATCGAGACGATAGGTGATGGTCTGCTTTTGCCCGACGATGCCGAAGCGCGGCGCGACGGTGATCGCGACGCGGCGGTCGCGCTCGTCGCTACGTCCGGTGATCAGCGCGTGGACGGGCGCCTTGAATCCGAGCGCGGCCGCGTCGGCGGGAACGTCATGAACACGGCCGTCGGTGATCAGAAAGGCACCGGCGACGCGGTCGGTCGGCACGTCGGACAATGTCGTCGACAGCGCGCCGAACAGTTTCGTGCCATCGGTTTCGCCGTCGGCTTGCCCCGCTTCGACGACGCGAACTTCGAGGCCCTTGAGCTGCTTGAGGCGGTTCACCAGATCGTCGCGCGCCGCGTCGGTTTCCCTGGCACGGGTGCTGAAATCCTGGCTCGGGCTCTTGTCCACCACCACGGCGGCGACCGACGACAGTGGCTCGCGTTCCTCGCTGGTGAACGACGGATTGGCCAGCGCGAGCAGGATCAGCGCCAGCGCGGCGACACGGATCAACGCGCCGCGCGTGCGACTGAATAACAAGATCGCCGCGATGACGATGATCGCGGCAAGCCCGATCCACAGCACCAGCGTCGGGACGAGGGGAGTGAATGCGATGCCGTATTGCATATCGCTACTGCCCCAGCCGTTCGATCAGCGCGGGCGCGTGGACCTGATCGGCCTTGTAGTTGCCGGTCAGCGTGTACATCACGACGTTGACGCCGGCGCGGAAAGCGAATTCGCGCTGCCGCGGCTCGCCCGGCGTCAGCGGCAGCATCGGCCGTCCGTCGGGCCGCAACGCCCATGCGCCGGCGAGATCGTTCGAGGTGATGATGATCGGCGACACCCCGTCGCCGCCGCGCGCCGGACGCGAGGCCGCGTCGTCGCTCTCCTCGCGCGGCAGGGTTTCGACCCAGGTCTGGCCCGACGTGAACCGGCCGGGAAAGTCGTGCAGCAGATAGAACGTTTTGGTGAGGACGTGTTCTGGCGGGATCGGTTCGAGTTCGGGCACGTCGAGCGACGACAGGATGCCGCGTAGGGTCACCATCCCGGGTGTTTGCGCGCCTCCGTCAGGACCGCCCGGCGCCTCGATGGCATCGCGGGTGTCGAACAACACGGTGCCGCCCTGTTTCATGTAGGCGTCGATGCGGTTGAGAGCTTCCTGTGACGGCTTCGGCGCGCCCGGCACGACCGCCCAGTAGATCAGCGGAAAGAACGCCAGTTCGTCGCGCGCCGGATCGACGCCGATCGGGTCGCCGGGCTCCAGCGCGGTACGTTGCGCCAGGAACAGGGTCAACGCCTGCATCCCTGATTTCACGATATCGTCCACGTCGGGATTGCCGGTGATGATGTAGGCGAGGCGGGTTTGTGACACCGCTTTGACTGCGAAGTCGTCTGCAGCGCTGTTCTGCGCGCGCACCGGCGTCGGGACGATTGTTGTCGAGCTCAGCGCAAGAGCAAGTAACAACGATGTCGCCACCGCCGCGCGTCGCCGTAACAGTGCAGCGAGGCCGCCGCCGATCAGGGCGACGATGATCGCGTCGATCAGGAACAGCGCCAGCGCCGCCGACAGCAGCATCCCGCGCAGATCGCTGGGTTCGGCGTTGGTGTAGGTCGCCAGGCGTGCATTGAGGCTTGAGACATCGAGTGCAGTGATGCGGTCCGCTGTCGCCAGTGTATTCACCGCAAGGGGACCGTCGGCCGGGCCGTAGAAGCCGGGCGGATGGTCGAGCGTCGCGCGGTCGCGATAAGTCGCCGCAAGTGGTTTCGCCGTGGAGGGCGGCGGGCCGAATGCGCCGAAGCCATCGAGGATGCGCAGCGGCGCGACGGTTTCCACCTTGGCTTCGGCTGCGGGCCCAGCGCCCGGTGTCGACGTATAACCCGACAGATCGACCAGCCGACGCAGCATTTCGACGAAGGTGCCGGACATCGGCAGATCCGACCAGCGCATGTCGGCGCTGATATGGAATAACGTGACGATGCCCTTGCCGCGCCGTTCGCCGGTGACGAGCGGCGTGCCGTCCACCAGCGTGGCCCAGCTTCGCGTTGCGAGTTTTCCGTCCGGCTCGGCCAGCACCTGCCGCGTCACGGTGACGTCGGCCGGCACGGCGAGCCCGGCGAACGGCCCTTCCGCCGTGAAGGCGGCGAGATGCTGCGGCTTCTCCCAGGTCAGGCTGCCGCCGAGGCTGCGGTCGCCACGGCGCAACTTCACCGGCACCAGATCGTCATCGGCCTGCGCCAGTCGCGGACCGGCAAAGCGTACCAGCACGCCGCCCTGCGCGATCCATTTGTCGAGACGCTCGCGCACGTCCGGCGGCAGCGCGCCGACATCGGCGAGCACGATCAGCGGCAGTTTCTGGTCGAGGAATTGCGCCACCGCCTGGGCCGGGGCCATGCCGCCGGCGGCACGGATATCGGCGAACGGCGCCAGCGCGCGCGTCAGATAGAAGGTCGAGGCCAGCAGCGGCTGCGCGGTGTCGGCGGATGCGCCGCTGACGAGACCGACAGCGCGCCGCCGCCAGCGCTTGTCGAGCAGTTGCACCGCGCCGGAGGAACGCTCCCCGGCAACTTCGAGCCGCGCGATGTCGTTACGCAGTTCGACCGGCAGATCGAACGAGGCTTCGGTTTCGGTGTCGGCCGTGCCGAAATTGAACGCGGCTTCGCCGATCGGCGAATTCTTCTGGTCGAGGGCGCGGACCATGCCCGTGTCGCTGCCGCCGGATGTGGCGCGGAGCACCTTCACCGTCATTTTGGCGGCGGCATTCTCGGCGGCGGCGAGCGCGTGCGCCGGCGGCGCGCCGCCATTGAAGATCGTGAGCGCGCGACCTTCGACGATCTTGCCCAGCCCCTCGACGAACTCCGCGCCGCGCCCGGTGTCGATGCCGTCGGACAGCCAGACGATGTCGCCATCGCCGGTCCCCTTCAGGAAACGCGCGATGATCGGCAGCGTCTCGATGCGCGCGATGGAATAGGGCTTCGGTGATAGTTGTCGCAGCGCCACGCGCGCGGTGCCGGCTGGCATCACGGTGATGTCGCGCGCGGGTTCCGACAGCGGGATCAGCGCGACGCCGCGACGGTCGTTGTCAGCGCCGGCGATCAGTTCGTCGGCGGCCTTCATTCTTGTTTCCCAGCTGGCGGCGGCGCTCCAGCCGTCGTCGAGCAGGATCACCAGCGGGCCGCTGCTTTTCGCCGCGCCGGTCTGCGGATTCCAGGTCGGGCCGGCGGCGGCGAAGATCACCAGCGCGGCAGCGAGGAGCCGCAGCGCCGTCAGCCACCATGGCGTTCGTGATGGGGTTTCCTCCTTCGGCGCGATGTCGAGCAGCAATCGCGTCGGCGGAAAGTCGATGCGCTTCGGGCGCGGCGGCGTTACGCGCAACAGCCACCACAGCACCGGCAGCGCCAGCAGCCCGGTGAGCAGCAGCGGTTGGGCGAAGGCAAGCGGCAGCCCCATCATGCGCTGCGTCCCACCTTCACGGTCGAGCCGCCGCCTTTGTGCGCCATCATGCCGGCGTGGAGGTAGAGCAGCAGTTCGGCGGCGGAGCGATCGGTGACGTGTGTCGAGAACAGCCAGTCCAGCTTCGCGGCCTCGCTGCGAATCTGATCGCGATGCAGCGCGACGCGGGCGACATAGTCGCGCGCCCAGGTTTCGGCGCGGCCGGCCGTCACCACGCCGCCGCCTTCCGGCTCGACGAATTCGACGCGTCCTGAATAGGGAAAGCTCTCCTCGGCGGGATCGACCACCTGCACCAGTGCGCCGCGCGCGCCGGACGCGGAAAGCCCGGCGAGCATCGTCTTGATCTCATTGATGGGCGACCAGAAGTCCGACAGCACTACCACTTCAGACAGCGCGGTCGGCACGAAGGACGGCGGCAGGCTGTCGCGGGTCGCGGTGTCGTGCAGCATCGCCTGCGCCATCTTGTCGATGACGTTGCGGCTCGCGGTCGGATTCATCAGGCCGGGCACACCGACGCGCTCGCCGCCGGCCACCAGCAATTCGGCCAGCGCGAAGGAGACGATCAGGGCGCGCTCCAGTTTGCTGTCGCGTGCGGTCTTCGACGCGAAGGCCATCGACGCCGAGCGGTCCGGCCAAAGCCACACCGTATGCGCGGCCTCCCATTCATGCTCGCGGACGTAGAGCAGATCGTCGCGCGCCGAACGTCGCCAGTCGACGTTTTGCGCCGGCTCACCGGAGACGAAGCGGCGATACTGCCAAAAATTCTCGCCGGCTCCCGCGCGGCGGCGGCCATGCAGTCCGTGGATGACATTGGCGGCGATGCGGCGCGCTTCCAATACCAGGCGAGGGAGCGAGGCGGCGAGCGTGCGACTTTCGCCGTCCGCGCGTCGGATCGCGACCGTCTCGCCTGAAGGCTGCTGCGCGGTTACCGCCATCAGCCGATCCGTGACTTCAATTGTCCGATCACGTCGGAAATGGTGCGGCCCTCGGCGCGCGCCGCGAAAGTCAGCGCCATGCGATGCTTCAGCACCGGCTCGGCAAGGTCGAGCACGTCGTCGATCGAGGGGGCGAGGCGGCCGTCGAGCAGCGCGCGGGCGCGCACCGCCAACATCAGGGATTGGCTGGCGCGCGGTCCCGGACCCCACGCGATCAGCGCGCCGAGGTCGCCGCTGTCCGGACCGGGACGGGCCGACCTGACCAGCGACAGGATCGCCTCGACCACGGAATCGCCGACCGGCAGCCGGCGCACCAGCCGTTGCGCGGCGATCAGATCGTCGACGGTCATTGCGGCCCTGGCTCCGGCTTCCTCCGCGCCTGTGGTTTCGAACAGGATGCGCCGTTCGGCGTCGCGATCCGGATAGTCGACGTTGATTTCCATCAGGAAGCGGTCGAGCTGCGCTTCGGGTAGCGGATAGGTGCCTTCCTGTTCCAGGGGGTTCTGCGTCGCCAGCACATGGAACGGCTTCGGCAGGTCGTGTCGCGCGCCGGCGACGGTGATGTGTTGTTCCTGCATCGCCTGCAATAGCGCCGATTGTGTGCGCGGGCTGGCGCGGTTGATTTCATCGGCCATCAGGAGCTGGGCGAACACCGGACCGGCAATGAAGCGGAATGCGCGTCGGCCGCCAGCGCTCTCGTCCAGCACCTCGGCGCCGAGGATGTCGGAGGGCATCAGGTCCGGCGTGAACTGGATGCGCTTGGCGTCGAGCCCGAGGGTGATGCCCAGCGTCTCCACCAGTTTGGTCTTGGCGAGGCCTGGAACGCCGATCAGCAAGGCGTGGCCGCCGGAGAGAATGGTGACCAGCGTGTTGTCGACGACGCGCTCCTGGCCGAAGATCACGCTGGAAATGGCTGTCCTGGCGGCGCGAATGTTGCCGGCCAATTGTTCCGCCGACCGCACGATCACGTCTTCAAGCTTTTCGACACCGTCTGCGCCAGCCATTCGTCTCTCCTTGCCGGAATGCCATCCCGGGTTGTCGCGGCCACCGCCTCGATGCCGTTCAATATCATGCTAAACGTCAGGCCGCGTCACGTGTTTGTTGAATCGCACTATCCCCATATTATCGGGAGGCAGGCATGGCGGCCGTCTCACGTTCCGGCGAGCCGCGACCGTTACCGTCAAACCTCGGGGTAAACCATGGCGAAGCAAGGGCAGATTGCGAATCGCAGCCTGGAAGGGCTGACATCCGCCGCGACCGCCGCCACGCAGGCCGGACACGGCGCGGAGCCGGGCGAAAGGAAACTGCCGCCGGTGCATTTGTGGAATCCGCCGTTCTGCGGCGATCTTGACATGCGCATCGCGCGCGACGGCACCTGGTTCTATCTCGGCACGCCGATCGGTCGCCCGGCGCTGGTGCGGCTGTTCTCCACCATCCTGAAGCGCGAGGACGGCAAGCACTTTCTCGTGACCCCGGTCGAGAAGGTCGGAATTCAGGTCGATGATGCGCCATTTGCCGCAGTGGAAATGCGCGTGGAGAACGGCGAGGACGGTCAACGGCTGCGTTTCCGCACCAATGTCGACGATTGGGTGACGTGCGACGGCGCGCACCGGCTGCGCTTCGAGCGCGCGGAGGACGATGGCCTGATGCCGTATCTTCATGTCCGCGCCGATCTGTGGGCCAAGGTGACGCGTGCGCTCTATTACGATCTGGTTGACCTCGGTGAGGAAAGAAAGGTCGATGGCTGCCCGATGTTTGGGGTTGTGTCTGCCGGCGAGTTCTTCAAAATGGCGAATGCGGACGAGGTGAGGGCGGCCATTGACTGAATCGATACTGGCGACGCAACCCGCCTTGACCCCATTGGGCTCGAACGAATTTTTTCATCGGGCGCAGAAGCGGCTGAATTTCAACGTTCCCGCCGCATTGACCGATCCCAATATCGTTCCGACCAGCGGCGACGAGGGCACCGACCGGATGTGGAAGATCATCGCCGACGAGAATCCCGTCCGTCCGGCGGCGGTGCTGATTCCGGTGGTCGAACGCGATGAGCCGACCGTTCTGTTGACTCAACGGTCTCCCCATCTTTCGAGCCACGCCGGACAGATTTCATTTCCCGGCGGCAAGATCGATCCGACCGACCGCTCGCCGCTCGACGCCGCGCTGCGCGAGGCGCACGAGGAAGTCGGACTCGAACGCAATTTCATCGAGCCGATCGGTTACCTCGATCTTTATGCGACCGGATTGGGCTTCCGCATTCTGCCGACGCTTGCGCGCGTGAAGCCTGGTTTCGAACTCCACATCAATGCAGGCGAGGTGGATGATGCGTTCGAAGTGCCGCTGGCTTTCCTGATGAACCCGGAGAACCATCAGATTCACAGTCGGGAATTTCGCGGCATGGAGCGTTCGTTCTATGCGATGCCGTTTGCCGAGCGTTATATCTGGGGCGCGACCGCTGGCATTTTGCGGGTCCTGTATGAGCGAATTTATCTGCCATGATCCGTCCGGTTCTCACTGAAGTCGGAATTTTTCTCATTCCGTTCGCGATCTACGCGGCCTATCTGCTGGCGACGCGCGCGGGCGTGTTCGACCAGAACTCATGGCCGTTGCGTATCGTGATCAAGCTGGCGATCGTCGCGTTTCTGCTCACCATTCTCAGCCTCGTGCTGTTGGCGCATTTCTCCGGCGCGCCGCCGGATTCGACCTACGTTCCCGCGCATATGGAGAACGGCAGATTGGTGCCCGGAACCAAGAAATGAGCGAGACGGCAACGCTTCACGACGCGCCGTGGCTGACCTCCGGTCCGGCCGCGCGCGTGTTGGCGTTGCTCAATGCCGACGGCGAAGAGGCGCGCGTGGTCGGCGGTGCGGTGCGTAACGCGCTTCTCGGATTGCCGCCGGGCGACATCGATATCGCAACCACGGCGCTTCCCGACGACGTCGTCCGGCGTGCGACGGCGGCGCGGATCAAGAGTGTGCCGACCGGCATCGCCCATGGCACGGTGACCTTGGTCGCCAATGGTCAGCCGTTCGAAGTGACGACGTTGCGCGAGGATGTCGAAACCTTCGGCCGCAAGGCGACGGTGGCTTTCGGCCGCGACTGGGTGCGCGATGCCGAGCGCCGCGACTTCACCATCAACGGGCTTTCGGTGGATGCGGGCGGCATGGTCCACGATCACGTCGGTGGACTGGCCGACCTCGCGCGGCGTCGCGTGCGCTTTATCGGCGATCCGGATCGGCGTATCGCCGAGGACTATCTTCGCATCCTGCGGTTCTTCCGCTTCCACGCGGCTTACGGCGTCGGCGCTCTTGATCGCGACGGTTATCTCGCCTGCATTCGCGGCCGCGCGGGGCTGTCCGTCCTTTCGTCCGAGCGCGTCGGGATGGAATTGCGCAAGCTGCTGGTGGCCGAGAACGCACTCGAATCCGTGGTGGCGATGCGCGACGGCGGCCTGCTGCTGCCGATCCTGATTGGTGTGGCCTATCCGGCGACGCTCGCCGCGATGATCGCCATCGAACGGCTACGCGGGGTCGAGCCCAGTGCCATGTTGCGGCTCGGCGCGCTTGCCGTGGCGGTCACCGAGGACGCGCGGCGTCTCGGGGCGAGACTGAGATTGGCGAATGCCGAAATCAGGATGCTGGATTCGATGGGGCATCGCTGGTGGCGGCTCGCTGGCATGGATGAGGCGACCGCGCAGAAGCGATTGTATCGTCTCGGCGAGGCGCGGTTTCGCGATCGGGTGATGCTGGCGTGGGCGAGGGCGGGGCTGGGCGCCGATCCGGCCTACTGGCAATGGCTTGTCTCGCTGCCGGATCGCTGGCCGATTCCGACCTTCCCGCTCAAGGCGGCGGATTTCATCGCGCGCGGTTTCGCGGAAGGGCCGGCGCTCGGCCATGTTCTATCGCTGGCGGAGGATGCATGGCTCGCGGCGGGATTTCCGAACGGGGCCGATGCGCTGGATGTGATTGCCGATCAAACCGCCGCGCGGTTCGCACGCGATCACAAGCTGTAACGTCGAACCGAACGAATCGTGCGTCACTCGTGCATTTGGCCGTTATTGCGAGGAGTGACGCGACGAAGCAATCCAGTCCTTATTTGTGGCTCTCTGGATAGCTTGTTTTGCTTTGCTTCACTCGCAATGACGATTGGACCTCAGGGCCATTTCACCTCGGGCGGCATCGACGACAGGATCGAGTCGACATTGCCGCCGGTCTTGAGGCCGAAAATGGTGCCGCGGTCGTAGAGCAGGTTGAACTCGACATAGCGACCGCGACGGACAAGTTGCTCCTCGCGATCCGCCGGCGTCCACGCGGCGTTG
>CAUJJN010000324.1 GCA_963204905.1 Pseudomonadota bacterium
CAGCGGCCGCGCCGCCTGGATTTCTTCCAGCGTCAGACGGCGAAACGACTTGATGGTCTCCTTGGCATTCTGTTCGCTCTCGAGGCTTTTCTGGCGGGAGGCGAAGATAAAGCGATAGACGTCGCTCCCGAAACGCAACGCATAGACACGGAATTGCCACTGGTCGCCGCGCGCCGTCACCGACGCGGCAGGGAAGCCGTTGATGGTGAGCTGTTCGGTGGAAGCTTTGTCGACGTTCTCCATCCAGCCTGAATTGAGATAATCGCCCAGCGACTGTTCCGCCGGCACCCGCACCACGTCGAAGCGCATCGCCTGATCGCCACCGCTGCGGACGCCGATCACGGCTTGGGCAGTGTTGTCGAGCGTGTAGCCACTGGGCGCCTGGAACGTGAAGCCGAGCTTCGGATGCAGGAATCGCCGGCCGCGCACGAAGCCTTCGCTTGGATCCTCGCCATAAACGATGTTGTCGATCGCGGAGAGATAGTCGTCGTGGTCGCGCTCGCTGTTCTGCGGCGAACTGAACTGGCGTGCGATCGCCTGAGCGTTCTGAACCCGCTCCGGCGTCGCTGGGTGTGACGACAGAAAGTCTTGCGAACGCGGATCAATCGACGTGCGCCCTGCCTTCAGGGCCGCGTTGCGCTCCATCGCGGTGAGAAATCGCGCGGCACCGAACGGATCAAAATGCGCGCGTGCCGAAATGCCGACACCGATGCCGTCGGCCTCGAATTCCTGCGAGCGCGAGAAGCTCGCCATCGTCAGTTTGGTCTTGGCCAGCGCCAGAGCGGTGATATCGGGATCGTTGCCCATCTCCTTCACGACGCGGGTAACGAGCGCGGCGCGCTTGGCCTGATCCTCGCGGATCGCGGCGTGTTTTGCCAGCACATGGGCCATTTCGTGCGACAACACCGAGGAAAGCTCGGACGTGTCGCTGGCGAGCGCGATCAATCCGCGCGTGACATAGAGCTGGCCGGTCGGCAGCGCGAAGGCGTTGACAGCGCCGGAATTGAGAATGGTGACCTTGTAAGACAGGTCCGGGCGGTCGGAAGCCGCGACCAGCCGGTTCACCGTTTTGGTGATCAGGCTTTCCAGCCGTGGATCGTCATACGCGCCGCCATAGGAGGCCAGGATGCGTTCATGTTCGCGTTCGGTCGGCGAAAGCCCTGCCGTGGCGCGCGCCGGTTTCGCTGCGCTCTCGGGACGAGGTTCGGCGCTCTGGAAGCGATTCATGTCGCTGCAACCGGATAGTATCAGCAGCGCGCAGACGCCCGCGATCGCCGCCAGATGGCGGCGACCCGGCCCGATACCGTGCTGTCCCGTTCGCTTCACCACAGTCGCTGCCCGTCGAATCCCCGGATGCTCCGCCTGTCCTGAACATGACACCAGTCCACCACGGCCATGCGTTCCTCGCCGCCGTGGCGAACCATTCTAAAATCATTGAGCTCGCATTGGATCAAATGCGCAGCTCGAGGTCACCATCATGACGCGTTTCCATCGCGTCGTCCGATCTCCCGCATGGGAAACGTTTTAGCGCCGATCCAGAACCTCGATTTGCCGGGTTCCGCGCAATTGAACGCGAGGGCCGCCACGCTGCTCGACCCAGCCCCGTATCCGGACCCTGCGGCCCGCCAGCGCCTTGATATCGATCCCGTCCCTCGTGAGTAATCCTATCATCGGCCTCGGAATAATCACAGCGAAGTCTCGTGACCAGTGCCGGCCGAAATTGAGGTAGAATGTTGCGCCGGATTGGCGTGCGGACCGTACTTTGCCCTCGATCACGGCGAACCGGCCCAGCATAGCCAGAACATCCGCCGGCTTCTCCGCATTTTTGATCGTTTGGGGATCGGCCCATATGCCTTGCCCGATCTGGCGGGCAAGCGTTTCCGCCGCGCTCAATTCCGACCCGCATTTCGCGTCCACCCCGGTTCCCGCCATCTGTGCTGCGCCGACGCGGAGCAGCCCGATCTGGACCGGTGTTTCAGTTCCGGCAACGCTCACGAACGCATGTTGTCGGCCGTAACGATCCGGCGTGTCATTGTCGCCCCGCAGCTCAATGTCCCGATTTGCAACAAGCGCGATGAGGGCCTCCTTTGCCTTCGCGACGCCGGAGGGAGAGATGATGCCGATCAGCCGGATCTCACGACCGTCGGACAAGCGCAGCGTGCGCGCATCGATGATGTCCAGGACCTGGCCTCGTCCCTGTAACTCGCCGCCGCAGTCAGTCGCCGTCGCATATGGAATCTCAATGAGACCGAAGATCAGCGCGCAAGCGAGCTTGAGCAGTGTCGGCATCGGGTTGTCCTTCAGCAGCAACGCGATGCGTTGCGCATTCCGCTCGATGGAAAAATGATTGTGCGTTTCGATTTGTGCTGAAATCGAAATCGGTGACGATCCATCGGCGGCTTGCTGCGTGCGGAGCGTTGCGCCATGATTGTTCCCCAAGCGGCAACAGTACCGTGGAATATAAACGTATCGGGAGGATCAAGGTGAGGACGATTTTATCGGGTGTGATGGTGTCGCTACTGGCGTTCTCGGCGACTTCCGCGTTGGCGCAGAGCAAGCCACCGCTGAAACTCGGTGCGATCCTCGATATGTCGGGCCTTTATGCCGATATCACCGGCGTCGGCAGCGAGACCGCCGCCAAGATGGCCGCCGAGGATTTTGGTGGCGAGGTGCTCGGTCGCAAGATTGAAATCATCGCGGCGGACCATCTCAACAAAGCTGACCTGTCCGCATCCATCGCACGCGACATGCTGGACAACCAGGGTGTTGAGGCCATCGTTGACGTCGCCGCGTCTGCAACCGCACTGGCGGCCGGCGAAGTCGCCAAGACGCGCAACAAGATTATCATCTTCAATGGCCCGGGTTCGATCCGGCTTTCCAATGAAGCTTGCGGTCCTTACACGGTGCATTATGTGTTCGACACATACGGCCAGGCCAATGTGACCGGCCTTGCAGCGGTGAAGACCGGGCTGGACAGTTGGTTCTTTCTGACCGCCGACTATGCGTTCGGGCATGATCTTGAAAAGGACACCGCGAACGTTGTGACCAAGTCCGGCGGCAAGGTTCTGGGAAGCGTCCGCCACGCACTCAACACCTCGGATTTCTCATCCTTCCTGTTGCAGGCGCAGGCCTCGAAAGCCAAGGTCATCGGGTTCGCCAATGCCGGTGGCGACACCATCAACGCCATCAAGCAGGCCGCCGAGTTCGGCTTGATGAAGAGCGGGCAGAAGGTCTCGCCGCTTCTCGCCTTCATCACCGATATCGACAGCATCGGGTTGCAGACGGCACAGGGCTTGATCCTGGCCGAGGCTTTCTACTGGGATCTGAATGACGATACGCGCGCATTCTCGAAGCGTTTCGTGGAGCGCGTCAAGCGAGTGCCGACGTCCGCACAGGCGGGCGTCTATTCGTCCGTCCTACATTATTTGAAAGCGGTAAAGCAGGCCGGCACCACCGACGCGGCGGCGGTCATGAAGATTATGAAGGAGACGCCGATCAATGACATGTTCGCCAAAAACGGTAGAATCCGCGAAGACGGCCGCATGGTGCATGACATGTATCTGTTCGAGGTGAAGTCGCCCGCTGAATCCAAGGGACGCTGGGATGACTACAAACTCCTCGCGACGGTGCCAGGCGAGCAGGCATTCCAGCCGTTGTCAGCTTCGCGCTGTCCGCTAGTGAAGAAGTAGTCTGGCATCCGGCGTTCGCTCATAATTGGGCCAGCACCGTGGCATCAACAACGGAAACAAGGAGCCGCCAGATGAGCGATATCGTGTTGCAGGATCTCGATCAGGGTCTGTTGACGATTACGATGAACCGGCCCGATCGCCGCAACGCGCTGAACGCGGAAATGGTGTCGGGATTGATCGAGGCGGCGCGGCGTGCCGCCGACGATCGCGAGGTGCGTGCGGTCTTGCTGAAAGGCGCCGGCGGCACCTTCTGCGTCGGCGGCGACGTCAAGGCGATGGCAGCGGTGAAAGTACCGCCGCCGCTAGAGGAGAAGGTAACCACCCTGCGGCGAGGCATGGAGGTGTCGCGCATCCTGCATCAGATGCAGAAGCCGGTCGTGGCGCAACTCGATGGCGCCGCGGCGGGTGCTGGGCTGTCGATGGCACTGGCCTGCGACCTGCGCGTGGCGAGCGCCTCGGTCAAAATCACCACGGCCTTTGCCAAGGTCGGCTATTCCGGTGACTACGGCGGCACGTTCTTCCTGACTCGAATGCTCGGCAGCGCAAAGGCGCGCGAGTTGTATCTGCTGTCGCCGGTGCTGTCGGCGCAGGAAGCGCTTGCTCTCGGCATGGTGACGCGGGTGGTGCCCGACGCCGAGATCGAGACGGCGGCGCGTGAGCTGGCAATGTCGTTGGCGCAGGGACCGACGGTAACGCTCGGTTACATCAAGAAAAATATCAACAACGCCGAAAGCCTGCCGCTCGAAACCTGTTTCGACGGCGAAGCGTTGCATCATTCCCGATGCAGCGACACGGCGGACCACAAGGAAGCCGCCGCGGCTTTTGTCGCCAAGCGGAAGCCGGTTTTCAAGGGGCATTGAGATGGCAGGTGACATGCGGCTGCGGCAGGTCTGTCTGGTTGCGCCGCATCTCGAGCCGGTGGTCAGCGATCTTGCCGCGATCTTCGGACTCGACGTTTGCTATCGCGACCCTCATGTCGGCAAGTACGGCCTCGAAAACGCGCTGTTGCCGGTCGATACGACACTTCTTGAGGTGGTCGCACCATTTCAGGACGGCACCGCTGCGGGGCGCTTCCTGCAACGCACCGGCAATCGCGGCGGGTATATGGCGATCTTTGCCTGTGATGATCCTGATGAGCGTGGCCGCCATGCCGGGGCACTCGGCGTTCGCACGGCCAACGTGATCGATCATCCGCCCTATCATGGCGTCCAGTTGCATCCGCGAGATTGCCGCGCCGCCTTCATCGAGTTCAATCATACCCAAGGCAGCGACGACATTCGCGGTCCTTATCCGCCAGCGGGGCCAGACTGGCAGGCGTCGGTTCGCACCGATGTGACGCTGGCGTTACTTGGCGTCGAATTGCAGAGCCCCGATCCTGAGGGGCTGGCGCGGCACTGGGGCGCGATCATCGGTGCGCCGGTGAGCGTAGCCGGCAATAGCGAATTCGAGATCGTGCTGGTGAACGGCCGTATCCGCTTCGTTAAAGGCCCGGATGAGTTGATGACCGGGGTGATGATGCAGGTCCGTGACGTCGATGCGGTGCTCACCACCGCGATGGTGAGGGGGCATGCCGTCGAGAATAACGCGTTTCTATTGGGTGGCGTGGTGTTTCGGTTGACCAGTTGATCGGAGCAAGCACTGCCTTTGCCGCCATGTCTCAGGATACAGCGAACATGACCGACGTCTCGATCGCCAGCAGCCCCCGTTCGCTGGATAGTTTCTTCGCGCCGGCCAGTATCGCGATCATCGGCGCATCGCGCGATGCGTTGAAAATTCCCGGCCTGCTGCTGACATTCTTGCGTCGCAACGGCTTTCCCGGCTGGATCTATCCGGTCAATCCGAACTATCCGAATATCGACGGGCTGGCCTGCTATCCA
>CAUJJN010000325.1 GCA_963204905.1 Pseudomonadota bacterium
GACGCCGCGATCAAGAAGCTGAATCCGAACGCCAAGCTGCCGTCGCAGGCGATCGCGCTCGTGCATCGCTCCGACGGATCGGGCACCACCTTCCTGTTCACCAACTACCTCGCCCATGTCAGCGCCGACTGGAAGACCAAGGTTGGCTCCAACACCGCCGTCGAATGGCCCGCCGGCATCGGCGCCAAGGGCAACGAAGGCGTCGCCAACAACGTCAAGCAGACCAAGGGTTCGATCGGCTACGTCGAAACTGCCTATGCCAAGCAGAACAAGCTGACCACCACCAAGCTGCTGAACAAGGACGGCAAGGCTGTCGAGGCCACCGCCGAAACGATCGCCGCCGCGGCTGCCGGCGCCGATTGGGCCAAGGCTCCGGGCTTCTACCTGATCCTCACCAACGAGGCGGGCGAAAAGGCCTGGCCGATCGCCGCCGCCACCTTCATCCTGCTGCCGAAGCAGCCGAAGGACCCCGCCGCCGCCGGCATCGCGCTCAACTTCTTCGACTGGGCCTACAAGAACGGCGACGCCATGGCTGCCGATCTCGACTACGTGCCGCTGCCGGACAGCGTCGTGAAGCTGATGCAGGCGACCTGGGCCAAGGACGTCAAGGGCGCCGACGGCAAGGCGATCTACACCGCCTCGCACTAACCGCGACGGTTCGTCATCCCGAGATGCGCACGGTGCGCGCATCTCGAACGATGCAGAGTGTGTTTTGGTTCGAGTCGGCAGAGTGAGTCTGGCCAGGAGGCGGCTGTGGTGGACGTAACGTGGGGAGGCGCGCGGGTGAGCGCACAGGATGCGACGGAGCGCGCCAAGGCGCTGAACAAGTTGCGGCTTGGCGATGTGATCTTCCATGCCGTGACGCGCACCGCGGCGATCCTGGTGCTGCTGCTGCTCGGTGGCGTGATGGTCGCACTGCTCGTCGGCTCGCTGCCGGCGCTGACGACGTTCGGTTTCGATTTCGTCACCACACAAAGCTGGAATCCGGTCACCGAGAAATTCGGCGCGCTGGCCCCGATCTACGGCACGCTGATCACGTCGTTCATCGCGATGCTGATCGCGGTGCCGTTCGGCCTGTTGATCGCGATGTTCCTCACCGAGCTGTGCCCGATGTGGCTGCGCCGCCCGATCGGCATCGCCATCGAACTCCTCGCCGGCATTCCCAGCATCATCTACGGCATCTGGGGCCTGTTCGTGCTGGCGCCGTTCCTGCAACAATATGTGCAGCCGGCGCTGATAGCCACCTTCGGCAACGTCCCGGTGCTGTCCAGCCTGTTCGCGGGCCCGCCTTACGGCATCGGCGTCCTGACCGCGAGCCTGATCCTCGCCATCATGGTGTTGCCGTTCATCACCTCGATCTCGCGCGATGTGTTCGACGCGGTGCCGCCGGTGCTGAAGGAAGCCGCCTACGGCCTCGGTTGTTCGACCTGGGAAGTGATGCGCTATGTCGTGTTGCCCTATACCCGCGTCGGCGTGATCGGCGGCGTGATGCTCGGCCTCGGCCGTGCGCTCGGCGAAACCATGGCGGTGACCTTCGTGATCGGCAACGCGCACAAGATCTCGTCGTCGCTGCTCGCGCCCGGCACCACCATCTCGGCGACCATCGCCAATGAATTCACCGAAGCGGTCGGCGATCTCTACACCTCGTCGCTGATCGCGCTCGGCCTCATCCTGTTCGTGATCACCTTCTTCGTGCTGGCGATCGCGCGCTACCTGCTGCTTCGCATCGAGAAGAGGGTCGGCTGATGGACGCCTCCATTTACAATTCGCGCCGCCGCCGCAACGTCTTCGCGACCGCGGCGTCCTACGGCGCCACCGGCATCGGTCTCGCCGGCCTCGCGATGATCCTCGGCGTGCTGTTCTGGGAAGGCTTCAGCGGCCTCTCGCTGGCGGTGTTCACCGAGATGACGCCACCGCCGGGTTCGGCGGGCGGCCTGCTCAACGCCATCGTCGGCAGCATTCTGATGACGGTGATCGCCATCCTCATCGGCACGCCGATCGGGATGCTGGCCGGCACCTATCTCGCCGAGTACGGCCGCCACGAGAAAATCTCCAGCGTGGTGCGCTTCATCAACGACATCCTGCTGAGCGCGCCGTCGATCGTGGTCGGCCTGTTCATCTACGAGGTTCTGGTGGTGCCGATGGGGCATTTCTCCGGCATCGCCGGCGCGGTGGCGCTGTCGGTGATCGTGATCCCGGTGGTGGTGCGCACCACCGAGGACATGCTGATGCTGGTGCCGAACACGTTGCGCGAGGCCGCGGCCTCCATCGGCCTGCCGCGTTCGCTGATGATCCGCCACATCGCCTACCGCGCGGCGCGCTCGGGCATCATCACCGGCATCCTGCTGGCGGTGGCGCGCATCAGCGGCGAAACCGCGCCGCTGCTGTTCACCGCGCTCAACAATCAGTTCTACAGCCACAATCTCAACGCGCCGATGTCCAGCCTGCCGGTCGTCATCTTCCAGTTCGCGCTCAGTCCCTATGAGGACTGGCAGAAGCTGGCATGGACCGGCGCGTTGATCATCACCATTTCTGTCCTCGCCTTGAGCATCATGGCCCGTGCCCTCACCGGAACAAGGAAAGCATCATGAGTATCGCCACCGCGCTCCCGACCGTCGTGACCGGTCATCCGCCGGTCGATCCATCCTCGCTGCGCGACAAGGTCGCGATCCGCAATCTCGAATTCTACTACGGTCAGTCGAAGGCGCTGAAGGGCATCACGCTGCCGCTCTACGAGAACAAGGTGACGGCGTTCATCGGTCCGTCCGGCTGCGGCAAGTCCACGCTGCTGCGGATCTTGAATCGGATGTACGATCTCTATCCGAATCAGCACGCCGAAGGGCAGGTGCAGTTCGACGGCATGAACCTGGTCGATCCGGGTATCGATCTCAATCTGCTGCGCGCGCGGATCGGCATGGTGTTCCAGAAGCCGACGCCGTTCCCGATGTCGATCTACGAGAATATCGCTTTCGGCATCCGCCTTTACGAGAAGCTGTCGAAGCGCGATCTCGACCAGCGCGTCGAGCAGTCGCTGCGTCGCGCCGCGCTGTGGGACGAAGTGAAGGACAAGCTCAACGCCAGCGGGCTCAGCCTCTCGGGCGGCCAGCAACAACGCCTGTGCATCGCCCGCACCGTGGCGGTGCGGCCCGAAGTCATCCTGTTCGACGAGCCGTGCTCGGCGCTCGATCCGATCTCGACTGCGAAGATCGAGGAGCTGATCGATGAATTGAAGAAAGACTACACCATCGTCATCGTCACCCATAACATGCAGCAGGCGGCGCGCGTCTCCGACTACACCGCCTTCATGTATCTCGGCGAACTGATCGAGTTCGGCCCGACCGACAAGATCTTCACCTCGCCGACCGACCGCCGCACGCAGGACTACATCACCGGGCGCTTCGGCTAGTCGCCCGTGCAACACGAATTGAGTGCCTCCGTCATTGCAAGCGCAGCGAAGCAATCCGGAGGCCCACGGCAAGGACTGGATTGCTTCGTCCCTACGCTCCTCGCGATGACACCGCAGGATGGAGATTGAAAATGGCTTTTGAACATACCGCCAAGGCTTTCGATGGCGACTTGCAGGAACTGACCAGGCTGGTCGCGGAGATGGGCGGCCTCGCCGAACGGCAGATCATGGAATCCGTCGATGCGCTGGTGCGCCGCGACGCCGCAACCGCCAGCCGCGTGGTGGCCGCCGACGCCGAGATCGACAAGCTGCAACGCGATCTCGAATCGCACGCGGTCCTGACCATCGCGCGGCGTCAGCCGATGGCGGTGGACCTGCGCCAGATCGTCGGCGCGATGCGCACCGCCACCGATCTCGAGCGGATCGGCGACCTCGCCAAGAACAACGCCAAGCGGGTGATGCAGCTCGACAGCGATTTCAACCCGCTGCAACTGATCCGTGGCCTCGAGCACATGACCGATCTGGTGGCCACCCAGCTCAAGTCGGTGCTGGACGCCTATGCCGCGCACGACGTGCCGGCGGCGATGGCGGTGTGGAAGGGCGACGAGGAGGTCGACGCGATCTGTACCTCGCTGTTCCGCGAGCTCCTCACCTATATGCTGGAGGACCCGCGCAATATCAGCTTCTGTATCCACCTGATGTTCTGTGCCAAGAATATCGAGCGGATCGGCGACCACGCCACGAATATCGCCGAAACCGTGGTTTACATGGTGGAAGGTCAACCGATCTCCGACAAGCGGCCGAAGGCGGACCAGACCACGTTCGCCGCCGCCCTCAACAAGTAACGGAACAAACCTGATGAAGGCTCGCATTCTGGTCGTGGAAGACGAGGAGGCGCTGACGACGCTGCTGCGCTACAATCTCGAGGCCCAGGACTACGAGGTTGAAACCGTAGCCCGCGGCGACGAGGCCGATACCCGGCTGAAGGAAAGCATCCCCGATCTGGTGGTGCTGGACTGGATGCTGCCCGGCCTCTCCGGCATCGAACTGTGCCGCCGGCTGCGGGCGCGGCCTGAAACAAAGCAACTGCCGATCATCATGCTGACGGCGCGCGGCGAGGAGAGCGAGCGCGTGCGCGGTCTCGCCACCGGCGCGGACGATTACATCGTCAAGCCGTTCTCGGTGCCGGAACTGCTGGCGCGCGTCGGTGCGCTGCTGCGCCGTGCCGCGCCGGAGCGGGTTGCGAGCGTGCTGGCTTACGGCGATATCGAACTGGATCGCGAGAAGCGGCGCGTCGCGCGGTCGGGTCGCCCGATCGATCTTGGTCCGACCGAGTATCGGCTGCTCGAATTCTTCCTCGAGCATCCGGGCCGCGTGTTCAGCCGCGAGCAACTGCTCAACAGCGTCTGGGGCCGCGACATCTATATCGACGAGCGCACCGTCGACGTCCACATCGGCCGCCTGCGCAAGCTGCTCAATCCCGGTGAAGCCGAAGACCCGATCCGCACCGTTCGCGGCGCCGGCTACGCGCTGGACGACCGCTTTCAGAAGGCGGGGTAATACCTGGTGGTCCCCGCGAAGGCGGGCCCATCCTTCCCGTCATTGCGAGGAGCGCGAGCGACGAAGCATTTCCGTCCTTGCTGAGCGGCTTTCTGGATTGCTTCGCTCCGCTCGCAATGACGGCTGATGGGTTACCCAGCGACGCAACGTGACACGCCGTCATGCCCGGGCTTGTCACGGGCATCCACGTCTCTGCAGCGGTCGATCAGGAAGAACGTGGATGGCCGGAATAGATCCGGCCATGAAGGAGAGGTCACTCTCCGCCGTCCTTAGTACTGCCGCGCTTCGGCCAGTCGCTCGGCGTGGAAATTGTTGTCGCCGAACAGTTCCTGGCACACCCGCGCGCGCTTCATGAACAGGCCGATGTCGAACTGGTCGGTCATGCCCATGCCGCCGTGCATCTGAACGCCTTCCTGCACCGCGCGGGTCGCGGTGCCGCCGGCGTGGGCTTTCGCCACCGATACCGCGTGATCCGCCTTGGCGGCATCCTGATCGAGCGCCTGCAACGCCTTCAGGGTCGCGGCGCGACTGATCTCGATGTCGATGTAGAGCTGCGCGGCGCGGTGTTGCAGCGCCTGGAATTCGCCGATCAGCTTACCGAACTGCTTGCGCTCCTTGAGATAGGTGACGGTGCGGTTGAAGACCTCGTCGCTGAGGCCGACCATTTCGGACGCCACCACGCCGCGGCCGATGTTGAGCACGGCGTCGAGCAGGTCGCCGCCCTGATCAATCTCGCCGAGCACTGCGTCGGCGCTGACCTCGACATTGTCGAAGGCGATGCGCGCGGCGTTGTGCGCGTCCACCATCACCGTGCGCTCGACGCTGACGCCCTTGGCTTTCGGATCGACCAGGAACAGCGTCAACCCGCCGCGTTCGCCGGCATTGCCGCTGGTGCGCGCCGCGACGATCAACAGGTCGGCGACGTGGCCGTCGACGACGAGGGCTTTCGCGCCGTTGAGCTTGAATCCATTGCCGGCGCGCACCGCCTGCATCGCGATGTTCGTCGGCTTGTGCTTGGCGCCTTCATCGACCGCGAGCGTTGCGATCAATGAACCGTCGGCGATCTTCGGCAGGTAAGCGGCCTGCTGCTCGGCGCTACCGCCGCGCACGAGCGCGGATGCCGCGAGCACGGCGGTCGAGAGAAACGGCGACGGCATCAGGTTGCGGCCGATCTCCTCCAGCACGATGCCGGCTTCAACGGCGCCGAGGCCGCTGCCGCCGAAATTCTCCGGCACCAGCAGGCCGGCGAAACCCATCTCGGCAAAGCCTTTCCAGAGGTCGCGCGAGAATCCGGTGGCATCGCGATCGTCGCGCATCTTGCGCAGGTGCGCGATCGGGGCTTTCTCGTTGATGAAACCGCGCGCGCTGTCACGCAGCATGGATTGTTCTTCGGTGAGGACGAGGGGCATTTTTGATTCCGAAAATTGGGTGTTCAAACTGAATGCAGAAGCTGTCGGGCGAGGCGATTGCTGCCGTCATTGCGAGGAGCGAAGCGACGAAGCAATCCAGTTCTTGTTTCGTGGCTTCCTGGATTGCTTCGCTTCGCTCGCAATGACGGAGAGGAGCTACGCCCCCGGCAGATCGAGGATGCGCTTGGCGACGATGCCGAGCATCACTTCGCTGGTGCCGCCCTCGATGGAGTTGGCTTTGGTGCGCAGCCAGTCGCGGGCGCGGGCGCCTTCCTTGGAACGCGGGCTTTCCCATTCCAGCGCGTCGATGCCGCCGGCCGACATCAGGATTTCGTAGCGCCGCTTGTTGAGTTCGGTGCCGTAGTACTTCATCGCGGAGGAGAACGCCGGATGGCCCTGTCCCGCCTTGGCGAGATCGACCGCGCGTTCGGCGGCGCAGGCGAGCGCGGCCTCGTCCACCTCGAAACGCGCGATCTCGCCGCGCAGGATCGGGTCGTCGAGCCGGCCCTGCGCGTCGCTGCCGACGGTAGCGGCCGCGACCTGGCCGAGCGGGCGCCCGCCGCCGCGTTCGCCCATGCCGGAAATCATCGCGCGCTCGTGCTGCAACAGATACTTGGCGACGTCCCAGCCGCGATTGACGGTGCCGACCACATGCGACTTCGGCACGCGCACGCCGTCGAAGAAGGTTTCGCAGAACGGCGACTTGCCGGAGATCAGCAGGATCGGCTTGGTCGAGACGCCTTTCGACGCCATGTCGAACAGGATGAAGCTGATGCCGTCGTGCTTCTTCGCGGTCGGATCGGTGCGCACCAGGCAGAAGATCCAGTCGGCGTAGTTGGCGTAGGAGGTCCAGATCTTCTGGCCGGTGATGACGTAATCGTCGCCGTCGCTTTCGGCGCGGGTTTGCAGCGAGGCGAGATCGGAGCCGGCGTTGGGCTCGGAATAGCCCTGGCACCAGCGGATCAGGCCCGCGGTGATCTTCGGCAGATGCTCGGCCTTCTGTGCGTCGCTGCCATATTTCAACAGCGCCGGCCCAAGCATCCAGATGCCGAAGCTCGACAGCGGCGGCCGCGCGTTGATCGCCGCCATCTCCTCGCGCAGCACCTTGGCCTCGGCAGGATCGAGACCGCCGCCACCGTATTGCGTCGGCCAGTCCGGCACGGTCCAGCCCTTGTCGCGCATCCGCTCGAACCACACCTTCTGCGCCTCGGAGGAAAACTTGGTGTTGCGGCCGCCCCAGAACACGTCGTCGTCGCTGGCGACCGGTTTGCGCATCTCCGGCGGGCAATTGGCCTCTAGCCAGGCGCGGGTTTCGCGGCGGAATTGTTCGAGATCGGACATCGAAAAGGTTCCTGTTGGAATTTCGCGCGATGGAATGGCTTTGCGCGGGGTGGGCGAAGATTAGCGGTCACCTCTGGAATAGCAATATCCCGGCGCGGGTTCGGCGGGCTGTGGTAGCGTGCGTCATCCTGACCATCGAGAGAACGCCATGCGCCTGAAACTGCTGTCGCCGGATGACATGAGCGACGACCAACGCCAGACCTATGATGAGTCCATCGCCAGCAAGCGCGGCAGTCCGCCGCCGCCGATGATGGCGTGGCTCAACAGCCCGGAGATGGCGCGGCACGCCACGCGGCTCGGCGCGATGCTGCGCTACGACACCCAGTTTCCGGCGAAGCTGTCGGAGATCGCCATTCTCGTCACGGCGCGGCACTGGACCGCGCATTACGAGTGGTACGCGCACAAGCAACTGGCCTTGGCCGGCGGCATGGACCCGGCGCTGATCGAGGACATCCGCTGTCGCCGCACGCCGGCATTCGACGATCCCCAGGCGAAGATGATCTACGACGTGGCGAAATCGCTGCACGAGGGCAAGGCCATCGCGCAGCCGCTTTACGATGAGGCGATCAAATTGCTCGGCGAACGCGGCGTGGTCGAGATCATCGGGCTGTGCGGCTACTACACGCTGGTGTCGATGACGTTGAACGCGTTTCAGTTCGACCTGCCGCCGGGCGAAACATCCGAACTTGAGGAATGAGGCAATGACATTGACCCCGATGGAAAAGTCCGCACGTCCCATCGCCGCCGGTACCCGCATCGGCCATGTCCATCTCAAGGTCGCGGATTTGACGCGCGCGCTCGGCTTCTACTGTGATGTGCTCGGCTTTCAGTTGATGCAGCGTTACGGCGATCAGGCCGCGTTCATCTCGGCCGGCGGCTATCATCACCACATCGGGCTGAATACATGGGAGAGCAAGGGCGGTTCGCCGCCCGCGCCCGGCACCACCGGCCTGTTTCACACCGCGATTCTCTATCCGACCCGCGCCGCGCTGGGGGATGCGTTGGCGCGCGTGCTGGAGGCCGGCATCGAACTCGACGGCGCCAGCGATCACGGCGTCAGCGAGGCGCTGTATCTGCGCGATCCCGACCAGAACGGCGTCGAACTTTACTGGGATCGCCCTGAAGACGCATGGCCGCGCAACGCCGACGGCACGCTGGCGATGTTCACGCGGCGGCTGGATGTCGAGGATCTGCTGCGCGCCCGCGAATCATGATTAGCCCGGCGGCGGTCAGTTCCAGCGCGATGCACACGACGAACGGCATGGTGTAGCCGCCGGTGAGATCGCGCAGCACGCCGATCACGCCGGGGCCGAAGGCGTAAGTCACTTGCGTCACGGCGGTGTTGAGGCTGATCAGCACGCCGAAGGATTCGGCGGGGAAATCGCGCTGGACGATCAGCGCCGGCAGCGTGATCAGGTTTCCGACCGAGAAGCCGAACAACGCGCAGGCGAAATACACCGCAGTCGTGTTGCTGAAGTTGATCAGGATCGCCAGCGCGCAAGCCTGGCTCACGAACGACAGCGCCGAAACCAGCCGCTGGTTGAGCCGGTCGATGATCACTGAAAACAGAAGCCGTCCGATCATCGCCATCGCCGTCAACAGCGCCACCGCGATGGCGGCGTGCTCGCGCCCGACCACGGGATCGAGAAACGCGATCAGGTGGACGATGATGCCGACCTGCGCGAACAGAACCAGCGCGAACGCGATCGCCAGTGTCAGGAACGCGACGTCGCGGAGCGCCATGGCGCGGATGCGGGTAACGGGCGCATCGCCGCGCGTCCCGATCGTCGCGCGCGGCCGTGCCGGCGGCGTTCCCACCGCAAGCAGGATCAGCGGGACGAGCAGCAGAAGTCCGAACGCGGCAGTCGCCAGCATCGCACCGGAGAACTGCCAATGCGCAATGGCGGCGGTGAGCAACGGCACGCCGATGATGCCGCCAAAGCTCGCGCCGTTCAGCGCGAGACTGATAGCCATGCCGCGCTTGCGGTCGAACCACAGGCCGAGCGTATTGGTGATGGCGCCGAGGCTGGTGCCCGCCCAGCCGCAGGCGAGCAGCGCATAGATCGCATAAAGCTGCCACAGGGCGGTGATGTGTCCGAGCAAGGCGGTTGCCGTGGCCATCGCGATCACGCCGCCGATCAGGCAGGCGCGGGCGCCAACCCTGCCGATGGCGTCGCCGACGAACACGACGAGCGCCGCGCCGAGAAGATAGTAGAACGTCGTCGCGGTGGAGATCCACGACGTCTGCCAGCCGTGCTGGCGCTGCAATTCCGGCAGGTAGACGCTCTGGCCGTAAAAGCCGAGCCCCCAACTGAACGTCGCCATGACGAAGCACACCGCGACCACGCGCCAGCCAGGATAGCGGATCGAGGTTTCGTCGGCGGTTGAGAGAGGGGCGGTGGTCATGCGGGCCTGTTCGGGTATTTGTTTCCGTTATTGCGAGGAGCATCAGCGACGAAGCAATCCAGCCCTTGCTTTGTTGTCTTCCGGATTGCTCCGCTTCGCTCGCAATGATGGGAGGTGGTGAATCTGGATCGACATTATAGTCGGAAGACGACTGAAACAGTTCGGTGACGGCCGAAAGATGAGATCAAGAACTCTCCTTTGTCATGGCCGGGCTTGTCCCGGCCATCCACGTCTTTCTCGCTGCGATGCCGTCAGGACGTGGATGGCCGGAATAAATCCGGCCATGACGGAAAGG
Source organism: Pseudomonadota bacterium (assembly GCA_963204905.1). Classification (GTDB taxonomy): domain Bacteria; phylum Pseudomonadota; class Alphaproteobacteria; order Rhizobiales; family Xanthobacteraceae; genus 62-47. Next base: position 10,418 of record CAUJJN010000325.1, read on the forward strand.
GTGATGTTTGTGCCAACGCCCTTCTCACGCACCCGGCTTGATCGGCTGATAAAAGAACCGCTCGCGAAAAACGCGGTCGCCGCGCCATTCCTGCCAGGCGATTTCGTCGACCTTCAGAACCTTGCCGTCGTGATCGGTGAGTTCGAAAATCCAGTGGATCGCGACGCGGTCGCCTTCCACCACCGAACCGAGCGCCTTGGAATAGACGTGCTTCATCCGCCTCAGCACGCCGCGCTCGTGCGCCACCAGCGCTTCGCGGCCGACGCGCGGCGCTGCCGCGTTCTCCTGCATGGAGGCGTCCTCGGTGTAGTAGCGCTCGATGGCGCCGGCATGATCGCCGCTCTCGACCACGGCGATGAATTCGTCCAGGCGCGCCCGTGTCGGCATCTGCCTCTCCCTGTGCGTTGTCTCGCGGCAGAGTAAAGCGTGATTGGCGCAAACGGCACCCGGTTTCGGGACAACGCTGTTGTCGTCCCTGCGCAGGCGAGGGCGACGTTTTTGTGTTGAGAATCCACCCTTGAAGCGAATGTCCCAATGGACATTCAGGATGACGCCAGCGCGCGTGGCTACGACGTAACCATCCGCCGCCGCCGCGTTGCGGCGTAGGCCAGCGCGGCAAGCCCGATAGCGACCGGCGGATAGACCACCAGATTGACCATCGACCAGCCGAAATCCGCCAGCAACTGACCGGAGAGGAACGAGCCGACCGCCATGGTGCCGAACACCAGGAAATCGTTGAAGGCCTGCACCTTGTTGCGTTCCTGCGGCCAGTGGGTCTCCAGCACCAGCGCGGATGCGCCGATGAAGCTCAGGTTCCAGCCGAGGCCGAGCACGAACAG
>CAUJJN010000326.1 GCA_963204905.1 Pseudomonadota bacterium
AAGAAAGTGGAGGCTTCTGTTGCCAGGTGCCTCCGAACCCCGCCTAGCGGAGCTTAACCCACTAGGACTTTAGACTTGGTCTTTCAAACTGCGTTACGCAGCCTGAGCAACCGGAGCATAGTTGTCGTTTGCAACTATTGCATAGCCCGATAACGGCGGAACCATACCGAGAAAAAACACGCCCTTTACGCCCTCGTCGATCCTGTTTCGCCCCCGCCGAAACTCCGTGTTCCGATCCGCAAGGAAGTCGGGAAGGGAGTTTTGGTGGAGGCGCCGGGTGCTGCCCCCGGGTCCGAATGGTTTATTACGACGGTCATTTATTTCCATAGCCGGCGAACCGGCCCGCTCAATATAGGGGGCAAGACGGCCGGACGGAAGCCCTGCGTCGGTTTGCCGTCACGCCGAACCGCTGCATGCGCGATGGCTCCGCGTGCGACGCAGGCGAGGCAGCCGAAAACGCAACTTGGAGGCGATGGGCTCAGGCTTTAAGCCTTGGCCGATGTCGTCCGATTCTCCTGCCGCCGGGCTCCCGCCTGATCCGCCGACGCCGGCTTTGCCGGGTGCATTGGCGCTGTTTATCGCCTTCGCCAAGATGTCGCTGGCGGGGTTTGGCGGGGTGTTGGTGTTCGCGCGCCGTGCGATCGTCGACAAGCACCGCTGGATGAACGCCGATGAGTTCAACGAAACCTTCGCGCTGTGCCATTTCCTGCCCGGGCCCAACATCGTCAACCTGTCGGTGGTATTCGGCGCGCGAATTCGTGGTCTGACCGGCAGCATTGCCGCTTTTGTCGGACTGCTGGCGCCGCCGTTCCTGATCGTCACGACGCTGGCGCTGCTCTACGCGCAGTACGGCGAAGTCCCGGCACTGCGGCGGGTGCTGAACGGGGTGTCGTGCGCAGCCGTCGGGCTACTGCTGGCGGTCACCTGGCGAATGATGCTGCCGCTGTTGAAACGGCGCGATCCCGTGGCGCTCGTCATGCTGGTCGTGGTGTTCGTCGCGGTCGGCGTCCTGCGCTGGCCGCTGCCACAGGTGTTGCTGGTGACCATCCCGCTCAGCATCGGCGCGACGTGGCTGGCGCGGCGGAAGGCGGCGGCATGACCGGCATTGGCACCCTGATCAGTATCGCCGCTGCGTTCGGTTGGCTTTCCTTGTTCGCGGTAGGTGGCGCGGCGGCGGCGATTCCGGAAATCCACCGTATCGCCGTCGATCTCAACCACTGGATGACCGATTCGCAGTTCGCCGACGCGTTCGCCATCGCGCAATTGTCGCCCGGCCCGAATGTGCTGATCGTCTCGCTGGTCGGCTATCATGTCGCCGGGATCGCCGGCGCGCTGGTGGCGACGCTGGCGATGTGCGTGCCGACGGCAGCGATGGCTTATACTGTCAGCCGGCTACTGACTCGGGCCGGCGATTCGCCCTGGCCAGCGCTGGTGCAGGCGGCGCTGGTTCCGCTCTCGATCGGGCTGATGGCGGCGAGCGGCCTGGTGCTGGCCTTCGCGGCGGACGGCTCGGCTGCTGCCGTGGCGCTGACGCTGATCGTGGCGGTGCTGGCGGCCGCGACCTCCCTCAACCCGGTGTGGCTGCTGGTCGCCGGCGGCATCCTTGGGTTGATAGGATGGATTTGAGGGGCGGCCGGCGGTCGGAACCGCCACATTGTCCCCAGCATATTTTCCCGCCGCCGGTCGTGTCCCTCAGGCCGGGGCGCTAGATTGGCAGGAACGAGACGGACCTTCATGCACCAGTATCACGACCTGCTCGAACGCATTCTCGCCGATGGCGTGGAGAAGCACGACCGCACCGGCACCGGCACTCTGTCGGTGTTCGGTCATCAGACGCGCCACAACTTGGCCGCGGGATTCCCGTTGCTCACGACGAAGAAGCTATCCCTGAAAGCGATCATCCACGAATTGCTCTGGTTTCTGAAGGGCGACACCAACATCAAGTATCTCAAGGACCATGGTGTCTCGATCTGGGACGAATGGGCCGATGAGAACGGCGATCTCGGCCCGGTCTACGGATCGCAATGGCGCTCGTGGCCCGCGCCTGACGGCCGCAGCATCGATCAGATCGCCAACGTCGTCGAGATGATCCGGCGCAATCCGGATTCACGACGGCTGATCGTCTCGGCGTGGAATCCCGCCGAGGTCGACAAGATGGCGCTGCCGCCGTGCCATTGCCTGTTCCAGTTCTATGTCGCTAACGGCAAGCTGTCGTGCCAGCTCTATCAGCGCTCCGCCGACGTGTTCCTCGGCGTGCCGTTCAACATCGCATCCTATGCGCTGCTGACGATGATGGTGGCGCAAGTGACGGGCCTGAAAGCGGGCGAATTCATTCACACGCTGGGTGATGCGCATCTCTATTCCAATCATCTGGAGCAGGCGCGATTGCAATTGACGCGTGCGCCGCGTGCGTTGCCGACGATGACGCTCAATCCCGAGGTGAAGGACATCTTCGCCTTCCGCTACGAGGATTTCACGCTGACGAACTACGACCCCCATCCGCACATCAAGGCCGAGGTCGCGGTGTGAGCGGAGCACCGTCGGCGCAACTCGAAATCGTGCTGCCGGTCGCAATGGCCGAGAATGGCGTGATCGGCCGTGACAACGCGATTCCGTGGCGGTTGAAAACCGACCAGCAACGCCTCAAGCAGATGACGCTCGGCAAGCCGATCGTGATGGGCCGCAAGACTTTCCTCTCGTTGCGCCGCCCGCTGCCGGGACGCACCAACATCGTGATCACGCGCGATCCGACGTTTCAGGCTGCGGGCGCCGTGGTGACGGACTCGCTGAGCCACGCGCTCGAGATCGCGCGTGGCGATGCGCTGCGGCGTTTCGTCACTGAGATCGCGGTGATCGGCGGCGCCGAAATCTACGTGCAGGCAATGCCTTTCGCGGATCGGCTCGAAGTTACCGAAGTTCACGCAACACCCGAGGGCGATACGCGATTTGCCGCCATCGATCCCGCGATATGGCAGGAGACGGCGCGGGAGCGCTACAACGCGTCGGCGGATGACAGCGCCGATTTCTCCTATGTGACCTATCGCCGGCGTAAGTCCGATTAACCGATAGACCGTCTTCGCATTGACAATTCCGGTTCGGCGCTTAGCTCCAATCGAGCGTGCGATTGGCCGGAAAATGCGCTTTCGGGTGTTCGGGGGCACGTAGAAAACGCGTTAACACGCCGCAACGAGCCGCGTTGTAAGGGCCGGAAGCGTCCCCTATAAAGCCGTGCAGGTTATTCGCTGGGCTGGAAATTCGAGTCCGGCCAGCGCCGAGGAGGTTGTCGATGCCGTGGAAGAATCAAGGCG
>CAUJJN010000327.1 GCA_963204905.1 Pseudomonadota bacterium
CGTCCGACGACAGGATGATGCCGCCGAGACAGCGGCCCTGTCCGTCGATGTGCTTGGTCGCGGAATAGACCACGACGTCGGCGCCAAGCGCCAACGGGCTTTGCCAGATCGGTGTCGCGAACACGTTGTCGACGATCAGCCGAGCGCCGGCCGCGTGCGCGATGCCAGCAATGGCTCCGATGTCGAGCACGTCGAGCGTCGGGTTGGTCGGGCTTTCGAGAAAGCAGGTGCGTGTGTTCGGCCGCATCGCATTCTGCCATTGATCGAGATCGAGCCCATCGACGAGTGTCGATTCAATGCCATAGCGTGGCAGCAGATCCTCGATGACATAGCGGCAAGAGCCGAACATCGCCTTGGCGGCGACGACATGGTCGCCCGCGCGCAGCGGCGCGAGGATGGCGGTGGTGACCGCGGCCATGCCGGTGGCCGTGGCGCGCGCCGCTTCCGCGCCCTCCAGCGCGCACATGCGTTGCTCGAAGGTCTGGACGTTGGGATTGGAGAAGCGCGAATAGATGAAACCGGGGTCGTCGCCGTTGAAGCGCGCCTCGCACTGCTCGGCGGTATCGTAGACGAAGCCCTGCGTCAGAAACAGCGCCTCGGCGGTTTCGTTGAACTGCGAGCGCAGCACGCCTGAATGGATCAGACGGGTTTCGGGACGATAGGACGACGCGGCGGGGTTCGCGACGGACATATGACCTCCAATGGCCGCCCGGACATCGGCCATAAAAAATCCGGCCTTCAAATAAAAAGGCCGGGATCATACGTCCCCGGCCTGTTTAGCGAGTTGTTTAACGTGGCTGCAAGCCGGCCGGCTCAAATCACCACGGGATAAGTGCTGCTGATAATCCGCCCCGCCCTTTCCGTCAAGGCGGCCATCGGATAACCGGTAAAAGCGTGTATTCTGCGCATCCCATCGGCGGATATACGAGTTCAAGGACGATCCAGGTGCCGTTTACGCTTGATCCCGATGCCAACGGAATTCTGTCCGACCGCATGATTGCGGCGATGGCCGATGCCGGGCTGATCCTGCCGGAATATCCGTTCGTCGAGAGCCAGATCCAGCCTGCGAGTCTCGATCTGCGCCTCGGCAATATCGCCTATCGGGTGCGCGCGAGTTTTCTGCCGGGGCCCGGCGCGCGCGTGGCCGACCGCATCGACGAACTCAAGCTGCACGAGATCGATCTGTCCGACGGCGCGGTGCTGGAAACCAACTGCGTCTACATCGTGCCGCTGCTGGAGAGCCTCGCGCTGCCGCCGGAAATCATCGCCGCCGCCAATCCGAAAAGCTCGACCGGCCGCCTCGACGTGTTCACCCGTGTGATCGCCGACGGCACCCGACGCTTCGACATGATCGGCGCCGGCTATCACGGGCCGCTCTATGCCGAGATCAGCCCGAAGACATTTCCCGTCCTGTTGCGCGAAGGTTCGCGCCTGTCGCAAGTGCGCTTCCGCACCGGCGATGCGATCCTCACCACCGACGAACTCGAGACGTTGCATGATGAGGAGCGGCTGGTCGATTGCGACGACGCTGATCTCACCGGCGGGCTGGCGTTGAGCGTTGATCTTTCGGGTGAAAATTCCGGGGGCTTCGTCGGCTATCGCGCCAAGCGTCACACCGGCGTGGTCGATATCGATCGGCGCGGCGGCTATGCGGTCAGCGAGTTCTGGGAGCCGATCGCGGCGCGGCCGGACGGCAGCCTGATCCTCGATCCCGGCGAGTTCTACATTCTCGCGTCGAAAGAGGCGGTGCAGGTGCCGCCGGACTACGCCGCCGAGATGGTGCCGTTCGATCCGCTGGTCGGTGAATTCCGCGTGCACTACGCCGGATTCTTTGATCCCGGTTTCGGCTATGCCGGCGCCGGCGGGCAGGGTGCGCGCGCCGTATTGGAAGTGCGCTCACGCGAAGTGCCGTTCATTCTCGAGCATGGCCAGATCGTCGGCCGCCTGCTTTACGAGCGGATGCTGGAGCGCCCGAATGCCCTTTACGGCCAGCGTATCGGTTCGAATTATCAGGCGCAGGGCCTCAAGCTGTCGAAGCATTTTCGCACCTGAGGTGCGTTGTGCCGTTTGACCGTTATTCGCGGCGAGGCGCTTATGCGATAGTATTCTGTCGCCGACTGCGCCATGCTTGCGTTGAATTCCGCCACATCATGAACCGAGAGAATTTTTGAAACATGTTGACCGATCAGGAGCGCGCTCAGGCCGCCGACATTCTGATGGAAGCCGAGCGAACTCGCGTGCAGGCCGTACAATTATCCAAGACCTTCCCGAACATCGAGATCGAGGATTCCTACGCGATCCAGAGCGAGACGACGCGACGCAAGATCGCGAGCGGCCGCAAGCTGCTCGGCCATAAGGTCGGTCTGACCTCGAAGGCGATGCAGCAGTCGGTGCAGATCGACGAGCCGGACTACGGCCATCTGCTCGACGACATGATGCTGCACGACGGCGCCAAGGTGCCGCATTCGAATTATTGTGTGCCGCGCGTCGAGCCGGAGCTGGCTTTCGTGCTGGCCAAGCCGCTGAAGGGGCCGGGGATCGGTTTGCTCGATGTGCTGCGCGCCACCGAATACGTCGTGCCGGCGATCGAGATCATCGACGCGCGCGTGCAGAACCCGCGTAAAATCTTCGACACCGTCGCGGACAACGGCGCTGCCGCGGGCATCGTGCTGGGCGGGCGTCCGGTGCGGCCGCACGACGTTGATCTTCGTTGGGTCGGCGCGGTGTTCTATCGCAATTCCGAAATCGAGGAGACGGGCATCGCGGCCGGCGTGCTCGGCCATCCGGCGATGGGCATTGCATGGCTCGCCAACAAGGTCGGCCGCTTCGGCACCGTGCTGGAGCCGGGTCACGTCATGCTGTCCGGCTCGTTCACGCGGCCAGTCATGGCCGACAAGGGCGATACACTGCACGCTGATTTCGGTCCGCTCGGCTCGGTTGCGGTGCAATTCACCTGAGCGGCAGTTTCGGAGGTGCGGCCTTGACGGAAACGGATATCGCTGCACGGAAGGCGCAGGGGCGGAGCTGGCGCAGCGTCGCTGAGCTCCATCACGCCTATTTCACCGGCCTGATCCTCGCGCTGGTCAGCCGGCGCGGGACGGCGGATGCCGCTGAATTCACGTTTCGAGTGTTCCGTCGTCAGCAGCAGGAGCGTTTTCTGTCGGGGCTCGTGAAACTCGGCCTCGACAGGCTCTCGCCGGCGGTGGCGGCGGCGCAGTATCACTACCTGTCCAACTGGATCGGCGGCGTGCATGTCGAGTACATGTACGAGACCGATCGCAAGGCGTGGGTGCGGTATCCCCCGCCGCGCTGGGCGTGGCGCGGCACCGCGATTTGCGGCGTACCGGGCGAGGTGTCGCGCGCGATGCTACGCGGCTGGCACGCCAACAATGGCGTGGCGCTCGGCAACCTCAATCTCGGTTTCGTCTGCACCAAGCAGTCGGTCGAGGGGCAGGATGGGCTGGAAGGCTATTATTGCGAATATGATCATCCGCTGACCATCGATCAGCGGCTCGTGTTCGCGCCGCATCTCGAAGCGCCGGCTTTCGATGTCGCCGCCGCACCGGCGCTGCCGGTGGACAGTTGGCCACAGCCGCGACTTGAGAAAGCCCATCGTAACTACGCGATGGAATATGTCCGCACCGCCGCGCCGGTGGCGACGCAGGCATTCGGTCCGGTGGACGCCGCCTATCTGTTGCATCTCACCGGCAAGCTGATCGGGATGCAGTATTTCGATGAGATTGCGCCGGGGCTTGGTGCCGTGCGCGGCGGGCCGAGGGAGTTCGCCGAATTTTTGTGCGCGCTGTTCGCGGCGCAGGACGACGATGTTGAACTGTTATCATCCGGCGGCGGCCACGAACTGCATCAGCGAAGCTGGAAGCTGATGGCGGATTTGCCGGACTATCATCCGGCTTGCGCCCGGTTGCTGGAGGGGCTGGTGGAAGGACTGGCCGCGGGCTGCGGCAGGTTTATTGAGGCCAGGCTGGTCGCCGCGCCGGATGGACGGCCGCCGTTTGTCTGGTCGATCCGCTAGATTTCGTCCGGCCGTGGAATAGGCCCATGCGCCACGCACGGGTGGCGGAACGCCCGATCGATGTTACTGGTTCGAACCGGCCAAACAGAGTGGGCTTCGACCACCGGCCGTCAAGGGAGCAGATGTCCGATATCGGAGTTGCCGAAATTCCCGTCACGGCTGCTGATGAGCGAGCCTTGTCGCGGCTCGCGCTTGTCGCTGGAAACCCGTTGCTGGACCGGCCGATCCTCGGCACGCTGCTGCGGCTGTCGGCTCCGAACGTGGTGGCGCTAGGTGCTGGCACCTGTGTCGTTGTCGCCGAAACGTCCTACATCGGCAGGCTCGGCACCGAGGCGCTGGCGGCGATGGCGCTGGTGTTTCCGTTTGTGATGCTGACCCTGACGACTTCCGG
>CAUJJN010000328.1 GCA_963204905.1 Pseudomonadota bacterium
GCGGTGATCGAGCTGGTGCGCGCGCGCGCCAACTCGGATCATCGCATCGAGCGCATCAAGGATACGCCGGTGCTGCGGCTGCGCAACAAGCTGCTGCCGTTGATCCATCTCAAGAAGCTCATGAAGCTCGACGACGATTCCGGCGCAATCGATCCGGAAAACGGCTTCATCGTCGTCACCCAGGTCGGCAACCAGACCTTCGGCATTGTGGTTGACGGCGTGTTCCACACCGAAGAAATCGTCGTCAAGCCGATGTCGACCAAGCTGCGGCACATCAACATGTTCTCCGGCAACACCATCCTCGGTGACGGCGCGGTGATCATGATCGTCGATCCCAACGGTATCGCGCAGGCGCTCGGCACCTCCGTCGCGGCCCATCACGAGATCGTCGATGAGAACGCCGCCCATCGCGGCGGCGCGGCGGAGCAACTGACGTCCCTGCTGGTGTTTCGCGCCGGCTCATCGCAGCCGAAAGCGGTGCCGCTGGCGCTGATCACGCGGCTTGAGGAAATCTCCAGCGACAAGATCGAGCTGTCGAACGGCCGTTACATGGTGCAGTACCGCGAGCAGTTGATGCCGCTGGTGCAGATGGATGGCGTCGAGGTCGCGACCTCCGGCGTGCAGCCGATTCTGGTGTTCGCCGACGATGGCCGCACCATGGGGCTGGTGGTCGACGAAATCGTCGATATCGTCGAGGAACGACTGGCGATCGAAGTCGCGAGCAGCCGCGAGGGCATTCTCGGCTCGGCCGTGATCAAGGGTCGCGCGACGGAAGTGATCGATGTCGGCCACTTCCTGCCGATGGCGTTCGCCGACTGGTTCAATCGCCGCGAGATGAAGCCCTCCGCCTCGGCACAGTCGATCCTGCTGGTCGATGACTCGGCGTTCTTCCGCAACATGCTGGCGCCGGTGCTCAAGGCCGCCGGCTATCGCGTGCGGCTCGCCACCAATGCGCAGGAAGGCCTCGTTGCGCTGCGCTCCGGCGAAGCCTTCGATGCGGTGCTGACCGACATCGAGATGCCGGACATGAACGGCTTCGAATTTGCCGAGACCATCCGCGCCGATCAGAAGCTCAACGAAATGCCGATTATCGCGTTGTCGTCGATGATTTCTCCGGCGGCGATCGAGCGGGGCCGTCAGGCCGGTTTCCACGACTACGTCGCCAAGTTCGATCGGCCCGGGCTGATCGCGGCGCTTAAAGAGCAGACCTCCGACCTCAACCGGGCGGCATGAGACGATGACAGTGACCCAGGATAATTCCGCCGGCGGCGCAACCGAATACGTGACGATCATGATCGGCGAGCAGTTGTTCGGCCTGCCGATCGCGCGGGTGCAAGACGTGTTCATGCCGGAGCGATTGACGCGGGTGCCGCTGGCTTCGCGCGAGGTCGCGGGCGTCCTCAATCTGCGCGGCCGCATCGTTACCGCCATCGACATGCGGGCGCGGCTCGGTCTGCCGACCACCGCGTCGGATCGTCCGGCGATGGCGGTGGGCGTCGATCTGCGCGGCGAATCCTACGGGCTTTTGATCGACTCGATCGGCGAGGTGCTGAAGCTCGCCGACGACAGCCGCGAAGTGAATCCGATCAATCTCGATCCGCGCATGGCCAAGATGGCGGCGGGCGTGCATCGGCTCGACGGACAATTGATGGTGGTTCTCGACGTAGATCGTGTTCTCGACATCTCGTCGGATCTCAGGGCCGCATAAGCCGGGCTGAATCCATCGGGCGCTTCTCAGGATCGAACAATTGAGCAGAGGTTGAAATGAAGACATGTCTGGTCGTTGACGACTCGAGCGTCATCCGCAAGGTCGCCCGTCGTATTCTCGAGGGTCTGGATTTCCAGATCGTCGAGGCCGAGGATGGCGAGAAGGCTCTTGAGGTCTGCAAGCGCGGCCTGCCGGATGGCATCTTGCTGGATTGGAACATGCCGGTGATGGACGGCTACGAGTTTCTGCGCGCGTTGCGGCAGATGCATCGCGGCGACGAACCGAAGGTGGTGTTCTGCACGACCGAGAACGACGTTGCTCATATCGCGCGCGCGCTTCACGCCGGCGCCAACGAGTACATCATGAAGCCGTTCGACAAGGACATCGTGACGGCTAAATTCCATGAGGTCGGGCTGATCTAACTTTCTGCCGTCGGGTGATCCGACGGCATCCGTTCTCTCAGTCGATCGCGACGCCGTCATGTTGTGTTGGATTAAGTCATGAGTGTCGCCGTCGCCAGGCAGACCACCACTCCATCCCGATCCGAGCCGTTGCGGGTGATGGTAGTGGATGATTCCGCCGTGATCCGCGGTCTCGTCACGCGCTGGATCGAAGCCGAGCCGGACATGGCCGTTGTCGGATCGCTGCGCACCGGGCGCGACGCCGTCAATCAGGTCGAGAAGATCGATCCCGATGTGGCGGTGCTCGATATCGAGATGCCTGATCTCGACGGCATTTCGGCGCTGCCGCTGTTGCTGGCGAAAAAGCGCAACCTCACCGTCATCATGGCGTCGACGTTGACGCTGCGGAACGCCGAGATCAGCCTCAAAGCGCTGTCGCTGGGCGCGGCCGACTACATTCCGAAGCCGGAAAGCACGCGCGAGCAGGGCGCGGCGGAAATTTTCCGGCGCGATCTGGTGGAGAAGATTCGTCATCTCGGACCGCGCCGTCGTCGCCTCGCCGGCGCGATCCCGAGCCCGTCGCTGGCGCCGGGGCCGGATAGCGGGCAAGAGCCGCTTCGCCGCCCGCTTGTCGCGTCGGCGGCTGTGCAAGTTGCCCCGAAGCTGGTGCCGTTCGGCACGCAGATGCCACGCGTCCTGCTGATCGGGTCTTCGACTGGCGGTCCGCAGGCGCTGATGAGTCTGATCGGCGACATCGTATCGGTGATCGACCGTGTGCCGGTGCTGATCACGCAGCACATGCCGCCAACCTTCACCACTATTCTCGCGGAGCATCTCGCACGCAACGGACGTCGTCCTGCCGCCGAGGGCGTCGATGGCGAGGCCGTGATCGCCGGCCGAATCTATCTTGCGCCAGGTGGCAAGCATATGCGTGTTGCGCGTCGCAACGGCGTCGCCGTGATCGCGCTCGACGATGGCCCGCCGATCAATTTCTGCAAGCCGGCGGTTGATCCGCTGTTCGCGTCGGCGGTTGATGTCTGGCAGGGCGCGGTCCAGGCCGTCATCCTGACGGGAATGGGATCCGATGGAATGCGCGGCGGCAAGCAGGTGGTCGCTGCCGGCGGTAGCGTGATCGCGCAGGACGAGGCGACGAGCGTGGTTTGGGGAATGCCCGGCGCCGCCGCCAATGCGGGGATCTGCGCTGCCATTCTGCCGCTCGGACAGATCGCACCGAAACTCGTCAGGTTGTTCGCGGGGGACAGATCGTGACGCCCGCGGACTATCAGTTCCTGCAGAAGTTGCTCAAGGATCGCTCCGGTCTCGACCTCTCCGCCGACAAGCAATACCTGATCGAAAGCCGATTGTTGCCGCTTGCGCGCAAGTTTGGTCTTCCCGGCATCGGCGAACTGACTCAGAGGATCAAGACCGGCGCCGAAGACATCGCCAGGCAGGTGGTCGAGGCCATGACCACCAATGAGACATTTTTCTTCCGCGACGGGATTCCGTTCGATCATTTGTGCGAGACCATCCTGCCCGCGCTGCGGCGTGCGCGCGCCGGCCGCCGTGCCTTGCGGATATGGAGCGCGGCGTGCTCGAGTGGGCAAGAGCCGTATTCCATCGCGATGTGTTTGAAGGAGTATGGTCTCGACTTCAGCGGATGGCACATCGAGATCGTCGCCACCGATCTCGCGCAAGGCGTGCTGGAAAAATCCAAGGCAGGCATCTTCAGCCAGTTCGAGGTGCAACGAGGGCTGCCAATTCAACTGCTGGTCAAGTATTTCCAGCAAGTCGGCGACATGTGGCAGATCAACGCGGACATTCGCGCGATGGTGCAATTCAAGCAGTTAAATCTGCTGCACGACATTTCGCATCTCGGTGTGTTTGACGTGGTGTTCTGTCGCAACGTGCTGATCTATTTCGATCAGGACACCAAGTCGATGATGTTCAAGCGACTGGCAAAGGCGACCGCGAGCGACGGCTATCTGATGCTCGGCGCGGCGGAAACGGTCGTCGGCTTGACGGATGCTTTCCGGCCGGTGCCTGATCGCCGCGGACTTTACAGCCCGACCGCAGCCTCGATCGTTCCCGGCGACGCAACGCGCGTGCGCAGCTTTTCGCCGTTAGCACGGTAGAGCACGATCGCTTTTGATCGGTATGTCTGCGTCACCAGGGCGACTTGTTGTCCTTCGTGCCAGAATGCGTCTGTGCAAGGATTGCGATTTCTCTCCTCGAAAACCGGACGCAAAGCAAACGCGCGGCTCAGCTTCTCAAGGCCACGGCCTGCCGACGCGACGTCAAACAATCGCGTGCGGAATGAACCGTGATGTGTTGCCGGTGATCGGATTCTCATCCTCGCGGATCGAGAGGCCGCAGGGCGTTTCGCCGACGATCCAGCTTCCGACGACAGGATACTGACCGGCAAAATTCGGCAACGGCGCGAAGGCCTGACGAATGAAACCCTCGCTGCCGTAAGGTCCCGGCTGCTGTTCAAGCGCCGCGCCGGCGCTGACCAGCTCGATGTTGGCGCCTTCGCGCGAATAGATCGGCTTGCGGACGTATGAGGCGCCGAGCTGCGCGGCGTTCGCGTCGTCCTCGAAGTAAGCAGGCAACAGGTTCGGGTGATTGGGAAACATCTCCCACAACAGTGGCAGGATGCCCTTGTTGGATAGTATGATTTTCCAGGGCGGCTCGATCCAGCGTGTCGATGCGCTCTGCACCCGTGCGCCGAAGGCGTCGCGCAGCATCCACTCCCATGGATAGAGTTTGAAGGCGAGTTCGATCGGTTGATTATCGAGGTCGACGAATTTGCCCCCGTTGAGTCCAATGCTTTCGATATCGAGCGCGTTGGTGGCAAGCCCAGCCTGATGCGCGGTGTCCTCGAGATAGTTCAGCGTCGTTGCATCCTCGGGATTCTCGTAGCTGCCGGTGAGATGCAGGCGGCCGCCGGGAGCGACGTCTTTCCAGCGTGCGATCAGGGTCTCATGAATCGAATTGAACTGGTCGACGCGCTTTGGAATGATCTGGCGCTGAATAGACTGCTCCAGCCAGGTCCATTGGAACACTGCCGCCTCGAACAGCGAGGTCGGTGTGTCGGCGTTGTATTCGAGCAGCTTGGCCGGCCCTTTGCCGTCGAAGCTGAAATCGAAGCGGCCGTAGAGGGTGGAGTCGCCGCGCTGCCAGCTGTCGCGGATGATCGGCCAGCAGGCCGCCGGAATCTTCAGCTGACGCAACACGGCTTCGTCGGCCATCGCGCGCTTTACTAGTTCGAGGCACATCGCGTGAAGTTCGCCGGTCGGGGCTTCTATCCGGCGCTCGATCTCGTCGAGCGAGAATGCGTAATAGGCACGTTCATCCCAGTAGCGTTCGCCGTCCATGGTGTGGAAGTCGAAGCCGGCGGCTTCCGCCGTGGCTTGCCAGTCGTCGCGCTCGGGGCAAGGGACGCGTTGCATGGAGTGTCTAACCGCCGCGCGAGAAGGATGAAGCGACTGCCCGACCGAAACCGCCGAAACCGCCGCGCATGGTGGTGCTTTTGGTCGGAATCGCGAGGCCACTGGACGATGAATGCGATGTCGACGAACTCGAACCGCCGAAGAAGCTGCTGCGCGATGAGCGGCTGCCGTAACTATAGCCGCTCGATCGCGAAGATCGGCAGGGCTGGGTCTGCGCCGCCGCCGCCGGTTGTCCGGCGGGGGGAGGCTTCGATGGCTCGCATTTTTCGCTCGGCATCATGGCGTAGGCCCCGGCGCCTACTGCCACCGTTCCCATGAGGAACAGCGCGACGTAGCCGGAGCGCTTCGCCGGACGCGTGGCTTCGTCGACCGGCGGTGGCCGTTTGCCGAACTCCTCCCGGGGCGCGCTCGCCATCTCAGTAGATCATCGACGCGGCGTTGAGCGCGCCGGCCGCGAGCGAGGACAGGCCCAGCCAGATCGCCGGCGCAAGTTCGCCGCGGGCGATGCGGCCGGAGAGGTCCGGCACCGGAATCTTTACGATGTAGTAGACCGCGATCTGCACGACCAGCGCGATGATGCTCCAGATCAGGCAATCGAGGATGTTCGCGGCATGGGTCATGGCGCTGACCACCGGCAACGTGAAGCCGAGCAGGCTGAGCCCGAGCGAGATCGCTGCGCCCGGCACGTTATCGCGGATCAATTTAAACTCGTCGTGTGGCGTCAACCGGGTATAGACGAACAGATACAGTGTGACGGCCACCAGCGCGGTACAGAAATAGGTCAGGAAAGCCGGCAGCCCCGCCAGCGATTGCAAGATCATAAGAGGTTGCTCCGAGGTTCGCCCAGCATTCGTCGCGACGCGCCGGACGGCCGGGATTTCGGCTTCTCTGGGTCTGCGGAACGATGGCGAAGGTTCAGGGCGCCGACCACTTCGTCAATAAAAAACCCCGCCGGTAAGGGCGGGGCTTGGAGTCGGGAGGAGGCGCCTTGCAGAAAGTCTGTTTGCAGAAACTCGTGCCGGCTTGCCGGAATGGATCAGGCCGGAATGCGGACTTCGTCCTCGCTCGGTTCACGCAGCACGTAGCCGCGGCCCCAGACGGTTTCGATGAAGTTGCGGCCCTCGGAGGCGTTGGCGAGCTTCTTGCGCAGCTTGCAGATGAAGACGTCGATGATCTTCAGTTCCGGCTCGTCCATGCCGCCGTAGAGGTGGTTGAGGAACATTTCCTTGGTCAGCGTGGTGCCCTTGCGCAGCGAGAGCAGCTCCAGCATCTGATATTCCTTGCCGGTCAGATGCACGCGCTGGCCGGTCACTTCGACGGTCTTGGTGTCGAGGTTGACGATCAGGTCGCCGGTC
>CAUJJN010000329.1 GCA_963204905.1 Pseudomonadota bacterium
ACGGCTGCTCGCCCACCACAACGCGCTGCGGCGTGGCCTCGGCATCGAAGAAGTCGATAGCCGCGCGCTTCTGACCGATCTCGCCGCAATTGCGCCGCGAGTGCTGCCCTATGCTGACACCGTGTGGAATCTGCTCGATCACAAGCGTCGCGAAGGCAAGCGTATCCTGTTCGAAGGCGCGCAAGGCGCGTTGCTCGACGTCGATCACGGGACTTACCCCTACGTCACCTCGTCGAACACCGTGGCGGCGCAGGCCGCGACCGGCACCGGCATGGGGCCGAGTTCGCTGGGTTATGTGCTGGGGATCTGCAAGGCCTACACCACGCGGGTCGGCATGGGTCCGTTTCCGACCGAGCTCACCAACGAGATCGGCGAGGAGATCGGCCGTCGCGGCAAGGAATTCGGCGTCAACACCGGGCGCAAGCGGCGCTGCGGCTGGTTCGACGCCATGCTGGTGCGGCAGACGGTGCGAACCTGCGGCATCCACGGCCTCGCGCTGACCAAGCTGGATATCCTCGATGGCTTCGACTCGATCGAGGTCTGCGTCGGCTACAAGCTGGATGGCGAGGTGATCGACCATCTGCCGGCGGGCGAGGGCGCGCAGGCCCGGATCGAGCCGATCTACGAGACCATCGAAGGCTGGAAGGAGCCGACCGCCAACGCCCGCTCCTGGGCCGATCTGCCGGCGCAGGCGATCAAATATGTTCGCCGGGTCGAGGAACTGGTGGGCTGTCCCATCGCGTTGCTCTCGACAAGTCCGGAGCGTGAAGACACCATTCTGGTGCAAAACCCATTCGAGGCTTAATGGACTATTACCGGAATATCGGCAAAGTCCCCGCGAAGCATCCTCGCTGTGAGCAGGACCGGCAACATTGACGAGTCATGGCTGATTACTACCCGCTGATCGCCCGCGCTATCTCCGGCCTCGATGCCAGCGCCCCAGGGGAAAGCCGGCGCGCCCTGTATGAGCGCGCGCGCTCGGCTCTGATCGCGCAGCTGCGCAGCGTGCAGCCACCGCTGACCGAATCCGAGATCACGCGCGAGCGGTTGTCGCTGGAAGAGGCGATCCGCAAGGTGGAATCCGAGGCGGCCCAACGTGCCCGCGAGGTGGCGCGGACCGATTCGAAGGGCCGGCCCCGTCCCGGCGATGCATTCCGTGCCGGCAGCCGCGCCGCCGCCGCACGTCACGCCGAGCGCGATGCCGGGAAACCGGGGGCCGCGCCGCCGCCTCCGCAGCCATCGTCCCGACCGTCATTCCTGGATCGCCCCGCCTCTCCCGTTCCGGAAGAGCCGCACGCCGACGAGCGCGCGCCGCGCGCCCCGCGATCCGAGCCGGACGACCAGGCGCCGATGTCTTTCGAAGCACCGCCACCGCCCGCCGCGCGTGAGCGAAGCGGTATTCCTCGCCGGGGTTTGGAAGCCGATCGACCGACGCAGGGCGCCGCCGATTCGACCGCTCACGGTCAGGGCGTTCGCGGTTTCCGTGATGTCGTGGCTGACGCGGATGATCTCGGCCGCGCCACCGCCAAGGCCAACCGCGCCGCCCGTCGCACTTACGCCAACGTGCCGTCGCCCTCGCCGGAATTCGATCGGCTCGAGCCGAGCATGGAAGACCGGGGCATTGGCGCTCCGGTGTCCTACGATTACGATGAAGGCATCGAGGAGGCCTATGAGCCGCCGCCGTCCCGGCCGCCACGCCGTAGCGGCAAGGAGCGCCGGGTCAGGACCGGCGGAGGCTTCCCGTTCAAGGCCGCCGTCATCTTGGGGCTGGTGTTGATTCTCGCTGGCGCCGGCATCCTATGGGGCCAGAAGGGACTGACTTACATTCGCGGGCTGATGGGCAAGCAGGCGGCCGTCACCACGCCGGCGCCGAAGGCCACCACGACCGCTCCCCCGCCGAAAATCGCCGACCGGGTCGGGCAGCCGGGCTCGTCGGATGCGGTGGCGCCGATCGCCCAGCGGGTCGTGCTTTATGACGAGGACCCGAGCGATCCGAAGGGCAAGCAATATGTCGGCAGCGTGGTCTGGCGCACCGAACCGGTGAAGAGCAACGACGGCAAGCCGGACGACGTCGCGGTGCGCGCCGACATCGAAATTCCGGAACGCAAGTTCAAGATGACGATGTCGTTCCGTCGCAACACCGATACGTCGCTGCCGGCAAGCCACACCGCCGAACTGACTTTCGTGCTGCCGCCGGACTTCGACAACGGCACCGTTGCGAATGTCCCAGGTATCCTGATGAAATCCAACGAGCAGGCACGCGGCACGCCGCTGGCGGGGCTCGCGGTTAAGGTTACCGATGGTTTCTTCCTGATCGGCCTGTCGAATGTCGAGGCTGATCGCGCACGTAACCTGCAACTCCTCAAGGAGCGGTCCTGGTTCGACGTGCCGTTGGTCTACTCCAACCAGCGCCGTGCCATCATCGCGATCGAAAAGGGCGCGCCCGGCGAACGCGCCTTCAACGGCGCTTTTATGGCCTGGGGCGAGTAGCTACTGATCGCAGACGCGGGAAGGACGCATCCCAAGCGGATGCCGAAACAATGCCGCCGTTGCGGGAACTGCGGCGCAGTGCCTAGACCCGCGCCTCGGATAGTTTGTTCGCGTCGCCTTCGCCTCTAGGCCGCCTTCGCGTTGCGTTTCGGTGTCCGTAGCATGTGCTGCTGTTGCCGGCGCAGGATCGCCACTTCGGCTTCCAGCACTTCGTTGGCAATCAGCAGTGCTCGCAAGGCGCTATGGAGATCGCTGTCACAAGCAGCAATGACTTCGGTGATCGCGCCCTCGTAGCGGTCCTCGTCGATGGTGGGCGAAGTTCTGTTGGTGTCACGCACGGATGCCTCCGGGTTATGCGGTGCGGAGTTTCTGTTCCGGTGATTTCAACCGGCTCGACACGACAGGGTTGCGACGCCTGGTTGTTTATGCCCGGTATTCCCGCTGTCTACAGGCGTTGCTGGCCACGCTGCGCGAGCGGAGGCAAGCGCAGCCTGCCGTCGGTCGGCGCGGATGACGCGGGCGGCGTGACAGCATGACGCCCACGGAATAATCTGGAGCCGGTCGAGGCAGGCACAGTCGGGAGCGAAGACGCATGACGGTAACATTGAAAACGGTGTGCGCGGATATGACGACATCGGGCAGCTCCGGGATCGGCTTATGGACCCGCGGCACGCTGGCCGCCGTTACGTCGGTGCTGGCTGTAACGGTGCTTGCGGCGCTGGAGCCGCCGAGCAAGCCATTTCTTGAAAAGAACGGCTTCTACCTGACGTCGGCAGGCTTCAAGGTGAAGTTCGCCAATGATGCCGCTGGTCAGAAGGCGCTGCGCGCGCTGCCGGCCCACCGCTTCGTCGTGCGTAAGGTCGGCGGCGGTGAGCGCTATCTGTATGCGGATCCGAAAACGTGTGTCTGCATCTTCGCCGGAACTCGCGACGCCTACCTCAACTACCGAGATATCCTCGCCCGGCCGTTGCCGCAGCCCGATGATGTCGCTCCGGATTACAAGACCCAGGCGGGGGCACTGTTGGGCTCTGACTCACTTTTGATGCAGTTTGGAGAATGTCTGGCGCTTTGATTAGGGGAGAATCAGCCATGCAGCAGGCACTCCAGCGCTCCAATTTAGTGCCGAGTGGATTTGTTGTAGAGAGTACGTACTTCGAAGGTGAAA
>CAUJJN010000330.1 GCA_963204905.1 Pseudomonadota bacterium
AATCCCTACCGTTGAGGTCCACGTCAGCAACATTTATGCTCGCGAGGATTTTCGTCACCATTCGTTCATCGCCAGGGCCGCGTTCGCGAGCTTGTGCGGTTTCGGCATCGACGGCTACCGGCTCGCCATCAGCGGCCTCGCGGCCAAGATCGGCGCCACCGCGAAAGCGTGACGTCTCCTCTAGTCTCAGTCCAGCTCGAAAGTTTCGGAACACAGCATGGCGCGCCAGCCTGAAGATTCATCCTCATCAAAATCAGCATCGACCAACGACAGCGAGTTGATCCGCGAACTCGCGACGTTGCTCGACGAGACCAATCTCACCGAGATCGAGATCGAGCGGTCCGGCCTGCGCGTGCGCGTGGCGCGCAACGTCAGCGTCGCCGCCATCGCACCGGCGATCGCGCAAGTGGCTGCACCGGCGGCCGTCGCAGCTCCGGGAGCTGGCTCGGACGTCAGCAAACATCCCGGCCTGGTCCCGTCCCCGATGGTCGGCACCGCCTATTGCGCCTCCGAGCCGGGGGCCAAGCCGTTCATCGACATCGGCTCCAGGGTCAAGGTCGGCGACACGCTGATGATCATCGAAGCCATGAAAACAATGAACCAGATTCCGTCGCCGAAAGCCGGCACCGTTACGCAGATTCTCGTCGAGGACGGCCAGCCGGTCGAATTCGGCGAACCGCTCGTCATCATCGAATAACGGCCGACGCCGGATCGAGATTTGCTGTTTTGTCCAAGCGCCTCGCTGCACAATGATTAGGACGCCATGTTCGACAAGATCCTGATTGCCAATCGCGGCGAGATTGCCTTGCGGGTGCTGCGCGCCTGCAAGGAGCTGGGGATTGCAACCGTCGCCGTGCATTCGACCGCCGACGCCGAAGCGATGCATGTTCGCCTCGCCGACGAAAGCGTCTGCATCGGCCCGCCGCCGTCGAAGGACAGCTATCTCAATATTCCCGCGCTGCTCGCGGCCTGCGAGATCACCGGCGCCGACGCCGTGCATCCCGGTTACGGCTTCCTCTCGGAGAATGCGCGCTTCGCCGAAATCCTCGCCGAGCACAATCTCGGCTTCATCGGCCCCAAGGCGGAACACATCCGCCTGATGGGCGACAAGATCGAAGCCAAGCGCACCGCCAGGCACCTCGGCATTCCCGTGGTGCCTGGCTCCGAAGGGGCGATCGACAACATCGACGAAGCCATGAAAGTCGCCGAGGCGATCGGCTTTCCGGTGCTGGTGAAGGCGGCCGCCGGTGGTGGCGGACGCGGCATGAAAGTGGCGCAGACCGCCGACGATCTGGCATTGGCGATCTCGACCGCCGGGAACGAGGCCAAGTCCGCGTTCGGCGACGCGTCGGTCTATCTGGAAAAATATCTCCAAAAGCCCCGGCACATCGAAATCCAGATTCTGGGTGACGGCCGTGGCGGCGCGATCCATCTCGGCGAGCGGGACTGTTCATTGCAGCGGCGCCATCAGAAAGTCTGGGAGGAAGGCCCCTCTCCGGTGCTGACGGCGGAAGCCCGCACCAGGATCGGCGAGACCTGCGCGAAGGCGATGCGGGAGATGCAGTATCTCGGTGTCGGCACCATCGAATTTCTGTACGAGGACGGCGAGTTCTATTTCATCGAAATGAACACCCGCATCCAGGTCGAGCATCCGGTGACCGAGGCGATCACCGGAATCGATCTGGTGCTCGAACAGATCCGCGTCGCCAATGGCGGCGACCTGCCCGCGACGCAGGATCAGATCACAATCAGCGGCCATGCCATCGAATGCCGCATCAACGCTGAAAATCCTGAGACGTTTCGCCCCTCGCCCGGCAAGATCCTGCGCTACCATCCGCCGGGCGGCCTTGGGGTCCGGATCGATTCCGCCGTCTATCAGGGCTACACCATTCCGCCTTATTACGACTCCCTCGTGGGCAAGCTGATCGTTCACGGCAAGACTCGCGCCGAATGCCTGATGCGCTTGCGGCGCGCGCTGGACGAAATCGTCGTGGACGGCATCGAAACCACCTTGCCGCTGTTCCGGGCGCTGGTCCGCGATCACGACATCATCGACGGCGACTACCACATTCACTGGCTGGAGCAGTATCTCGCCGGCGGTGATCGATAGAGGCCGCAAGAAAGATCGTTGATATCTCACGGAACCAAAACGCGCTGAATCTCTTGTCTCATGTTGGACGTAGGAAGTCGAAACGGGGCTTGGCGTTGATTTTTCACAGCATATCTTTTCCCCTGACAACGAGCTTCGTGTGACGCCCAAGGCGAGGCGCCGGCGCGGGTTGACTCAGATACTGCTGTTGGCGGTGGGCTTTGTCGTGCTCGTCGTTATCAGCGCCGCGTCCATTGTTCTCGTCGATCGCGCCCGCGACGACGGGGCGCTGGTTGTCCACACCATCGAGGTCGAAAATCAACTCGCGGCGGTTCTGCTCGAATTGCGCTCGGCTGAAAGCGCGGCCCGTGGCTTTCTGCTGAGCGGCGAGGCGCAATTCCTTTCCCAATACGACAGCACCATTTCGACGGTGCGCCAGAATCTGACCAAGTTGCGCGAACTGACAACTGACAACCCGGTGCAGATCAGCAACAACGCGACCTTGGCTCAATTGGTGGACCAACGCCTCGGCCAGTTGAAGGAAATTGTCGATCGGGCAAAAGTCAATGACAACGCCGGCGCAATCTCCCTGATGCGCGATACGGTCGCCGATGGCACGGTGCAACGGATCGCCGACCTCACCAACAGGATGCGGCGCGAAGAGGAGCGTCTGTTCGCGGCGCGCACCATATCCGCCGATCGCAGCCAGCAATGGGCTTCGACCGTAACCATCGCCGGGTGCGGGCTCGTGGTCGCGCTGGCGGCGCTTTCGATCTTTCTGGTGCGACGCTCCTCACGCGCCCGCGACGATGCCGAAGCCCAACTGCGCGACAGCAATCTGAATCTCGAAGCCACCGTGGCCGAACGCACGGCCGATCTGCGGGAAGCAAACGAGGAAGTCCAGCGCTTCGCCTATATCGTCAGCCACGACCTGCGCTCGCCGCTGGTCAACATCATGGGCTTCACCAGCGAACTTGAGGAACTGCGCGGCGATATTTTCAAGCGCATATCGTCGCTCAGCCACCCGGATCTCCCCGCCCCGGCCAATGACACCGAAGCCTCGGAACCTGTCCTCGACGCCCAGGATGCGAGGCTGTCCGAAGACTTCAACGAAGCGCTCGGCTTCATCAAATCCTCGATCGGCAAAATGGATCGCCTGATCTCGGCGATCCTTCATCTCACCCGCGAAGGGCGGCGCGAGTTCCAGCCGGTGCCGGTCGATCTGCGCAAACTCATCGCGGGCATTGCGAAAACCGTCGCTCATCAAGCCGCCGAGGCGGACGCGCAAATCCGCGTTCAGCCGTTGCCCACGATCGTCAGCGATCAGCTTGCGCTGGAACAGATATTTTCAAACTTGATCGACAATGCCCTAAAATATCTGCGGACCGGCGTCGCCGGCGATATCACCATCAGCGGCAAGACAAAACTCGGCTTCGCCATCATTGAAGTCACCGACAACGGGCGCGGCATCGACGCCAAGGACCATCAGCGCATTTTCGACCTGTTCCGCCGCGCCGGGGTGCAGGACCGGCCCGGCCAGGGCATCGGTCTTGCCCATGTTCGCGCGCTGGTGCGGCGGCTCGGCGGCACCATGTCGGTGGCGTCCGCGCTTGACGCAGGCAGTACATTCACGGTCACATTGCCGATAAAGTGGGCACTTGGGAGACAAGGCCAGACATCATGAGCAAACCCGTCACAATCATCATGGTCGAGGACGACGAAGGCCATGCACGCCTGATCGAGCGCAATATCCGCCGCTCCGGCGTCAATAACGAGATCAAGCCGTTCACCAACGGTACAGATGCCATTCGCTACCTGTTCGGAGCTGACGGTTCGGGGTCCGCGCACAAGGACGAAGCCCTGTTGATCTTGCTCGACCTCAATCTGCCGGACATGTCGGGTATCGACATACTTCGGCGCGTGAAGGAGAACACTCACTTGAAGGCGGCGCCCGTCGTCGTTCTGACCACGACTGACGATGCGCAGGAAATCAAGCGCTGCTATGATCTCGGCTGCAATGTCTACATAACCAAGCCCGTCAACTACGAGAATTTCGCCAACGCCATCCGACAACTCGGACTGTTCTTCTCGGTTATACAGGTCCCGCAAGCTGAGACATGAGCATCGACAAGCCCTGCCTTCTGTATATTGACGACGACCACGCCCTCGCCCGGCTCGTCGATCGCGGGCTGTCGCGCCTGGGATTCGAGGTGGTTCATGCCGACAGCGGCGACAACGGCATCGCCCGGATCAGGGCCGGCGGCATCGATGTGGTCGCGCTGGACCAGTACATGCCTGGCGCCGACGGTTTGGAAACGCTGGAGCTGATCCTCGCCATTCCCAATCCGCCGCCGGTGGTGTTCGTCACCGCCTCGCAGGACAGCCAGATCGCCGTCAACGCATTGAAAGCAGGCGCCGACGATTATCTGGTGAAGGACATGCATGGCGACTTCATCACCATGCTGCATGTCGCCATCAAAAGCGCGATGCGGCAGGCGAAGATTCGCAAGGCGCGCGACGATGCCGAAGCTGAGGTTCACGCCTCGCGCGACCGCTACGCGGCGCTGGCGGCGGAGCGCGAGGTGCTGCTGCGCGAGGTCAACCATCGCGTCGGCAACAGTTTGCAGATCATCGCATCGCTGCTCCATCTCCAGGCCAATTCGAGTGATGACGACGACGTCAAGGCGGCGCTCAGCAATGCCATGGGACGCGTCGCGGCGGTGGCGCAGGTGCATCGCCGGCTCTACACCTCGCACGATCTCAACAGCGTCCTGCTCAATCAGTATCTCGAGGCGTTGCTGGAAGACCTGCGGCGCTCGGCCGAAGGCAACAGGATGTCACGCCTGACGCTGACGGCGGAATCGATCGAGATTGATCCCGACCGCGCCGTCGCCATCGGCATCATCGTCAACGAACTGGTGATGAACGCTGTGAAGTACGCCTACCCGGACAGCCCGGGTCCGATCCATGTGCAGTTGATCGGCGACGGCAACGATTTGCAATTGTCCGTCGCCGACGATGGCGTCGGCCTCAACGTCAAGACCGACCCGCGTTCGACCGGGATGGGACAACGTATCGTCAACGCGATGGCCTCGAAGCTCAGCGCGTCCGCAGAACGCGATCCCAACCATGCCGGCACACGGATCGTGCTGCGGTTTCAACGCCGCAACGAGACCACCACCGCGCCGAAGGGCATGTCCGCGGCGGATTAAAAATCCCGGCGTAGTCTGCTATCTTCGTGCATGGCCTCGCGCGACTCCACGTCCTCCGAACTCACGCCTGACGTTTTGCTGCGCGCTTACGCCTGCGGCATCTTTCCTATGGCGGAGAGCGCCGACGATCCCTCGCTGTTCTGGGTCGAGCCCGAGCAGCGCGGCATCATCCCGCTCGATAAATTCCATATCGCGTCGCGGCTGGCGCGCACGGTGCGCAACGACACCTTTACCGTGACCGTCGATCGCGCTTTCAAGGCGGTGATCGCCGGCTGTGCGGAACCGCAGGCACAGCGCGACGATACCTGGATCAACCGGCGTATCCGTGATCTCTACACCGAGCTGTTCGAACTCGGTCATTGTCATAGCGTCGAAGTGTGGGACGGCGACGATCTGGTCGGCGGGCTGTATGGCGTCAGCCTCGGGGCCGTGTTCTTCGGGGAAAGCATGTTTCACCGCGCCCGCGACGCCTCGAAAGTCGCATTGGTGCATCTCGTCGCGCGGCTGATCGCTGGCGGCTACGCGTTGCTCGACACCCAGTTCGTGACGCCGCACCTGACAACATTCGGGGCCGTTGAAATTCCGCGCCGCATCTATCTGGCCCGTCTCGCCACCGCCCTCAGGCACACGGCGGATTTCACGCATCTGCCGACCGAACATCCGATCCCGGGCGCCGACGCGCTGGCAATAATCGCGGCCGCCACGCCTGGCCGGTCGCGATAGGCCCTAGCGCTGGAACGGCGGCAGCGGCGCTGGCGGCGGAGGTGCCGAGGCTGGCGGAGCGCGCCGCTTCTGTTCACGCGGCGGCGTCCGTTTCTGCTGGGTCGGCGCAGGCTTCGGCGCGGCGTCCGGTTGTGCCGCCGCGACGGTGCTTTCCGGTCCCTTACAGTCGGTCAGCCAGATGTCATAAATCGGGTGCTAGACGCCGTGGAGGCCGGGGCTCGCCGCGAACATCCAGCCGGAGAAAATCCGCTTCACCTCGCCCTGCAAGGTGATCTCATCCACCTCCACGAACGCATCGGTATTGGCGGCTTCGGTGGCCGGCCGCGTGTAGCAGGCGTCGGTCTTTACCCGCAGCGCGCCGAACTGCACCGTCTCGCCGATATCGGCGTCGAAGTTGATGATGCGGCCGGTGATCTTGTCGAGACCGGAGAAGGTCGCCTTCTTGTTGACGATCTTCTGCGCCGGCGGCTCGGTCACCACTTCATCGCCCGGCTGCAAGGTCGCAGGTGCGGGCGGCGCGGCGGCGGTACCGGTGCGCGGTGCTGCTTTCTGTCCCGCCGGCGCATTGGGAGCGGCGGCCGGCGGCGCCACGGCAACGGGCGGTTGCCCCTGGGGCGCGGCGGCCGATCCCGGCGGCGGCTGAAGCGGCTGAGACTGCACCCGGCCAGGCGGCGGAACCCCCTGTCCCGGCGGCGGACGCGTCGGGGTCGGCAACAGCCGGCCCTGCGGCAGATCGGGCACCTCCTCGTCGTCGTCGGAGGGATAGCCGCCTTGCGGGACGTTGCCCGGCGGGCGTGGTGCGGGATCGGAGAAAATATTCCCAAGCTGCGCGAACGCCGGCGGCGTGGGCGCGACCCACAGGGCGGCGGCAAGAGCTGCCAGGCTGACTATGCTCGTGGTGCGAAACATCTCGTGCGGCTTCAATGGGCGAATCGGGCTCGCGACATTCTA
>CAUJJN010000331.1 GCA_963204905.1 Pseudomonadota bacterium
AGCGAGGGACGCCGCGTCGAGGCCTATCGTCGCCCCCTCGGCGTCGTCGGCGCCATCATTCCGTGGAATTACCCGTTGCTGATCCTCGGCTTCAAGCTGCCGCCCGCACTGCTCGCTGGCAACACGCTGGTGGTCAAGCCGGCGCCGACCACGCCGCTCGCGACCTTGAAGTTCGCCGAACTCGTCGCGGACATCCTGCCGAAGGGCGTGTTGAACGTGATCGCCGACGCCAACGATCTGGGCGGCGAGATGACCAAGCATCCCGATATCCGGAAAATCTCCTTCACCGGATCGTCCGCGACCGGGCAGAAGGTGATGGCGAGCGCGGCCGAAACCTTGAAGCGCATCACCCTCGAACTCGGCGGCAACGACGCTTCGATCGTGCTCGATGACGTCGATCCCAAGAAAGTCGCGCCCGGCATCTTCGAAGGCGCGTTCCAGAACAGCGGGCAGGTCTGCCTCGCCATCAAGCGGCTCTACGTGCACGAGTCGGTCTATGACGAAATCTGCGAGGAGCTGGTGAACATCGCCAAGAACACCGTGGTCGATGACGGTTCCAAGCAGGGCACCAAACTGGGGCCGTTGCAGAACAAGATGCAGTACGAGAAGGTGAAGGGCTTCCTCGACGATGCGCGCAAGAACGGCAACATCATTGCCGGCGGCAAGGCGATGGATCGCCCCGGCTACTTCATCGAGCCGACCATCGTGCGCGATATCAAGGAAGGCTCGAAGCTGGTCGACGAGGAGCAATTCGGTCCGGTGCTGCCGGTGATCAAGTATTCCGACAGCGACGATGTGATCCGCCGCGCCAACGCCACCAACTACGGCCTCGGCGCGTCGGTGTGGTCGTCGAGTTCAGAACGTGCGCACAAGGTGGCGGAGCGTATTGAAGCCGGCACCGTGTGGATCAACAAGCATCTCGACATGGCGCCACACATTCCGTTCGGTGGCGCCAAGCAGTCCGGCATCGGCGTTGAGTTCGCCGAGGAAGGGCTGGCGGAATTTACCCAGCTTCAAATCATCAACGAAGCGCGGTAAACTGACGGCGTGAAGGGCGCTCCGGCGGTGCGCGATCACCGCCGGAGCGTTGTTTTTCTCGCGGCTCGCCGGATGGCGGGGAACAACCGATGTTTGATGCGCAATGTGACGTCGCGGCGCTGGTCTACGAGGCGCATCAGCCGCCGGATGGCGTGCTGCTCGATTTCGTTGCGGGGCTGAAAGCCCAAGGGCTGCGGCCCGTCGGGCTGGTGCAGTTCGGGCATCACAACGCCGGCGTCGCGGAACTCACGGCGATGATGGTTCACAGCGGCCAACGCGTCGATCTGTTTCAGGAGGCCGCGGCCTATACAGTGGGCCGCCGTCTTGATCTCGACAAACTCGCGGCCGCGCGCAGCGCGATGATGGCGGCGATCGATGAAGGTGCCGATCTGCTCGTCGTCAATCGATTCGGCCGGCAGGAGCAGCACGGACGCGGTCTTGCGCATCTGATCGAGTATGCGCTCGGCGCTGACGTTCCGGTTGTGGTTCCGGTGCCGACCTTCCGTTTCGATGACTGGATTGCCTACATAGAAGGCATGTGCGTGAAGTTGCCCTGTCAGGGTGACGCGCTGGCGGCGTGGTGGAACGGGCTGGCACAGCGCGATCGTGTGCGGCATGTGCAGCACAACGTCTGCGAAGTGCTGAAATAAGTGGCGTCACGCAATATCGACGTCATTGCGCGCGATCAGCGCATGACTATTTCGTCGGTTGACGCGTCGTCGTCGGTACTGACGTATACACGGTGATGATAAATTGTCGCACGCATGAATGCGCACGGCGTTCTGGACTCATTTCAAATTCATTCTGATCTCCTGCGGAGCGACTCACAATTATGTGAGTCCTGTAAATTTGCTGCGACTTCAACGCTGTAACATACTGTGGCATTGCGCCGCCGCAAAATTTGTTGCGCTGCGTTCTCGCTGAGTTACCTTTACGAAATCAAATGACGTCAGAGTTCGATTGTTCAAGCCTTGCGGCGATGCTGAGGCTTGCCTTCGATTCATGTCTGACGGAGCGGGATGGCGAGGTCATGGAACCTACGATGCGACGAGGAATGCGAACCGGACTTGGCCTGGTGTTGCTGCTTGCGGCGAGCCCTGTGCTGACCGGGTGCGATGAGCCGGCATCGGCCGTTGCTGCACAACCCGCGCCGCCGCCGGAGATCAGTTACGTCTCGGTGAAGCCGCAGCCGTTCGCCGTGGTCCGCGAACTGCCGGGCCGTATTGCGCCGACCCGCATCGCCGATGTTCGCCCGCAAGTGTCCGGCATCATTGTCGAGCGCATGTTCCATCAGGGCAGTGATGTGAAAGCGGGTGATCCGCTCTACAGGATCGATCCGAAGCCGTTCGAAGTCGATTTGATGGCGCAGGAGGCCGCGCTCGCCAAGGCCGAAGCGGTGCTCGATCAGGCCAACCGTCACGCCAAGCGCATCGAAACCCTGACGCATCAGCATGTCGCCTCCGAGGCGCAACACGAGACGGCGATCGCGACGCAGCGGCAGGCCGCCGCGGACGTTGCCGCGCGCAAGGCGGACGTCGCGCGTTCCAAACTCAATCTCGGCTACGCGACCATTCGCGCGCCGATCAACGGCCGCATCGGCGCGGCGCTGGTCAGCGAGGGCGCGCTGGTGGTCCCGAACGACACCACCAACCTTGCCTCGATCCAGCAGCTCGATCCGATCTATGCCGACTTCACCCAGTCGGTCAGCGATCTGAACAAGCTGCGGCGCGCCTTCGCGCGCGGCGATCTCGAGCAGATCGAGCCGGGCGCGGCGAAAATCCGCCTGATCGTCGATGACGGAACCTATTCGCACACCGGCAAGCTTCTGTTCTCGGAAGCCAAGGTCAATGCCGAGACCGGACAGGTGACGTTGCGCGGCGAGTTCCCGAATCCGACTGGCGAACTGCTCCCCGGCATGTATGTGCGCGTGCTGATTGAGCAAGGGATCGATACCGACGCCATCGCCGTGCCGCAGCAGGCGGTGCAACGCAGCCGTGACGGCGGCAGCGAGGTCTTCATTGTGAAGCCGGACAATCGCATTGCCGTGCAGCCGGTGCGCACTGGCGCGGTTCACGGCGGCAAGTGGCTGATCACCGAGGGTCTCAAGGCCGGCGACCGCGTCGTGGTCGAGGGTTTCCAGAAATTCGCCGCTGGTGACGAAGTGAAGCCGCTGCCGCTGCGCGAAGTCGCGACCGGCTCGATCGCATCGGATGACAGCAAGGTGACGCCGGCCTCGGTTCGCGATTGAGCCGCTGATGCCTTCCTTCTTTATCGATAGGCCGATCTTCGCCTGGGTCGTTGCGCTGTTCATCTGCTTGATCGGCGCGATCTCGATCCCGTTCCTCGCCGTCGCGCAGTATCCGATCATCGCGCCGCCATCGATCGCGATCGGCACCAGCTATCCCGGCGCATCGCCGGAGAACCTCTACAACAGCGTCACCCGGCTGATCGAGGAAGAACTCAATGGCGCGGGCGGCATTCTGAGCTTCGAATCGACCAGCGACTCGTTGGGGCAGGTCGAAATCCTCGCATTCTTTCAGCCCGGCACCGACGTCGAGATGGCGTCGGTGGACGTGCAGAATCGCATCAAGCGCATCGAGTCGCGGCTGCCGCGCGCGGTGTTGCAGCAGGGCATCCTGATCGAGGAAGCGTCCAGCGCGGTGTTGCAGATCATCACGCTGTCCTCGACCGACGGCAGCATGGATGAAGTCGCGCTCGGTGACTTCATGGTCCGCAACGTGCTGGGCGAAATCCGTCGTATTCCCGGCGTCGGCCGCGCCACGCTGTACTCCACCGAGCAATCGTTGCGCGTCTGGATCGATCCGGAGAAGCTGGTCGGCTTCAATCTCACCGCCGACGACGTCACCAAGGCGATCAATGCCCAGAACGCGCAGGTGGCCTCCGGCAGCGTCGGCGCGGAGCCGAGCAACAAGGATCAGAAGGTTTCCGCGCTGGTGCTGGTGAAGGGCCAGCTCGGCTCGCCGGATGAGTTCGGCGGCATCGTGCTGCGCGCCAATCCCGACGGTTCGACCGTGCGGCTGCGTGACGTCGCCCGCATCGAGATCGGCGGCATGGGCTATCAGTTCACCACGCGGCTGAACGGCAAGCCGGCCGCCGGCCTGTCGGTGTTGATGTCGCCGACCGGCAACGCGCTGGCAACCGCGAGCGCGGTCGAAGCCAAGATGAAGGAGCTGGCGAAGTTCTTCCCGGCCAACATCAAGTACGAGATTCCCTACAACATCACGCCGGTGGTGAAAGCCTCCATCGAGAAGGTGCTGCACACCCTGATCGAGGCGGTGGTGCTGGTGTTCCTGGTGATGTTCCTGTTTTTGCAGAACTTCCGCTACACCATCATTCCCACCATCGTGGTGCCGGTGGCATTGCTCGGCACCTGCGCAACGCTGCTGGCGTTCGGCTATTCCATCAATATGCTGACAATGTTCGGCATGGTGCTGGCGATCGGCATATTGGTCGACGACGCCATTGTCGTGGTCGAGAACGTCGAGCGCATCATGGCGGAGGAAGGGCTGCCGCCGAAGGAAGCCACCCGCAAGGCGATGACGCAGATCACCGGCGCCATCGTCGGCATCACGACGGTGCTGGCGGCGGTTTTCGTGCCGATGGCATTCTTCCCCGGCTCGGTGGGCATTATCTACCGCCAGTTCTCGGTGACGATGGTCGCCGCGATCGGCTTCTCGGCGCTGATGGCGCTGTCGCTGACGCCCGCCTTGTGCGCCACGCTGCTGAAGCCGGTGCAGGCCGGACATGGCCACGCGCGGCGCGGCTTCTTCGGCCTGTTCAACCGCGGGCTGGAGCGCACGCGCAATCGCTATACCCGCGTGGTCGGCTGGTCGCTCAAGCGCACCGGCCGACTGATGATCATCTATGCCATTCTGCTCGTCGGACTCGGTTGGGCCTTCATGCGAATGCCTGCGGGATTCTTGCCGATCGACGATCAGGGTTTCATCACCACCGACGTACAGACGCCGGCGGATTCATCCTTCGCCCGCACCGAAGCGGCGGTGAAGGCGGTCGAGGATTATCTTGCCAAGCGCGACGGCATCAAGGACGTCACCTTCCTCACCGGGTTCAGCTTTCTTGGGCAGGGCGTCAACACCGCGCAGGCATTCATCACGCTGAAGGACTGGTCGGAGCGCGGCAAGAAAGATTCCGCGTCCGCCATCGTCAACGACATCAACAAGCATATGGAAGGCCTGCGCGACGCCAAGATCTCGGCGTTGCAGCCGCCCCCGATCGATAACCTCGGCAACTCCTCCGGTTTCAGCTTCCGTTTGCAGGATCGCGGACAGAAAGGATACGTCGCGCTGCGCGACGCCGCCAGCAAGCTGGTCGCGGACGCCAATGCCAGCCCGGTGTTGCAGAAGGTATTCGTCGAAGGGCTCCCGGAAGCGCCGGTGGTCAACCTGATGATCGATCGCGAGAAGGCGAGCGCCTTCGGCATCACCTTCGAGGACATCAACAACACCATCTCGACCAATCTCGGCTCGGCCTACATCAACGACTTCCCCAATCGCGGACGGATGCAGCGCGTGATCGTGCAGGCGGATTCCCCGGATCGCATGAACGCCGACGACATTTTGAACTACAGCGTCAAGAACAGCCGCGGGCAGGTGGTGCCGCTGTCGTCGTTCGCGTCCATCGAATGGGCGCGCGGCCCGACGCAGATTGTCGGCTTCAACTATTATCCGGCGGTGCGCATCAGCGGCGAGGCAAGGCCCGGTTTCACTTCGGGCGACGCGATCAAGGAGATGGAGCGGCTTGCGGATCAGTTGCCGCGCGGCTTCGGCTACGAATGGACCGGCCAGTCGTTGCAGGAAAAGCTGTCCGGCTCGCAAGCGCCGTTGCTGCTGGCGTTGTCGATTCTCGTGGTGTTCCTCTGTCTTGCCGCGCTCTATGAAAGCTGGACCATTCCGCTGGCGGTTTTGCTGACGATACCGCTCGGCATGGTCGGCGCGGTGATCGCTTCGGCGCTGCGGGATTTGCCGAACGGCGTCTATTTCACCGTGGGGCTGGTGACGATCATCGGGCTCGCGGCCAAGGACGCCATCCTCATCATCGAGTTCGCCAGGGATTTGCGTGCTGAGGGCAAGTCATTGATCGCAGCGACGCTCGAAGCCTGCCAGTTGCGCTTCCGCCCGATCGTGATGACCGGCCTCGCCTTTGTCTGCGGCGTGCTGCCGATGGTGGTCGCCAGCGGCGCGGGTGCGCAAAGCCAGCAGGCGCTCGGCACCGGCGTGATGGGCGGCATGATCGCGGTGGTGATCCTCGCACTGTTGATGGTGCCGGTGTTCTTTGTCGTCGTGCAGCGCCTGTTCTCGCGCGCGGCGCGCGAGGAGGCGAAACGCGCCGTGCCGCAAGCTTCGGCGGCGGAATAGAACTCGCCATTTGTCATTGCGAGCGAAGCGAAGCAATCCAGAAGGCTATAAAGCAAGGACTGGATTGCGTCGTCGCTACGCTCCTCGCAATGACGGAGAGGCGAGACGGCGGGAGCGCAGGAAGGCGCTTACGTCTTCAGCGGCCGCAAAATTTTCGTCAGCTCCGCGTGGATTGTCTCGTTGCCGCAGACCACGTCGCCGGTGATGAGCGGATCGCCCGAGGTCTGGATGTCGCTGACGATGCCGCCGGCTTCGCGGATCATGATGATGCCCGCCGCGATATCCCACGGCTTCAGGTTGCGTTCCCAGTAGCCGTCGAGCCGGCCTGCCGCGACGTAAGCCAGATCGAGCGACGCCGCGCCGAAGCGGCGCAGCCCCGCGACGCGCGGCTGCAACGCGGTCATTTCGTCGCGCGACAGCGGCAGGTCGCCACGGCCGATATGTGGTAGCCCGCAGGCGATGACGCAGTCGTGCAACTGCTTGCGCGCGGCGACGCGTAGCCGGGTGTCGTTGAGGAACGCCCCCTTGCCGCGCTCGGCGATGAACAGGTCGTCGGTAGCCGGATTGTAGATCACGCCGGCGATCATCGTGCCTTCGCGTTGCAGGCCGATGGAGATGGCGAACTGCGGAATGCCGTGCAGGAAGTTGGTGGTGCCGTCGAGCGGATCGACGATCCAGGTGTGGGTCTTGTCGGCGCCCTCACGGGTACCGCCTTCCTCACCGATGAAGCCGTAACCGGGACGCGCTTTCGAGAGGTCGCTGTAGAGCATCTCCTCGGCGCGCTTGTCGGCGGCGCTGACGAAATTGGCCGGACCTTTCAGTGACACCTGAAGATTTTCGACTTCACCGAGATCGCGGCTGAGGCTGCGACCGGCGCGGCGCGCGGCCTTGACCATGACGTTGATGAGGGCGGAATGCAGCATGAGCGTCTCGATTCATCGCGCCCCCGCTGGGGCGGCCTGTGAAGGGATTGGGTGCCTTGCGGGGCGCGCGGCGTCAAGG
>CAUJJN010000332.1 GCA_963204905.1 Pseudomonadota bacterium
CGGTCGCGATCCAACACCCGGTCAATTTCCGATCCAAATGAGCAACGAACGCTACAACGCCCGCGAGTGCGAACCGCGCTGGCAGAAAATCTGGGACGAACAGGCGATCTTCACCACGAAGAACGACGATCCGCGGCCGAAGTATTACGTGCTGGAGATGTTCCCCTACCCGTCCGGGCGCATCCATATGGGCCACGTCCGCAACTACACCATGGGCGACGTGGTGGCCCGCACCATGCGCGCCAAGGGTTTCAACGTGCTGCATCCGATGGGGTGGGACGCCTTCGGCCTGCCGGCGGAAAACGCCGCGATCCAGAACAAGACCGACCCGGCGAAATGGACCTACGCCAATATCGCGTCCATGAAGAAGCAGCTCCAGACCATGGGGCTGTCGCTGGACTGGAGCCGCGAGATCGCGACCTGCGATCCGAGCTACTACAAGCACCAGCAGAAGATGTTCCTCGACTTCCTCAAGGTCGGACTGGTCGAACGCGAGAAGCGCAAGGTCAACTGGGACCCGGTCGACATGACCGTGCTCGCCAACGAGCAGGTGATCGACGGTCGCGGCTGGCGTTCGGGCGCGGTGGTCGAACAGCGCGAGATGAATCAGTGGGTCTTCAAGATCACGAAGTACTCGCAGGAGCTGCTGGAGGCGCTCGACAGCCTCGACCGCTGGCCGGACAAGGTGCGCCTGATGCAGCGCAACTGGATCGGCAAGTCCGAGGGCCTGCATTTCGAGTTCGGCCTGATCGGCGCACCGAAGGGTTTTGAGAAACTGCCGGTGTTCACCACGCGGCCCGACACCATGTACGGCCCGACCTTTGCCGCCATCTCCCCGGATCATCCGCTGGCCAGGGCGCTGGCGGAGAAGGACCCGAAGGTGGCCGCCTTCATCGCCGAGTGTCACCGCATCGGCACCTCGCAGGCCGAGATCGACACCGCGGAAAAACTCGGCTTCGATACCGGTATCAAGGCGGCGCATCCGGCCGACCCGAATTGGCACCTGCCGCTCTACATCGCCAATTTCGTGCTGATGGACTACGGCACCGGCGCCATCATCGGCTGTCCGGCGCACGACCAGCGCGACCTCGATTTCGCCCGCAAATACGGCATCGATGTCATCGACGTGTTCGTGCCGGTCGGCAGCGACGAGCGCGTCAAGGATGTCGCCTTCGTGCCGGCCAAGACCGACACCGTGCAGTACGTGCAGTGGGTCGGCGCGCCCGGCATCATGACCTGCGAAGAGGCGATGAAGCAGTCGCTCGACATCTTCGTGCGCGACGGCTGGGGCAAGCGCGAGATCAACTATCGCCTGCGCGACTGGGGCATCTCGCGCCAGCGTTACTGGGGCTGCCCGATCCCCATCATCCATTGCCCGAACTGCGACGTGGTGCCGGTGCCGCAGCGGGATCTGCCGGTGGCGCTGCCGAACGACGTCTCGTTCGACAAGCCGGGCAACGCGCTCGACCATCACCCGACCTGGAAGCACGTCAAGTGCCCGCAATGCGGCGCCGACGCGCGGCGCGAAACCGACACCATGGACACCTTCGTCGATTCGTCCTGGTATTTCGCCCGCTTCACCGATCCGTGGAACGAAACCGCGCCGACCACGCGCGCGGTGGTGGACCGGATGTTGCCGGTTGACCAGTACATCGGCGGCGTCGAGCACGCGATCCTGCATCTGCTCTATTCGCGCTTCTTCACCCGCGCCATGAAGGCCACCGGCCATGTCGGCCTCGACGAGCCGTTCAAGGGCATGTTCACGCAGGGCATGGTGGTGCACGAAATTTACCGCAAAGCCGACGGCAGCTATGCCTCGCCGGCCGAGGTGAAGATCGAGATCGACGGCGACAGCCGCCGCGCTACGCTTCTCTCCACCGGCGAACCGGTCGAGATCGGCGCGATCGAGAAGATGTCGAAGTCGAAGCGCAACACCGTCGATCCCGACGACATCATCTCGACCTACGGCGCCGACACCGCGCGCTGGTTCATGCTGTCCGATTCACCGCCCGACCGCGACGTGATCTGGAGCGAGGAGCGCGTGCAAGGCGCCTCGCGCTTCGTGCAGCGGCTGTGGCGGCTGGTCAACGACGCGGCGGCGATCGCCGCCCAAGCCCCGGCGGCACGGCCGGCGACGTTCGGCCCCGAGGCGCTGGCGATCCGCAAGGCGGCTCACGGCGCGCTCGACAAGGTCTCCACCGGCGTCGAGAAGCTGCATTTCAATGTCTGCCTGGCGCAGATCCGCGAATTCGCCAACGCCTTCAGCGACGCTCTTGCCGCCTTGACCAGGGCCGGGACACCGGCGTCGGCCGACACCGCCTGGGCGGTCCGGGAGGCCGCCACCATCCTGGTGCAACTGTTCGCCCCGATAATGCCGCACCTGGCGGAGGAATGCTGGCGCGTGCTGGAGCAGCAGGGGCTGGTTTCCAATGCGGCATGGCCCAGCGTGGAACCGGAGCTGCTGGTCGAGGACGTGATGACGTTGCCGGTCACGGTCAATGGCAAGAAGCGGGGTGAGGTTATTGTGCCACGCGCCGCCGAAAATGCCGAAATAGAGGCTGCCGCTTTGGCCCTCGATGCGGTAAAGCAGTCCATCGGTGACAAACCGGTTCGCAAGATCATCGTGGTTCCGCAAAGGATCGTCAATGTCGTGGTTTAAGACGCGCATCGTCGCCCGGCTGGCCGTGATTGCCGCACTGGCGGCGCTGACCGCCGGCTGCTTCCAGCCGATGTACGCCGAGCGCAAGGACGGAGCCCCGGGACTGCGCGAGAAGCTGATGGGTGTCGAACTGACGCCGGTCAACATTCCGAACGCCTCGCGCGAGGCGCGCCTCGGCGTCGAGATCCGCAACGCGCTGGCGTTCAAGCTTTACGGCAACGCCACCGGGCTGCCGCCGACCCACCGGCTGGAAATGCGGCTGTCCTCCAGCCGCGCGTCGGTGCTGCTCGA
>CAUJJN010000333.1 GCA_963204905.1 Pseudomonadota bacterium
GGCCACGCGCAGCATCACCGCGCCGCCCATCGAATGCGCCAGCGCGAAGTACGGCGGCGGGCAATCCGGCAGCACCACCTGGCGATAGAACGCCTCGACGTCGATCTCGAAGTCGGCGAAGTTGCGCACGTAGCCCTTGCGGGTGTCGCTCAGGGCGCGCGCCGAGCCGCCCTGTCCGCGCCAATCCAGCGTCGCCACCGCGAAGCCGCGATCCTGAAGGTCGCGCACCGTCTCGAAATACTTTTCGATCTGCTCGCCGCGCCCGGTGAAGACGCAGACGGTGCCCTTGCGGCCCGGCGGCGGGGCGAACCGCGCATAGCGCAGGCTGACGCCGTCCGGCGTGATGATGGTGCCGCTGACGGCGCGGTCGGGAACCGGATTGGCCGGGATCGAAACCAGGGACATGCGGGAACCGGTTAAGGAGAGCGTGCGCCGGAATCAAGCGCGGCGAAATCAACAGAGCCGGCGCGAACCTCTTGAAGCCGGTTGGAGCCCTCCCATATCACCTTCGTGCAGGCCGCTCTACAGGCTGCATGAAACGACAGCCCGGCCCGATTGGCGGGCGGGTTGCTACATATGTCGCTCAATGGAGGACTGAATATGCGTACGTTTGATCTGACCCCGTTTTATCGTTCCACCGTCGGTTTCGACCGTCTGTTTTCGCTGCTCGACCAGGCGCCCGGCGACACCGCCGCGGGTTATCCGCCCTACAACATCGAGCGGACCGGTGAGAACGCCTATCGTATCAGTGTCGCCGTCTCTGGTTTCGCACAGGACGAACTCTCGATCGTCGCCAAGGAAAACACCCTGACGATCAAGGGCGAGAAGGTTTCCAACGACAACGTCGAGAAAAAGTCCGAGGTGCTCTATCGCGGCATCGCGGCGCGCGCCTTCGAGCGCGTATTCCAGCTCGCCGATTTCGTGCTGGTGAAGAATGCCACGCTGGAGAACGGTCTGCTGCACGTCGATCTGGTCCGGGAGATTCCCGAGGCCAAGAAGCCGCGCCAGATTCCGATCAGCGCCGGCGCACCCGCGCAACCGGTCATCGAGAACAGCGGGGAAAAGGCCGCCGCCTGATTTCGGCGTGGGCACTTTCTCGCAAGCTGATTAAAAGCGAACGCCCCGGTCATCCGGGGCGTTTTGCTGCCGCGCGATATCTCATTTGTAACATCGCGATATCTCATTTGTAACATTCGGTAATATTCGGTCGTATCGCGGCCACGATCCTGTAAAAAATTGCGTTAGAATGGGTCCAGACGCTTGTATGTTGAAAAGAAGTTTGGCAATCTCAATCTAGGGCAGCAATGCTGTCCTAATTTCGAACGGAATTTCGCTTGCTGGGCCGCCCCGCTAGGATGGTGGCCTAAAGTGATGCGAAAAGATAACGGCGCTCGCCTGCCGTGATGGTGGTGAGCCGCGCGATCTATAACTGAGGTTTGGTGGACTTTCGCCGCTGGGCGCCTAACAGGGTGCCTGCAAGGGCTTCGTGAGCCTTGATGTCAGCGAGCGGAAGCGGCCTGCGGCGGTGAAACGTTCAAGCGACGTCGACGCCGGTCTCATCCATCCGGATGGGGCTGCACAAAAAGGAGAGAGGGCCGGGGTTCCAGATATGGAATGAAGGCCCGCAAATACTATCGAGGATAAGAATGTGAGCACGAACCGGGCAGGATTTGCGCAGCAACCTTTCGCAGTGACTTCGGAATCGACCGTTCCGGCACGCGAGACCACCGCACATACATCGCATCCCGCCATGGATCGCAGCAAACACGGCCACACCGAACCGATCGCGGCCACTCAGGCGGCCACTCAGTATGAGCACACCTGGCGTCCGCCGGCGGAAGGCATGTACGACCTCTCGCAGGAAAAGGATGCCTGCGGCGTTTCCTTCATCGCCAACATCAAGGGCCACAAGTCGCACCAGATCGTCGAGGACGCGCTGTCGATCCTCTGCAATCTCGAACATCGCGGCGCGGTCGGCGCCGATCCGCGCGCCGGTGACGGCGCCGGCATTCTGGTGCAGATTCCGCATGCCTTCTTCTCCCGCAAGGCCAAGGAGCTTGGCTTCACCCTGCCGCGGCCGGGGCACTATGCCGTGGGTGCGCTGTTCATGCCGCGCGAGGACGCGTGGCGTGGCGTCATTCAGGGAATCTTCGCCGACCAGATCAGGGCCGAGGGCCTGACGCTGCTCGGCTGGCGCGACGTGCCGACCGACAACTCCTCGCTCGGCGTCACCGTGAAGCCGACCGAGCCGCGCCATATGCAGGTGTTCATCGGACGTGGCGATCAGGCCACCGACGACGGCTTCGAGCGCACGCTCTACATCCTGCGCAAGTCGATCTCGAACGCGATCTATCAGCGCCGCGACCGTGGCCTTGCCGGCTATTATCCGGTGTCGCTGTCGTGCCGTACCGTGATCTACAAGGGCATGTTCCTGGCCGACCAGCTCGGCAGCTACTATCCCGACCTGCACGAGGCGGATTTCGAGAGTGCGCTGGCGCTGGTGCATCAACGCTTCTCGACCAACACCTTCCCGACCTGGTCGCTGGCGCATCCTTATCGCATGGTTGCGCACAACGGCGAGATCAACACGCTGCGCGGCAACGTCAACTGGATGGCGGCGCGGCAGGCGTCCGTCGCTTCCGACAAGTTCGGCAAGGACATCTCGCGGCTGTGGCCGATTTCCTACGAGGGGCAGTCGGACACCGCCTGCTTCGACAACGCGCTCGAATTCCTGGTGCAGGGCGGTTACTCGCTGCCGCACGCGGTGATGATGATGATTCCGGAAGCGTGGGCCGGCAACCCGCTGATGGATGACGAACGCCGCGCGTTCTACGAATATCACACCGCGCTGATGGAGCCGTGGGACGGCCCCGCCGCCATCGCCTTCACCGACGGTCGCCAGATCGGCGCGACGCTGGACCGCAACGGCCTGCGGCCGGCGCGTTACTTCGTCACCAAGGACGACCGCATCGTGATGGCCTCGGAGATGGGCGTCATCAAGGTGCCGGAAGACCAGATCGTCGCCAAGTGGCGTCTGCAACCCGGCAAGATGCTGCTGGTCGACCTCGATCAGGGTCGCCTCATTCCCGACGACGAGATCAAGGCGAAGCTGGCCAAGAGCCACCCCTATCGCAACTGGCTCGACCGCACGCAGATCGTGCTGGAGGAATTGCCTGACGCGCCGGCCGACGGGCCGCGCTCCAACCTGTCGCTGCTCGATCGCCAGCAGGCGTTCGGCTACACGCAGGAGGACATCAACCTCCTGCTGACGCCGATGGCGGCGGTCGGCGAGGAAGCGGCCGGCTCGATGGGCACCGACACGCCGATCTCGGCGCTGTCGGATCACTCCAAGCTGCTGTTCACCTACTTCAAGCAGAACTTCGCGCAGGTCACCAACCCGCCGATCGATCCGATCCGCGAGGAGCTGGTGATGAGCCTGCAGTCGATCATCGGCCCGCGGCCGAACCTGTTCGACCTCGAAGGCCTTTCGCGCACGAAGCGGCTCGAAGTGCGTCAGCCGATCCTGACCAACAGCGATCTGGAAAAGATTCGCGCGATTTCCGACATTGCGGAATCGCATTTCCAGTCGCGCACGCTCGACACCACGTTCCACAGCGGCCTCGGCGCCGCCGGTCTGGAGCAGGTGCTGGACGAACTGTGCGGCCGCGCCGAGGCTGCGGTGCGCGAGGGCGTCAACATCGTTATCCTGTCCGATCGGATGACCGGCAGCGATCGCGTGCCGATTCCGGCGCTGCTTGCCTGCGCCGCCGTGCATCATCATCTGATCCGCGTCGGTCTGCGCACGTCGGTCGGCATCGTCATCGAATCCGGCGAGCCGCGCGAGGTGCATCACTTCGCCTGTCTCGCGGGTTACGGCGCGGAAGCGATCAACCCGTACCTCGCCTTCGAGACCATCATCGCGATGAAGGACCGCCTGCCGGTGGCGCTCGAGGACAAGGTGCTGGTCAAGCACTACATCAAGGCGATCGGCAAGGGGCTGCTCAAGGTGATGTCGAAGATGGGCATCTCCACCTACGAGTCCTATTGCGGCGCGCAGATCTTCGACGCCGTCGGGCTGAAGGCGGACTTCGTCGCCAAGTACTTCACCGGCACCCACACCCGCATCGAAGGCGTGGGTCTCGAGGAAATCGCGGAGGAGGCGGTGCGCCGCCATGCCGACGCGTTCGGCGACAAGCCGGCGCTCAAGAACGCGCTGGAGGTCGGCGGCGAGTATGCCTTCCGTGCGCGGGGCGAGGACCATGCCTGGACCTCGGAATCCGTCGCGGCGCTTCAGCACGCGGTGCGCGGCAATTCGCAGGAGCGCTATCGCGCGTTTGCGAAGATGCTCAACGAGCAGTCGGAGCGGCTGTTGACGTTGCGCGGCCTGTTCAAGGTGCGCAGCGCCGAGGACGACGGCCGCAAGCCGATCCCGCTCGACGAGGTCGAGCCGGCCAAGGAGATCGTCAGGCGTTTCGCCACCGGGGCGATGTCGTTCGGCTCCATCTCCCGCGAAGCGCACACCACGCTCGCGATTGCCATGAACCGGATCGGCGGCAAGTCGAACACCGGCGAGGGCGGCGAGGAAGCGGATCGCTTCCAGCCGCTGCCGAACGGCGATTCGATGCGTTCGGCGATCAAGCAGGTGGCCTCCGGCCGCTTCGGCGTCACCACGGAGTATCTCGTCAACTCCGATATGATGCAGATCAAGATGGCGCAGGGCGCCAAGCCCGGCGAGGGCGGCCAACTGCCCGGCTTCAAGGTGGACGCCACCATCGCCAAGGTGCGCCACTCGACGCCGGGCGTCGGCCTGATCTCGCCGCCGCCGCATCACGACATCTACTCGATCGAAGATCTCGCGCAGCTCATCTACGACCTGAAGAACGTCAACCCGGCGGGTCAGGTGTCGGTGAAGCTGGTGTCGGAAATCGGCGTCGGCACGGTGGCCGCGGGCGTCGCCAAGGCGCGCGCCGATCACGTCACCATTTCCGGCTTCGAGGGCGGCACCGGCGCGAGCCCGCTGACCTCGATCAAGCACGCCGGTTCGCCGTGGGAAGTCGGTCTCGCCGAAACCCACCAGACGCTGGTGCGCGAGCGGTTGCGCTCCCGCATCGTCGTGCAGGTGGACGGCGGCTTCCGCACCGGGCGCGACGTCGTCATCGGCGCGCTGCTGGGGGCCGACGAGTTCGGCTTCGCCACCGCGCCGCTGATCTCGGCCGGCTGCATCATGATGCGCAAGTGTCATCT
>CAUJJN010000334.1 GCA_963204905.1 Pseudomonadota bacterium
CGGCAGTTCACTGATTTCATCGAGAAACAACGTGCCGCCAGAGGCTTCGACGAATTTTCCGGTGTGGCGCTCGGTGGCGCCGGTGAAGGCGCCTTTCTCGTGGCCAAACAGGATCGATTCCACCAGATTGTCGGGGATCGCGCCGCAATTCATCGCGATGAACGGCTTGCTGGCGCGCTCGCCGCTGCCGTGGATGGCGCGGGCCATCAATTCCTTGCCGACGCCGGACTCGCCTTCGATCAACACCGGGATCGTCGATGCGGCAGCCTTGCGCGCGGTGCGCAGCACCGCCGCCATGCCGTCGTTGCGGGTGATGATATCGGCGAAAGTCAATTTGCCTTCGCGGCTGTGCTTGATGCGCTGGAGTTCGCCCTTCAGCGCGCTGGTGTTGAGCGCGTTACGCAGAGACACCTGCAACCGTTCGACGCCCACTGGTTTGACCACGAAGTCGTGGGCGCCGGCGCGCATCGCCGAAACGACATTGTCGATGCCGCCATGGGCGGTCTGCACGATGACCGGCGTGTTGAGGCCAGCCTCGCGCATCCTGCTGAGGACCCCCATGCCGTCAAGTCCCGGCATCACCAGATCCAGCACCACGGCGTCGATCGGGGTTGCGTCGGGATCGATCAGCCGTGCCAGGGCAGCGTCGCCGCGGTCGACCACAATG
Source organism: Pseudomonadota bacterium (assembly GCA_963204905.1). GTDB lineage: Bacteria > Pseudomonadota > Alphaproteobacteria > Rhizobiales > Xanthobacteraceae > 62-47. The sequence continues at coordinate 668 of CAUJJN010000334.1, forward strand.
GCCTCGTAGCCGCCCCGCTGCACCATGTTTTCCACGAGACGGCGCTGAACGGCGTCGTCGTCGGCGATCAAAATGGTGGCAGCCATGGTACTCCTCGCACGGAACAACTATCTGTTTCGAATCGGGGCACTCTCACCGATGCCGATTAACGCGCTCTTAAGACTTGTCATCAGGATGCCGCTTCTTTGTGCCGTCTTGCGAGACAGTTACAAAAAAGCCAACCTTCGGATTCGACACACTTGACGGATTGAATTTCATGGCCCTGCGCTCTTCCTCGACCCTCCGCAAATCAGCTTCCCGACGCGCCGCCAGCGTGTCGAAATCACGGGCCACGAAAGCCAAGAGCGCATCCAGGGCCGCGCCGGGCAAGACGAAGGGGAAAGCGGAGGCGGCGTCCGGTCTTGGCAGGCTGCCGGAATGGAATCTGACGGATCTCTATGCCGGGATCGATGCACCGGAAGTTGCGCGCGATCTCGACGCTCTCGACAAGGACTGCGTGAGCTTCGCCAACGACTACAGGGGCAGGCTGGCAGAGGAAACCGCGCGTCCGGGCGGCGGCCAATGGCTCGCCGAAGCGGTGCGCCGCTATGAGGCGATCGATGATCTCGCAGGACGGCTAGGCTCCTATGCCGGCTTGGTCCACGCCGGTGACAGCGTGGATCCGGCGATCTCGAAATTCTATGGCGACGTGTCGGAACGGCTCACCGCCGCGTCGGTCAACCTGCTTTTCTTCGCGCTGGAATTGAACCGCATCGACGACGCGGTGATCGAGCAGGCGATGCAGACGCCGGAACTGGCGCACTACCGGCCGTGGATCGAGGACAGCCGGAAGGACAAGCCATACCAACTCGAGGATCGCGTCGAGCAGTTGTTTCATGAGAAGTCCGTGAGCGGTTACGCGGCTTGGAATCGTCTGTTCGACCAGACCATTTCATCGCTGCGCTTCAAGGTCGGGCGCAAGGAGTTGGCGATCGAGCCGACGCTGAGCCTGTTGCAGGATCGCTCGCCGGAGAAGCGCAAAGCCGCCGGGCAGGCACTGGCGAAAACCTTCAAGGCCAACGAGCGTACTTTCGCGCTGATCACCAACACGCTGGCGAAAGACAAGGAAATCTCGGACCGCTGGCGCGGCTTTAAGGATGTCGCGGATTCGCGACACCTCGCCAACCGCGTCGAAGGCGAGGTGGTCGATGCGCTGGTGGCTTCGGTGCGCGCCGCCTATCCACGGCTGTCGCATCGTTACTACGCGCTCAAGGCACACTGGTTCAAAAAGAAGAAACTGGCGCATTGGGACCGCAACGCGCCGCTGCCGTTCGCCGCGACCGGTCGGATTTCGTGGCCGGATGCGCGCAAGACGGTATTGACCGCTTACGGGGCATTCTCGCCGGAGATGGCGCGGATCGCCGAACGTTTCTTTGATGATCGCTGGATCGATGCGCCGGTGCGTCCCGGCAAGGCGCCGGGCGCGTTCTCGCACCCGACGACGCCGTCCGCCCACCCGTATGTGCTGATGAACTATCAGGGCAAACCCCGTGACGTGATGACGCTGGCGCATGAGCTGGGTCATGGCGTGCATCAGGTGCTGGCGGCGAAGAACGGCGCGCTGATGGCGCCGACGCCGCTGACGCTGGCGGAGACCGCCAGCGTGTTCGGCGAGATGCTGACCTTCAAGCGACTGCTTGGCCAGACCAAGGATGCCAGACAGCGGCAGGCGCTGCTGGCCGGCAAGGTCGAGGACATGATCAACACGGTTGTGCGCCAGATCGCGTTCTATTCGTTCGAGCGCGCGGTTCACACCGAACGCCGGACTGGCGAACTCACCGCCGAGCGGCTCGGGCAGCTCTGGCTCAGCGTACAGAGCGAGAGCCTCGGGCCGGCGATCGAGATCAAGCCGGGCTACGAAAATTTCTGGATGTACATTCCGCACTTCATCCATTCGCCGTTCTACGTCTACGCCTACGCGTTCGGCGATTGCCTGGTGAACTCGCTTTATGCCGTTTACGAGAACGCCGCCGAGGGTTTCGCCGGCCGCTATCTCGACATGCTGTCGGCGGGCGGCACCAAGCACTATTCCGAACTGCTCAAGCCGTTCGGGCTCGACGCCCGCGATCCGACGTTCTGGAACGGTGGCCTCTCGGTGATCGCCGGAATGATCGACGAACTGGAAGCGATGGGATAGGGCGCTTCAGGCGAAGCGGATAGCAGTTCGCGCAAGGAAACGTGTTGGCTAAGGTCTAAAGCCCTGTTTCGATTTGCCCGAACCGGGCTGGTCTTGGCCACCGGGTTTGAACCGGACACCTCGCCGGCTCCCCGACCGGCCCACAGAACCGTACCCCTGCATCGGGCTTGTCCTGTCCTGACGCCGATCTTGCACGGCGTTACAGAGCAGGAGAAAATCCAGTCGCCAGGGGATAGAGGTTGGCGAGATACGGGAAGTGGGTGCAACTCTTGGCGGACGGGCGGTCGCCGTTGCTCTCCTATGCCGATTGCGCTAATGCCAACCCTGATTGTCTAATTGGACTGGAGGGATGGATGTCCGATCATAGCGAAGTCGCCTATTCAACTGCTGACGGCAACGACTACGCCGAACACGAGGCTACCTATAATTTCTTCATCGGGTTGGTGAAGTACGGGACGACGGCTGTCGTTATCGTCCTGATCCTGATGGCAATCTTCCTGATTTGACGGCATTTCTGGCGCCGCCCGATCGGCTGCGCTGCCGTCTGTTTGACCTAACATCTTGCGTGTCGCCGGAGGCTTTATGAAGATTGGTGTGGCGAAGGAGATCGACGCGGCCGAGCCGCGCGTCGGGGCGACTCCGGACACGGTGAAGAAGTTCAAGGCGCTGGGCGCGGAGGTGGCTGTCGAGCCGGGAGCCGGGATCAAGTC
>CAUJJN010000335.1 GCA_963204905.1 Pseudomonadota bacterium
TGCTTCAGTTCCTCGCGCGGCAGATCGTAAAGATCCTTGTCCATCGCCGGACCCGGATCGATCTTGTTCTTGATGCCGTCGAGACCGGCCATCAGCATCGCCGCGAAAGCGAGATACGGATTGGCCATCGGATCGGGGAAGCGAACCTCCACGCGCTTCGCCTTCGGCGAAGTGGTGTAGGGGATGCGGCAAGAGGCCGAGCGGTTGCGCGCCGAGTAAGCGAGCAGTACCGGCGCTTCGTAACCCGGCACCAGACGCTTGTAGGAGTTGGTGGACGGGTTGGTGAAGGCGTTGATCGCCTTGGCATGCTTGATGATGCCGCCGATGTAGTGCAGGCAGGTTTCCGACAGGTCTGCATACTTGTTGCCGGCAAAGGTCGGCTTGCCGTCTTTCCAGATCGACTGGTGGACGTGCATGCCCGAGCCGTTGTCGCCGAAGATCGGCTTCGGCATGAAGGTGGCGGTCTTGCCGTAGATGTTGGCGACCTGATGGATGCAGTACTTATAGACCTGCATCTGGTCCGCCATGTAGGTCAGCTTGTCGAATTTCATGCCGAGTTCGTGCTGCGCCGACGCCACTTCGTGGTGGTGCTTCTCCACCTTGACGCCCATGCGGGCCATCGCGCCGAGCATCTCGGAGCGCATGTCCTGCGACGCATCCTGCGGCGGCACCGGGAAGTAACCGCCCTTGGTGCGGACACGATGGCCGAGGTTGCCGCCTTCATATTGGGTGTCGGAATTGGTCGGCAGTTCGGCGGCATCCAGACGGAAGCTGGTGTTGTACGGGGTAGCGCTGTAGCGCACGTCGTCGAAAATGAAGAACTCGGCTTCGGGACCGACATACACGGTGTCGCCAACGCCCATCGCCTTCACTTGCGCTTCCGCCTTCTTGGCGATGCCGCGCGGGTCGCGGTTGTAGGGCTCGCCGGTGGTCGGCTCCAGCACGTCGCAGGTGATGACCATGGTGGTCTCGGCGAAGAACGGATCGATGCAGGCTGTGGCCGGGTCGGGCATCAGCGTCATGTCGGATTCGTTGATCGCCTTCCAGCCGGCGATCGAGGAGCCGTCGAACATGGTGCCTTCGGCGAAAATGTCTTCGTCAATCATCGAGACATCGAAAGTGACATGCTGCCACTTGCCGCGCGGATCGGTGAAACGCAGATCGACATACTTGACGTCATTGTCTTTGATCGACTTCAGGACTTCCTGGGCGGTGGTCATGGATTCCTCTTATGTTCAATTGATCGGTGAGGGCCGCTGTGCGCAGCCGATAGGCGGAAGGAAGATCAGATGGCGTCGAGGCCGGACTCTCCAGTCCGGATGCGAATGGCCTCCTCGATGTTGGATACGAAAATCTTGCCGTCGCCGATGCGACCGGTCTGAGCCGCGCGGCGGATCGCTTCGATGGCTTTCTCGACGAGGTCGTCGCCGATCACGATCTCAATCTTTACCTTTGGCAGGAAGTCGACGATGTATTCTGCCCCGCGATACAGCTCGGCATGGCCTTTCTGCCGGCCGAAACCCTTGGCTTCGGTGACGGTGATGCCTTGTAGGCCGACCTCCTGAAGGGCTTCCTTCACCTCGTCGAGCTTGAATGGCTTGATGATGGCTTCGATCTTCTTCACTGACTGTCTCCCGGCACTGCAAATCCTTCAGAAGGCGGACATCGGTGGTGCGACTGATGCCGCTGGCCGTAGCCACGCATTGTTCTGGTATGATCCGCGCGTGGTTGTCGGGGTGGCGCGTGTCTGCCGGAACGATGGTCGTGGGTGTGGTTCGTGGACGCTCTTTCGTATGCTGGGCTTAATATCCAGCGGGTCAAATCCGATGCCGATCAGTTACCAGAATCGAATGAGCTGTTCCATGTCGATCCAGCCGGATTCTGCGGCACCTTTGGGTGTATAAATGGGCAGCGTGCACATTTTTAGGGCAGAAGCGCATTTTCTCACGCCGGTGTGAAAATGGGTTGCTTGTGTTTGAGGCGATAAGGGGCGCGGTGATGTCATGGAGCTTCTGACCACGGCCGAAATGAGTAGGGCTGATCAACTTGCTATCGCCAATGGCACCAGCGGTTTCGCGTTGATGCTCGCCGCAGGGCGTGCGGTCGCGAAGGCGGCCACGAATCTTGTCGAGGAAGGGCCCATCGTCGTCGTTGCCGGCGGTGGCAACAACGGCGGCGACGGCTTTGTAGCCGCCGCCGAACTGGTGGCGCGGGGGCGTCAGGTGACGGTGGTGCTGCTCGGTTCACGCGATGCGCTGACCGGGGATGCGGCGCTGGCGGCGCGGCATTGGAGCGGGCCTGTGCTTCCCGGCGAGCCGGCGTCGATCGGCCGACCTGCGCTGATTGTCGATGCACTGTTCGGCGCGGGTCTCGACCGGATCGTCAAGGACGGCGCGCGCGATTTGATCGAGGCCATCAATGCCTCCGGTGCGCCGGTGGTCAGTGTTGATCTGCCGAGCGGCATCAACGGCAACAGCGGCGTTGTGATGGGGGCAGCCGTTCGGGCAACCGAAACCGTCACCTTCTTCCGCCGAAAACCGGGCCATCTGCTGATGCCGGGACGGGCCTACTGCGGACAGGTCCGGGTGGTGGACATCGGGATCGATCCGGCAGTCCTCCAGGAGATTGCGCCCGTTACTTTCGAGAACCTGCCGCATCTTTGGGAAGACGTGTTTCCGATCCCGCGCGCAGAAGGACACAAATACGCACGCGGCCATGCCGTGGTTCTGTCGGGCGACATTGCCGCAACCGGCGCAGCCAGGCTCGCCGCGCGAGGAGCGTTGCGGGGCGGTGCCGGATTGGTGACGGTGTTGTCGCCGAGCGAGGCGCTGGCGGTGAATGCGGCCAGCCTGACCGCGATCATGGTTCGTCCGGTCGATACGGTGGTGGAATTCAACGATGTGCTGGCGGATCGCCGCCTCAATGCTTGCGTTGTCGGTCCGGGGGCGGGGGTCGGCTTGCGTACAAGATCGCTGGTGCTGGCAGCGCTTGCCGCTGGGCGCCGCATCGTGCTGGACGCTGATGCCCTGACAAGCTTCGCCGACAAGCCCGATGATTTGTTCGACGCGATCAAATCGATCGCCAGCACGAATGTTATCTTGACCCCGCATCAAGGCGAATTTTCCCGCCTGTTCAGTGAGATGGATAATAAACATCCATTTAAATCGAAACTGGAGCGCGTGCGTGCGGCGGCGGTTCGCAGCGGTGCGGTGGTTCTCCTCAAGGGAGCGGATACGGTGGTTGCAGCACCGGATGGCCGTGCGGCGATTGCCGCCAACGCGCCGCCGTGGCTGGCGACGGCGGGGTCAGGCGACGTCCTGTCCGGATTGATCTCGGCCATGCTGGCGCAGGAGGTCCCGCTCTTCGAGGCCGCCTGCATCGGCGTCTGGATGCATGGTGAAGCCGGGCGGGAGGCGGGGCCGGGGCTGATTGCGGAAGATTTGCCTGAGGTGTTGCCGGCCGTGTTCCGGCGGCTCTACGACCTGTTCGAGGTGGACTACTGAGGGCGCTTGCTCACTCCACCACGTAGTGATGGATCAGCCGAGGCGTGCTCCAGTCCGCGGCCATCGATTCCATCAACCATCGTCCAGCGGTTTCCGCCTTGAAGGCAATGCGATGGGTCTGACCCGGCCCGACCGCCAGCGTATCCAGCCAGAACGGCTTCCAGCCGTCGTCGAGCCGGTCGAGCAGGCGGAAATGATGGCCATGCAGATGGAAGGTTGCGGTGATCGTGGTGCGATTGGTGAGGGCCAGGACGACGGCTCGGTTGCGCTTCACCCGGAAAGCCGGCGCTGCAGTCGGGGTGAACTGCATGGGCGTGATCCAGTTCTTATCCGCCGCGCGGTCAAGGCTGAGGCCGACGCGGAGCGCGCTCCTGAGATCGATTTGTTCCGGCAGGCCGCTCGCCACAAGGGCAGCCGGCGGAAGCGGAGCCGCGCGGACCGGTTCGCCCGACGTTATGATCTTGGCAAGAGAGAGCGTGGCCGTACCGTCGTGAATGTCGATCCGCGCGGTCGAACCGGATGCGCTGGTGGCGTCGATGATCGTATCAATCCGGGTCCCCGGCGCGAGTATCAACTGTCCGTCGCGTGCCAGAAACGGTTCGGCAGGGCGGCCGTCGATGGTCATGATCCGGACGTCGTGATTTTCAATTTTCAGTGCGATGACATTGCGTTGACAGCCATTGATAAAGCGAAGTCTCGCTCGCTCATTTGGCCTCACCGCGATGTCGCGCGCGGGGCGACCATTGATCGTATAGATTGGCGGAGCACTATCTGAAGGTGCGCCCGCCGCGGTTGTGTTGCCATCGCCGCGCAGCCTCCAATCCTCGATCAGCAGTATCTCGTCGCGATCCGCCACGAGCCCATCGTCTCCGACACGCAGGGCCAGCGCCGCTGTCGCCCGTGTCTGGCCGTCGCCCAGCAATCGGGCGTCGCACATCAATGTCCCGGCGTGAAGCAAGGGCAGCGTGATCGCTTCGCGACCGCCGGGCGGGACCGGCGCGCGGGCCAGCAGAGGTTCGGCATCGGCCACCCCATCGAGTCCGTGCCAGTTCAGGACAGCGGGGACGGTGAGGTCGTTGTGGAAGGTCAGGGCCAGGATATCGCCGCGTCGCAAGGCGAGTTGGTCACCGGCGGTTTCGGGTTCGAGCGTCCAAATCTCGGAGTCCGGCCCGTTCGGGCTCAGCGTGCGGCGGACGGGCTTCGCACGCAGTGCAAGCGGAATCGGCGGACGGCCAGCGGTCTGAGCCGATGCAAGGTACGGTGCGGCGAGGACAGCGCCGGCAAGCCCCGCGAGCACGGCACGGCGGTGAAGGCGGATCGCTGGCGGCACGCGAGTTCTCATGGGTATTGCGGACCATTTTCGCGGACGGGAGTCCAGCGGGTAGGGACCAATTGGAAGGCGGCACAAAGGCGCATCGAGACCATTTTTTTGCTGCGCACCGGTGATCGCATGTTATAAGCCCGCCGCAACGATCGTGATGCGTTTGCCGGGCACCGGTCGACCTGTCACGGTCGCTTTCAGTTTGTCGACGCATGAAGAGGTGAGAAGCCGCGCAAGTGGCGGGATTCTTGTGGCGACATGACGGCCGGATTGAGGCTTCAAGCGCGGGCGTGGCGGAATTGGTAGACGCGCTGGATTTAGGTTCCAGTGACGAAAGTTGTGGGGGTTCGAGTCCCTCCGCCCGCACCAGGCAGAAACCCAAGCGGGCCGGATGAACGATTTTCCGGAGGACGTGTTTCCGTAAGGATTTGGTCCGCCGAACCACCGACGCGGGGCGTTTTGCCAGGCGTCGCCAGATTGACAACGACCGGCCGTCGGCCGGCCAAGCGGGAAGAAGATTGACGCCATGCAGGTGAACGAAACCGTCGCCGACGGACTGAAGCGCGAGTTCAAGGTCAGCATTCCGGCCGCCGACATCGGCGCCAAAGCCGATGCGCAGCTTGCCGATCTCAAGGGCAAGGTCCGTCTCAATGGTTTCCGCCCGGGCAAGGTGCCCACCGCCCACCTGAAGAAGCTCTATGGACGCTCGGTGATGGCCGAGACGGTCGAGAAGACCATTCAGGAAACCAACAGCCAGATTTTCACCGAGCGCGGCTTCAAGCTCGCCACCGAGCCCAAGGTGACGCTGCCGACCGAGGAGAAGGCGGTCGAGGAAATCCTCAATGGCAACGCCGACCTGACCTATACCGTCGCCATCGAGGTGGTGCCGGCGATCGAACTGGCCGACTTCAAATCCTTCACCGTCGAGAAGCCGGTGGCCGAGGTGAGTGAGGCTGACGTCGATGAGGCGATCAAGCGCATCGCCGATCAGAACCGTGACTATGCCGACAAGGGCGAGGGCGCCAAGGCGGAAGCCGGCGACCGCGTCACCATTTCCTTCAAGGGCAGCATCGACGGCACCCCGTTTGAGGGCGGCACCGGCGAGGGCATTCAGGTCGGGATCGGCTCGAATACCTTCATCCCTGGCTTTGAAGACCAGTTGATCGGCATTGCCAAGGACGAGACCCGCACGCTCAAGGTGCCGTTCCCGAAGAACTATGCCAACGCCGAACTCGCCGGCAAGGATGCCGAGTTCGAAACCACCGCGACCCTGATCGAGAAGCCGCAGGACAAGGTGGTCGACGATGAGTTCGCCAAGTCGCTGGGTCTCGAGTCGCTCGACAAGCTCAAGGAAGCCGCCCGCGAGCGCCTGACGGCGGAGTATGCCGCCGCGTCGCGTCAGAAGGTGAAGCGGACGTTGCTCGACCGCCTCGACGAAGCGCACAAGTTCGACGCGCCGCCGTCGCTGGTCGACGAGGAGTTCAATCTGATGTGGAACTCGATCAAGGCCGAGATGGAATCCGCCGGCAAGACCTTCGCCGACGAGGACACCACCGAAGAAGCCGCGAACGCGGAATATCGCAAGATCGCCGACCGCCGGGTCCGCCTCGGCTTGGTGCTCTCGGAGATCGGCGAGAAGAACAAGATCTCGGTCACGGATGACGAGGTCAGCCGCGCCGTGATTGAGCGCGCGCGGCAGATGCCCGGTCGCGAGAAGGAAGTCTGGGATTTTTATCGCAGTAATCCCAGTGCATTGGCGCAACTTCGCGCACCAATTTATGAAGACAAGGTGGTCGACTTTCTCCTTGAACTTGCCAATGTTTCCGAGAAGAAGGTGTCGCGCGAAGACCTCTACAAGGACGACGACGCCGACAAGACGGCTGCCTGATCAGATCCGTCCGCCGGGCGATTTCGTCGCGCTTGATAGGCCAAATAACGTCGTCATGCCCGGGCTTGTCCCGGGCATCCACGTTTTTGGGGCAGGTTTGGTTCAGGTGGAATCATCGTGCGCGGGCTTGACCCGCGCATCCATCAAAATAAAGAGCCGTTTCACGGGGATGGATTGCCGGGTCACGCCCGGCAATGACGCGGTGTTTCTATCCGAAGTCACGCCGGCCGGGCGTGGATCAACGATTCCAGGCGCAACGACAGCACCGTTTTGGTGCCGTCGGTGATGACGGCGCGAAGGAACATAAGGGCGTCGTTTCGCTCCGGCCTCATCACGATGTCCTCGATTTCGGCGTGCCCGGTGAGCACCATACCGGGGCGCACCGGCCGTTGCAGGTCGATCTCGAACCGTTTGCCGGCGATACCGGCGACCTTCCACCACATCGCTTCCGCGATCAGCCGCTGGTACACAGCCATGGTGTGCAGCCCGCTGGCGATCAGGCCGCCGAATGGTCCCTTGGCCGCGGCCTCGCGGTCGATGTGGATGTAAAGCGGGTCATAACGCGTTGCGAATTCGATGATTTCGGCTTCTTCCATGGGGTAGCTTCCGAACGCAAAGCGTTGGCCGACGGTGAGGTCCTGCGCGTAGAGCATGATGGTCGTTCCTCTCAGGCCCGCCATGCTGACAGGTTCGGGTGCGCGAAGCCATGACCTGTGGGGTAAGGGCCGTGCTTCCATGGGCGTTAAGGTTGCCGGGCGAAACACCAGTGCCGGACGGTTCGCGGCTATGCCCCCATGCCCGAATCGGCTTGAAGTAGGGGCCTGATCCCGGTGGCGGTGGCGGGTCTTGTCGCCGCCGGATCGGGGTATATCTGTACGCCGCTTGTTACGTCCCGCTAAACCTCAGGTGATAAATGCGCGATCCGGTGGAAACCTACATGAATCTCGTTCCGATGGTGGTCGAACAGACCAACCGCGGCGAACGAGCCTACGACATCTTCTCGCGCCTCCTGAAAGAGCGCATCATCTTCGTGACCGGCCCGGTTGAGGACGGCATGTCGACGTTGACCGTCGCCCAGCTCCTGTTCCTCGAGGCCGAGAATCCGAAGAAGGAAATCTCGATGTACATCAACTCGCCGGGCGGGGTGGTGACGTCGGGGCTGGCGATTTACGACACCATGCAGTTCATCCGCCCGCCGGTGTCGACGTTATGTACCGGTCAGGCCGCTTCGATGGGCTCGCTGTTGCTCGCCGCCGGCGAGAAGGACATGCGTTTCGCGTTGCCGAATGCCCGTATCATGGTGCATCAGCCGTCTGGCGGGTTCCAGGGCCAAGCGACCGACATCATGCTGCACGCCCAGGAAATCCTCAATCTGAAGAAACGCTTGAATGAAATCTACGTCAAGCATACCGGGCAGACCTACAAGGCGATCGAGGATGCGCTGGAGCGTGACAAGTTCCTCACCTCGGAGATGGCCAAGGACTTCGGCCTGATCGATAAGGTGATCGAGAAGCGCGCCGAAGAGCCGGCGGCGAAGCCGGCTTGATGTTGTGCTGAACGCGAGCGCGGTTCCGTTGCACTCACCTGCGGACGTGGCCATCCGGCCACGTCATGGCGAATTGCTCCGGGAGGGGTCGCGCCAGGGCGGCAAATCACGCTATTGTCACGACACCAGACTTTTGGCCGATTAGCGAATTCTTGATAGTCGGCTGTCAGCATGGTTGGCTGAGTTTGGTGACTGACGGATTGAACTGGCCGCGATTCGTCGCGGTCGATGACGGACGAGAAGGGGTCTTGCAGCAGGGTCTTTTTGGTACGGAAATTGCTCCTATTTAAACTGGCGAATGTGCCTCATAGGAGCGTTCTCGATCGAACGGATCGTGGTTGAGATCGACGGTAGACGGAGACAGGAATGAGCAAGGTCGGTACCAGCGACTCGAAGAACACTCTCTATTGCTCGTTCTGCGGCAAGAGCCAGCATGAAGTCCGCAAGCTGATCGCGGGTCCTACGGTTTTTATCTGCGACGAATGCGTTGAACTCTGCATGGACATCATCCGCGAGGAGAACAAGTCCTCGCTGGTGAAGTCGCGCGACGGGATTCCGACGCCGAAGGAAATCTGCAAGGTGCTCGATGACTACGTCATCGGCCAGCACCATGCGAAGAAGGTGCTGTCGGTCGCGGTGCACAA
>CAUJJN010000336.1 GCA_963204905.1 Pseudomonadota bacterium
GAATCCGAATTATATACACAGCAACAATCATGCTCCTCATTGAGGAGCAACGTGCTTGCACGCAGGCTATCGAAACCGACAGGGAATTGCGTCATGCCAGAGACATCGGCCCCCACCCCGAACACCGACGCACCGCGCAAGCCGCTTTCCGACGCCGCGAAACGCGCGCTCGCCGAAGCGGAAGCGCGCCGCGTCGCGGCGGCGGCGAACGCCAAACCCGCAGCGCCGGAATTCAACGGTCCCAAGGGGCCGGAACCGACCCGCTTCGGCGATTGGGAAACCAAGGGCATCGCGTCGGATTTTTAAGACCTTCGGTCGAGGATGCCGGGGCGAACAACTGCCGGAGGTTGATTGGCACAACTCCAGATTGCGCTTGCCCGCAACGCAAACTCGGCTTACACTAGGAATATGTACCCAGCACGAAGAATATATCCATTTCGATCGCGTTTGAGCCGGGGCGGCTGGGCCCTGGTGCTGCCATGGATCTTCGTGATCGGCGTCGCAGCGGGCTCCATGCTGTCCGGCGCCCGACATTGGTTTGGCGACGGCGCCTTCCCAAAGCCGGCCATCGAATCTCCGGCGGACCGGGATACCCAAACGATCCTCTCCCATGCCGGAAGCTCCGGCGGCCGCCACGCTGTCGACGTGCTGCGGACCATCGATGGCGACACCTTCGAGGCGCGGGTGCACCTGTGGCCCGGCCTCGACATGGTGACGCGGGTACGGCTGCGCGGCATCGACGCCCCCGAGCTGAAGGCCGCCTGTGCCGAGGAGTGGCGCATGGCGCAAACCGCGAGCGCCGCGCTGCGCAAACTGTTGGCCGAGGGTGAGGTGACGATCTTCAACATCGGCCCGGACAAATATAACGGCCGGGTGGTGGCGGACGCCGCGACGCGCCAGACGCCGAACGTCTCTGACGCGCTGTTGGCAGCCGGGCAGGTCCGCCGTTACGGCGGAGGCCGTCGCGGCGGCTGGTGCTGAATTGCGATTCTGCGGGTGGCGCGAATTACCGCGTCACCACCACCGGTGTCCCCACCGAAACCCGCTGATAAAGGTCGGTGATGTCCTCATTGAACATGCGGACGCACCCGTAGGAGACGAAGCCGCCAACCGATCCGGGCCGGTTGGTGCCGTGGATGGCGTATTCGCCACCCGCCAGCGTCATTGCCGCGACGCCCATCGGATTGGACGGCGAGCCGCCAGGGATGACGTCGGGAATGCGCGGATTGTCACGTTTCACCTCGGCCGGCGGCGACCATGCCGGATGCTGGTACTTGCCGCTGATGTGGGTCGCGCCGGCCCAGCGCTTGCCGGCCTTGCCGACACCGACCGGATAGCGCACGGCGCGATCCTGATCGAGCACCAGATAAAGCCGTCGCTCGTTGGTCTTCACGACGATGGTGCCCGGCGAATACCCTCCGCGGAACGCCACCAGATCCGGCCGCGCCTGCGCCGGTACGCTGGCCAACGGAAGTGCTCCCACCATGGCGGCAAATGCCACCGCAACCTTGATCGTCATCGATCGCTCCGCAAATATCTCACTCGACCCACGCCGCGCGGCTGCGCCGCCGTCGCCGATCGTTTCAACCGAATGTATCCGACGGCGCTGACCAAACGGTTGCCGCCCGCACCACCGCAAGGCGGCGCGGGCGCATCAAAAGAAAATCTCGCCGGTAAAGTAAATGTCCGGGAAACAACACCCGCGCCAAAAACAGAAAGTCAGAGGCCAAGGCCTCTGACTTTTGCGTGAGCGTCAGGTTGCGGGTTGCTGAAGCGCCCTCACGCCTTCTTGTTCTGGCGGTTGTCGAGCAGATCGGTCACCACCGCCGGATCGGCCAGGGTCGTGGTGTCGCCGAGGCTGCCCGGTTCGTCCTCGGCGATCTTGCGCAGGATGCGGCGCATGATCTTGCCGGATCGTGTCTTGGGCAGGCCGGGCGCGAACTGGATCAGGTCCGGCGATGCGATCGGCCCGATGTCCTTGCGCACCCACGCCACCAGATCCTTGCGCAACTGCTCGCTCGGCTCGACGCCGGCCATCAAGGTCACATAGGCGTAGATGCCCTGCCCCTTGATGTCGTGCGGATAGCCCACCACGGCCGCTTCCGACACCGCATCATGCGCGACCAGCGAGCTTTCGACCTCGGCGGTCCCCATCCGATGGCCGGAGACATTGATGACGTCGTCAACACGGCCGGTGATCCAGTAATAGCCGTCCGCATCGCGACGGCAGCCGTCGCCGGTGAAATACTTGCCCTTATAGGTGGAGAAGTAGGTCTGCTCAAAACGCTCATGGTCGCCGTAGACGGTCCGCATCTGTCCCGGCCATGACCGCGTGATGCAGAGATTGCCTTCCGTCGCCCCCTCCAGCACCTTGCCTTCCGGATCGACGATGTCCGGCGCGATTCCGAAGAACGGCAGCGTCGCCGAACCCGGCTTCTGCGCGATCGCGCCAGGCAGCGCGCTGATCATGATGCCGCCGGTCTCGGTCTGCCACCAGGTATCGACCACCGGGCAGCGGCCGTCGCCGACAACGCGGTGATACCATTCCCATGCTTCCGGATTGATCGGCTCGCCCACCGACCCGAGCAGCCGAAGCGAGGCGCGCGAGGTCTTCTTCACCGGCACATCACCGGCCTGCATCAGCGCGCGGATCGCGGTCGGCGCGGTGTAGAAGATGTTGACCTTGTGCTTGTCGATCACGTTCCAGAAGCGCGAATTGTCCGGATAGTTCGGCACGCCCTCGAACATCAGCGTGGTCGCGCCGTTGGCGAGCGGCCCGTAGAGAATATAGCTATGGCCGGTCACCCAGCCGACGTCGGCGGTGCACCAGTAGATGTCGCCGTCGTGATAGTCGAAGACGTATCGATGCGTCATGGCGACGAAGGTGAGATAGCCGGCGGTGGAGTGCAGCACGCCCTTCGGCTTGCCTGTCGAGCCCGACGTATAAAGGATGAACAGCGGGTCCTCCGCATTCATCGGCTCGCAGGGACATTCGGTCGTCACCATTTCCGCCGCGTCCTGATACCAGAGATCGCGGACCGGATCCATGTCGACCGCCGCCCCGGTGTGCTTGACGACGACGACCCAGTCGACGCCGCCGGACTTGTCGATCGCCGCATCGACGTTGGCCTTCAGAGGCACCTTCCTGCCGCCGCGCAATCCCTCGTCGGCGGTAATGACGATATTGGACTGACAATCGGTGATGCGTTGCGCCAGCGAATCCGGCGAGAAGCCCGCGAACACGACGGAGTGAATCGCGCCCAGCCGGGCACAGGCGAGAATCGCGTAGGCCGCTTCCGGAATCATCGGAAGGTAGATGGTGACGCGGTCGCCCTTCTTCACGTTGCGATTGCGCAGCACGTTGGCCATCTTGCACACTTCGTCATGAAGCTGGCGATAGGTGATGTGCCTGGATTTCGACGGATCGTCGCCTTCCCAGATGATCGCGACCTGAT
>CAUJJN010000337.1 GCA_963204905.1 Pseudomonadota bacterium
GGGCCGCGATCTGCTCTTGCTGCCAGCAAGGCGATTTCGGGCTGTTCTGCACGCGCGGCAGTTCGTCGAGCACCTTAGTCGTTGCGGGTAGTTGGGTCGCGCTGTCCACGCACGCTGTCAGAACCAGAAGCAGCAGCGGCGCGCTTGCCCTTAAAAATCGCATTGTCGGTTGCCCTCTCGATCTTGGCGACAGCCTTGGTCGCACCGATTTGACGTTGAGACGCAAACAGACCAATCAAAGCAAGGAACGCGACGACGACAATTCCAATTGAACCGGGGTTGATCATGGGGTAAACTCCTGTCCACTCAGACGTGGAGAGAATAAATGCCACGGGTCGCTATAGGCGTGGTCGGGTAGCGCCCGACTTAGACGAGGATGCGGGTTAGCTCGTCGAGTGAAAATAAAATCCCGCACATTCATTCCCTCCCGAACAGCTTCGGCGCGATCTTCGGCCCGAACACCATCGCCGCAATCGCAACGCCGATGACGACGATCGACTTCGGGCTCGACACCGCGAACGCGCCGAACTCCAAGACTTGAGCCGAAAACCCTTTCCAAGCTCCCGCCTGTTCCAGGATCGCCGTAGGAGGGGCAGGGATGGCAGGTGATTTGGCCGCCTCTGTCACCGCCTGGATTGCAGGAACGGCGCCAGCGGCCACCGGAGCCGCCGCAATCGTCGCTTGCGTGGCGGTGATGGGTTCCTTCGGCGTTTCGACCTTTTGCGCGATCACCGGCGCGTCGTCACGGGTCGCGAACAACGCCGCCTCGCGCGCCCGGCGGATGGTCAGGCCGCGGAGAGCGGTTTTCTTGCCCTTGACCGTCGCCCGGTCCCACTTGGAAAACTCTTTGCACGCTCCAGCATAATCGCCTTTGTTGAGCTTTTTCAGCAGGCCAGAACCAGCTAGAGCGCCGCTGCCGACGTTGTAGGAGAATGACACCAGCGCGTCGAATTGGCCTTGTGTCAGGTCGACACTGACCAGCCGTGTAACGGCGGCCTCGTGCTTCGCCAGTTCGGCGCGAAACATCGCCTTGCCTTCGTCCTCGGTGACGATCATCCCTTCTTTGACGCCCACAGTGCAGCCGGTATAGATCGTCCACACGTTCGCCGGACAGCGATACGCGATGTAGCGGCCATCACCCAACGCTTTCAGTTTGCCCTCGGAACTGATGATCAGATCGAGGCCGACGTCGGAAAGGTTCATGCCCTGCCCTCCTGCTTCGAGAACGGGTTCGACTTGGCGTAGCGATCCATTGCCGCCATCGCCATTTGAATCAGCTGGTCGGTCTGGGTCGAGTCCTTTTGCGCCTCGCCGTTGATCACCACCAAGTTGGTGTCGTGCGCCTTGAGCGGGATCGGTTCTTTTGCTTCGGCCGGACCTGGAAGCCGCGGCGCGGTGAACGTCATCGGCGCCATACCGCCGTTGGCCGCAAGGAACGCCCGGCCGCGGTCAACGCCGATGATGTGGCTGACGATCGAAATCAGCGACACCACCAGCGCCGTCATAAACAGCAGGATCGCGTTCTGGCCCCATGCCATTTCGGTGGCGTTCGGTGACAGTGTCAGCCGCCCCCACGACACGAACGCCTTGGTGGCAGCCTCGGTCGGGTTGGCGTGCGTCGTCGCGCCCGCGCTGGCTTCCTTCGCCGACGCGAGTTGAATGCCGAGTTCATAGGCTTCCTTGTCTTCCTTCTGGCGCTGCTCGGCCATCGACTTGTGCGCCTTGGCGCTGGCGAGCTTGGCGCAATGTGCGCGGCTGTCGGGCAGGCTGGTGTCGGTGCAGCCCTTCGACCGCTTGAACAGGAAGTCACCTTGCAGATTGTCGATCTCGGCTTGGTATGCGTCGGGCGACAGATAGGTGGTTTTCCAGCCGCCGCGGATCTCGGCGAGCCGCTTTTCGATCCGCGTCACCTCGCCGACCTTGTCGGCCGTGACGCGGTTCTGGTCGCCCAGATGCGCCGCCACGATGTCGCGCATCGCAACCGCCGACGAATAGTCCGCGACACCAACAAACGCGCCGCACAGCACCGCCAGAACCAGCAACGGCCGCGCCAGACTATGATCACCGATGGTCATGTCGTAGGCGCGTTTTTCGATCGCCAGCGACATTGCGAACGGAACGACGCCGAAGATCGCAGCGAGGATGAAATTCAGCGGCGTCACATGCTGCAAGGTAAGATAGCCGAACACGCCGCACAGGATCATCGATCCGCCCTTGACGACCCACTTCACATAGAACGCTTGCTTGTCCATACCCCTATCTCCTTCCGATCGCTGCCAGCGCCGGGGTGACGATCTCGACCACCGCCCGCGTCTCGCGCGCTTCCTTTTCGAGCACCGCCGTCTTGGCGCCCAACTCACGCATCAGCATCAAGGCCGCCGAGAACGCAGATCCCAATTCCGCTTGCGCCGCAGCATGATCTTCCAACGCAACCAGTCTCTGCTCGACCGCTCCACCGCCGGCCAGCAACGCCACCGGCCGCGCTTCCAACGCTTCCACCCGCGCCAGCAGATCGGCGATCAGCTTCCGGGTCGCCGCATCCAACTCGACCCGGTTGGTATGCCGTTCGACCTCCTTGATCCGCCGTCGCCAGTGGGTCAGTGATTCTACGTCGGCCATGCCGCTGCCTCGTAGGCCGCGCGCACACTGGCATGATCTCCCGCCGCTCTGATCGCCGCCTTGGCCGACAGCCGTACCCGCTCGATGGTCAGCGTCAGCGCCGAGAACTCGGCGAACTTGTCGAGCACGATTTCAGCGCAGCCCCACAACGTCGGCGCGTCGTATCCGAGCCCCGCACATAGGGTCGGAAACTGTTTCTCGGCGGTTTCCGATGGTAGCGCATTGGCCGCGGCCTCGCCCATCTGCTGCACCGCCTGGGCCTGTTCGAACTTCTCGCGGTAGACGAACTGCATGCCGTCGCCGGGGGTCAGAAACCGTTGCCGAACCTTCTCCGCATCGGCATCGATCCTGGCCGCAAGCCGGGTTTTCATCGCGTCCAGCGGTTCGACATAGGGGGCGAGCGTCGAGCCATCGTAGACATAGCCGACCTCGCACCGCTGGTCGGTCTCGATCAGCGTACAGTCGATCGGCCACAGCGTCGACGGATCGACCGAGGCCGAAATCACCCGGCCATCCTTGACCATCGCGAAGGTGTTGCCGGTCGGGCCAACGTCGGCGATGGTGTACCAGTCGAGGCCGTTCGATCGCACGAACAACCCGCCCGCGTCGATCCGGGCGCACAGCTTGGCGTCGTCTTTCAAGCGATCCGGCTTGTACAGGCTGAAGGTGCCATGGTCCTTGATCATCATCGTCATCCCGATACCGTCGTCCATGACCCTGAAACCTGCTTTTGCATCGGCTTGTAGTACAGTGTTCGGATCGAATCAGACATGTCGGCCAGCCCGGTCAGCACGTTGCCGGTTGGGGCCTTGGTGGTGCTATCTGATGCAAGACCGGAATTAGCCTCCGTCCCGAGCCGCACGTTCTCGACCGCGCCGGATGATGCCGCCCACGCCGGGATGGTGCCGTTCGACGTCAGGACATAGCCCGACGCACCGAGGCCGAGCCTGACCCACGCCCCGCCAGACCGGATCAGAATATCGCCGTTGGCCGGGCTCGATCCGAAGTCGAGCGCTTGGGAGAGTGTCAGTTCTTCCGTATTGCCGGCGCCCGATGATACCCGGCCCAGAAGGCGATACTGCGCCGAAATGTTCTGCATCTTGGCGTAGGTTACGGCGTCATTGTCGATCTGCGACGTGCCGACCGTCGCCAGCGTGGCGAGTGCGCCGAGCCCGAGCGTGGTCCGTTGGTCAGACGCCGCCGCATCGTCGAGCAAAGCCGCGCCGGCCGCCGTGATGGTATAGCCGGAATTTTTGATCGCTTTGCCGGTGGTGCCGTCGAACAGGGCGATGGCGTTGGCGGTGGCGCTGGCCGGGCCGGTCACGTCGCCGGTACCGTCACCCGACGCGCTAGCCTCACCGCGCGGAATGGTCAGATTGATGGTATAATCGGGGAACTCCCCGGCAATCGACGCCGACGCCGACGTTCCCGCCGCACCGGTGGTGACGGTGCCAGACGCGAACGTGATCTCGGACACGGCTTCATCGGCGGCACCGTCAAGTTCCTGCCCGACCAAGGTCAGCCGGTCGAGCACGCTTTCCAGCGACTTCGCCGTGAAGGCGTTGCTATCGGTCCACACCGACGGCTGCGTCTTGGGCGTGGCGCGAGCGATCTGCAACGTCTCGCCCGTGGCCGGCGCGGTCAGCATCGTCACCGTGCCGGTTGCCGGAAGGCCGCTACTGTCGGTTCCACCGGTGACGGTATAGTGGGTCGATATCGTCTGTGCCGTCTCTATGCCATCTTCGTCGACCAGAGTGACGACCAGCGTACCGGTGAAAAACGGCCACGACACCGCGAACGCCGTGGTAGCACCGTTTCCACTATAACTCAATGCGGCGTAGGAAGCCGAGACGGTCATGCGCGTGTGCCTTCGCGAGAGAGGCCGGACGCGACACAGTTTCGGCGGTGATTTGCGGATGCTCGCGCGGGAGTGTCGGCCAAGCCAGAGCGAGGCGGCGCCGGTCCCTTACGTCGGTAGTGATTCTACACCGTCAAGCTGATTTTTGGTAGGGCAACAACGCAACAATCAGGGTCCGCCGAACGCGGCGCCGAAGTTCGGTGCGCGCGGCGTGCCGCCGGGGGGGTAGTAGAAGTCGTTGCCCTGGCGTTTTTTCTGGCCGCGAACCTTAGATGCCCATGATTTGTGTGCATCCGGGTCGGCGATCCGCTGCAACTCGTCGAGGATCAGCCGCTCATAGGCAAGCCGCGTGTACCACGGTGACAGCATGCCCGGCGTGTTCTGCCGCAGCAGGTTGACCAGTTCCCGGCCGGCGTTGGTTTTCTCGTCACGAGCGTACTGGACGGCGTTGCCAAACACGATGTTGAGCAGCGTGCCGATCCGTTCCGGCACCGGCCCGGCCAAGGTGCTAGACAGCCCCGATCCGGTGCGATTGGTCGCCGACGATATGAAATCACCGAAGATGCCGGCGCCGCCCGACTGCATGAACGACTGTGCCCAGAACTTACCCGTCGTCATGTCCTCGGGATCGCGGCCCTGGCCGACGTTCTTCAACTGCTTTGCCACCGCGCCGAGCATGGTGCCGACAAAGAAGATCGAAGCGCCATAGGCCAACGTCGACTTGCTCAAGCCACGCCCGGCCTGGATTTCGTTAGCGAGCCGGCCGAGGATCAGCATCATGTAGGTGGTCGGAAACGATTTCAGCATCATCGCCGAACGCAAGAACTCACCCGAAGCGGTGCCGGGCTTGGCTTCGGAGATCGCTGCCGTGCGGCCCTGCAAGCCGCCTTCGAGTACCGCCTGCCCGCGCTCGCGGAACAGCATCACCATGTAGCGCTCGGCAAGATCCCGGCCCGCCGCTGCGGCAATGGCGTTGCGGGTCATCATCGCCGACCCCGCCTTGATCTCCGGCGTGGCCGTTCTGATCGCATCCCAATCGGCCGGTTTGAACCCGTGCCGGGTCAGCAGCCGTTGCGTGGTGTCGTCGAGCGCGTCGAACTTGGTATCTTTGAGGCTCGCCATCCAACGCATGAAGTCGAGGCCGAACGCCAGCTTCGCCGCCTGCGTCATTGGTGACAGACCGGAATAGGCATGTGTCCGGTCGGCGATGTAGCCGGTGACGTGGCGGGTCGAATACCACCCGACCATGCGCGCCTGATCGGCAAAGGCCGCCTGTACCTGATCGAGCCCGAGCCCGACCGCGAGCGCCAGTTTGCGGTCGCCCTTGGTGAACCCCGTGACGAACGATGCCAGCTGATTGGTCACAGGCATGCCGATGAACAGCCGTCCCGCCAGCTGGGTCGCCTGATCGGTGACAGCAGAGAACGGCGCATAGACCAGCGACGACGCGCCGATGATGTTGCGAATCCCCGTCATCGTGCTCGCGATCCGGTTGTCCGCCGGAACATTGGTGTTGCCGTTGTAGAGTTTGAACATCTCATCGGCACGGGTCAGCAGCCGGTTGACCCGCTGCACCGGATTGGTCGAGGTCGGCCGCCAGTCCTCCATCAGCGCCATCTCGGCCGCCGCGGCGTTGATTTCGTCGGCCTTGAGCCGCTGTGCCGGCGTCATGCCTTCGCCGGATAGAACCTTTTCCAACTGCTCATGCAGCGGCCCGAGCTGGTTGCGCAGTTCGTTCAGCTTGCCCTCGATCCGGCGCCGCGCCCGCTTGCCGGTGCCGGCGTCGTCGCGCATGCCGTCGAGCTTGCCGTGGATCTCACCGATCTTGCGGGTAATGTCGTCGATGCCGCCGGGCAGCGCCTTGTATTCGGCCTTGAGGCTGGCGATCTTGGCCTGAAATTCCTCGAACAGCGAGAGCGCCGGGCCAGCCATCGCGGCCTCTTTGTTGATCGTCTGGCGCAGCCGGCGCATGGTCAGATCAGGGTTCGGCCCCAGCCGCTCGATCATCGCGATATCCCGCGCCATCATCGAAATATGCCCGATCATCGCAGCATAGATATCGTTGCCGCCGAACTTCTTCGAGTAGGCAAGCCACGAGTCCGCATCCTTGAAATGCAACACGCGGTGTTCGAGGTGACGCTTGTACAGCACGCCCTTGCCCGGCGCATCGGACAACTCGCGGCTGAACGCGCCGTCGGTGGTGATGTTGGTCCAGATGTCTTGCAGCATCGACCGCAACTTGCCGTCGTCGAGTTGCGCGCCGCTGGCATCGACGATCCGCTTGCGGTCGAGTAGCGGCATGATGAACTTCACCCAGCCCTCGCGCCCACCCTTCAACAGCGCCTCGGGGTCGTGATACTGCGGCATGATCCAGCCGTCGAGCTTGGCGATGTCGCCACCGGCCGCGTTGAACCGCTGGCGCAGATATTCGGTCACGCCCTGCCATGCCTTGCCGAACTCAATTGCGGTCTGGTCGGTGACTTTTTCCCCCGCCAGAGACCGAACCACATTCTCCATGTTCGCTTTTACCGAACTATTGAACTTGCGCCGCAGGTCGCCCAGCACGGCACCCTTGCGCCACGACCACAGCGCCTTGTCCATCATGCCGATGGCATCGTTCTGGATCGCGGACTTGAGGTTGACCAGATCAACGAACGGCACCTGCTCGCGCTGGCCGAAATTCTCGATCACCGCCATCATCGCCTTGGCCCGGTCGGTGCGGCCATAGGCATCGCGGAAAGCGCCGGTTTCGTCGATCAGACGTTCGTAAGCCTGCGCCCCGAGCAATGCTGCGCGCTTGGCTTGCAGCTTCAGCCGTTCGTCACCGCCCGAGGCTTGGAACTGCGCCTCGATCGCCGCAAGTTCGTCCTGTAGCTGCTTTGCCCTTTCCTGGGCGTCGAGCTTCATCCGGCCGTCTTCGCCGCGCATCGCGAACATCGGTTCTGCCGCGGGCGCGTCGTCCTGGCCGATCGCATCCATCACCTGCCGGGTAATGCCGTCAATGTCGATCCCGTCAAGCGGGCTTTCGCCGGTGACGATGGCACGCATGACCGCGAGTTCAGCCGCTTGTGCGGCTTCCGGGCCGAGCGCCTGGGTCATCGCCGCACGGGCTTCCGTCAGAGCAGGAATGTCCTCCATGATCCGGGTGATGATCGGCGATAGATCGGCGGTGTCGGTGCCTTCCTGCATGATCCGTGCGATATTGGGATAAGCATCGAGATAGGGTTGAATCGCCTGGGTGATGCGTTCGGGCGTGAGGTCGGGTTGATCGGGTGCCTGCCGGATTTCAGGTTCAGACCGCATCGCGAACAGCGGCTGGCCTTCGGTTTTCACGGTTTCCTTGACCTTTGCCGTCAGCGGAAACAGCGTAAACCCTTCGCCCTTCATGCCGGACGGGGTTTCGAGTTCGTCGATCTTCGACGCCTTGGGCATGTCCTTGTCGAGATTGAGCAGGATCTTGCGCAGGTTCTTCGGGACGATGCCCTCTTGATCCTTGGACCCATAGAACCCGTGCATGCCGGCGGTGTCGCCGGGGTTGTAGGATAGCACCGTGTCGCCGGTCGGAATCGCGATATAGTCGGCATCCGCTTCCGCCGCCTGACGGATCGCACGACGCAGCGTCGTGTTGCTCCACTGGTCGGTGGTGTTGACAAGGGGATGGCCGGGTGTGGCCGACATCGCCGTTTTAAGCTCGGCTTCCAGCATCCGCACGCGCTCGATCGTATCGGCCAGTGCCAATGCTTTTTGACCGGCTGGGGTACCATCGCGCTTCTCAGCATAGGCGCGCAATTCGGCAACGATCTGGCGTGTCCGTTCAGGCGGACGATTGGGGCGATCAATCGCCGCCATGACCCGATCATTGCCCCTTGCAATGACATCTGCCAGCGGCACGCCGCCGGTGGCATCATTGATCTTCTGCTGCAATTCAGCAATCTTCGCCTCGTCTCTTACGCCCCCGTCTCTGAGCTTTTGTCCCCAATCTGATTGTATCTGGTCTATGGTGTAGACAGGCTTGCCCTCGTGCTTCGTCATAGAGGTCATCATGTGACCGACGATGTTGGGCTCGGGGAAGTGGCCGGATACGAAGTTGCCGCGCTTCAAATCGGCGCGCTCGTCGCTCAACGCTTTTGCTTCAGCGCGCAATTCTTGGAACCTCTGCATGTTGTCGCGCGGAATGTCCCTAGTCATGCCGCCGCTCATCTGGTTGATTTCATCGTTCAACTCAGTCAGGCGAGCGTCGATGGCCGAAACTCTTGTTTCCGGCAAGTGCAGCACTGTCTCTCTATAGGTAGGGTTGGAAGGGTCGAGGGAATGGGCGGACCATTTGGCGGGTTTAGCCCCAGCCATTTGCTGACCACGTGCAACGTCAAACTCATGTATCTGTTGCGCAAGCGCGGCCTGTTCCCCCGGTGCGGCGGTCCTCATCTTGTTGATTAGCGCTATGCGTTCTGCCGGAACGGCTGTAGACAGATAATTGCTCTCATTCAGCCCGAGCCTATTCTGTTCAAGGTGTCCGACGATCTCGTCACGGGTGACGGATGGGCGACCTTCCAAGAACTTGCCTAGCCCCGTGGCTTCGATCTCGGCTTTCTTCGCCCCTTCCTTTTGCAACATGGCGAGCATCTGCTCGGGCGTGCCCTTGGCTTGCTTCAGGCGCTTGGCGGCTTCCAGCGCACCGGAGAAATACCCCAACTGATCGAGGTCGCGGCGCATCTCCTGGCCGACGTTGCGATCGACCATCGCGAATTGCGGCTCTGACGCCCCGCGCACGATCTGCTGTGATTCCGGTACGTCGTAGTCGAGCCACGGCGGACGGGCGCGGCGTTGCTCGGGCGATAGGTTCATGCGATTCTGGACAAGGCGCGCTTCGACTTCGCCGGCTAGGCGGCGGTAGAGGCTGTCGCCGACTTGGCTATCCGGCATGTCGCCGCTTACATTGCTGACGCTTCCCCAGCCGCTCGGGTCTTCGGGGATCGCCATCAGCCGCGCGCGTTCGGCCGCGATTTCATCGGCAGAGAACCGGCGACTACTGCCGCCACGTTCGAATCCTTCTGTGCCCTGCAAACGATGTTGCGTTTCGTGTAGCATAAACGAGTGCATGACGCGCTCGTTTGCAAAATCACGATAGCGACTGTTTAGGACAACAGTGTCTGACTTCCGCCCGTAAGCAGCGGCGGCATCATCATAGCCATCGGGAAAATCGCGATAGGCAATGCCGGTTTTCTCCAAGTCGGGGTATGCCGCGAATAGTTCTCTGTGCCCGAGCACATGGTCGAGCGGCCATCGTTCGTTCGGCTTGAACCCGTCCTCTAGGGCAGCGGTGAAATCGCCGTAAGACTTGCTATCATCGATCTCAAATCGCCACTTGCCATCGACGCCACGGAACCAGCCGGTCGCGTTCCAG
>CAUJJN010000338.1 GCA_963204905.1 Pseudomonadota bacterium
CGGCGCATTCAACGGCCAATGCAGCATCTGCCCCGGCTCGAGATCGAGCACGGTGGCATAGTCGTCGTACCAGTGTGCATAGGGCATATCGACCTCGACATCATACAGCGCGATGTCCTCCAGATGCTCCGGCTGAATGAATGGCGCCGAGTTCGGATAGAGATAGACCCGCTTGCGTCCGGCGATCTGGATCAGGCCCTGACCCGGAAGGTCGGCATGATAATAGACCTGCGCATCCGGCGAGGAGATCAGGATGCCCGATTGGTGCTTCGGGGCCTGGAAGCCGGGAACATGCTCGGCGATCTCCGCGAACATCGTATCCAGCATGGTCTTGTAGTCGGGGTCGACGCTGGAGGCATTGCGCAGGTTGAGCCAAAGGCCGCCCTTGGCGATGGCGTCGATCACCTGACGGCCGCTGAGGCTGCCGATCTCACCCTCGCGCCACAGCCGACGCGCCGCGCGTGCACCGGTCTGTACCAGACTGTAATGCTCGCGCGGATAACGCTCGATCAGTTCGGCGAGACGGTCCATGGCGAACAGAGGGGACTTGTGCAATTCGTGAGCAAGCCGGATCGGCTGGTGGCCCCACAATGACGAATGGGTCTCATTCCAGGCCGGGAAGAACTGTCCTTTGGTCATGATGGTGGCCTCCTTGGCCGTCCGTAAGCTGCCGCGGCCTGTCCCGTTACGGGACGATGGCATGATCGGTTGTTTTCCGCTCCGCAAGAAAGATGCCGGTTTCGCCGGCTGCGCTTACCCGAAGCTAACGTCCGCGCTCTATAACGGTCCGCGAACCGTCGCGTGATGCGCGGCATAGCTCCAGAGCCTCGTGTCCGGCCCGTGATGACAGCCAGAAAACCCCGTTTCCTCGCGCTTTTTCTCGGCGCCGGGCCGCAAATGCAATGCGGCGTCGGGCAGTTTACCCGCCTGCTTCAGGACGCCGTCGATGCAATCGAGCCGGGGAGCTGCGCGTCGTTAACCTTGACGAAATCAGAAGGCACACTGTCGGATATCTGGCGCGCGGTCGGAGATGCCGAGGCTGTCGTCTGCAATTTCCCCATCGTTGCCTGGAAGCGTGTCATTTTGACGCCGCTGGCGGCATTGACAATAGCGCGGCTAAGAGGGCGGCGCGTGGTGCTGATCCAGCACGAATGGGGCGGGCTGCACGGGTTGCGACGCCTGACCTACATACCCGCATTGCTGCTTGCGAATACGATCGTGATGTTCTCGCCGTTGGTCCGGCGGGAGCTGATGAATGCGCCGGTCGCCGGCTGGTTCGCGCGGAAATGCGTGCTGGCGCCGCTGCCGCCGAATATCGCCGCGCCGGCGGTCGGCGCTGACAGCGCGTTGCGCGGGCGGCTCGCGGCGGCCCGCGTCGAAGGGCGTCTCGTGGTCGGGCATTTCGGATCGATCTATCCCGGCAAGCAACCGGAGGCGGTGCTGGAGATTGCGGCGTTGCTGAAGCAGCGCGGACTCAGGCCGCTCGTGGTCTATATCGGCTCTTTCATCCGCGCGCTGGATGATGTCGAAGCCGATTTCAAACGGCGCATCGCGGAACTCGGGCTGGACGAGGACGTGATCGTGACCGGCTTTGTCGCGTCGGATGCCGAGGTGTTCGGCCTGTTTCGGGAAGTCGATGCGTTTTGTTACGTGCTTGATGAAGGCATCACGGCGCGCCGCTCCAGTATTTTGACGGTGGTGCAGTCGGCTCGCCCGGTGGTGGTGACCGACGCGGTCGCTCCCGATGAATTCGACCACCATCCAAGGTTCAAGGCGCTGATTGACAACGGCACGATCGTTCGTGTGCCACGCGGCGCTGACAACGAACGCTACGCCGACGCAATTGTCGCGGCGGCCGGGCGAACAACGACAGCGACACCATTCGATTTTCGCGGATGGTGGGGTGACGTGGCCCGCGCCGTGCGGGCTCAGCTTTGATCGGATACGGGCGGGCGATCCGGCGCGTCCTGCGTTGGGAAGCGTGCGAGGTAGTGCAGCCCGAACACCGCGAAGAGGAAAGTGAACCAGATCGAGTCGGCGCGATCGAGGAAGAAGCTCTCCATCGACGACAGATAGATGCCGAACAGCCATATCTGAAACAGCATCGTCGCCAATGGGCCGCGATTGCCGTTGTGCTGGATCGCTTCGAAGTTCCTCAACGGAGCGATCACCAGCACCGCGATCAGTAGCACCAGTCCCGGCACGCCCATCGCCAGCGCCGTGTCGAGATAGCCGTTATGGCTGTGCGAGGCCGTCGTCGCCCACTCCATGCCTTCGGGGAGGTCCCTGATCGCCTTGCCGCCCCAGAATGCCGCGAAGCCGTATCCGGTGACCAGTCGCTGCGACAGCGATGACAGCGCAAAGGTCCAGATGTCGGTACGGCCGGTAAAGGTCGAATCGAGCGGCAGCGCATCGACGAAGTTGGCCAGCTTGTCGCTGACGACCGTGCCGACGCTGAGCAGGTTGATGATAAGAAGCGGGGCGAAACACGTCACGGCCTTCATTGCCGGCGAACGGATGATGGCGACGAACCCGCTCGTCGCCAGTACGACCACCCATAACGCCAGAGAGCTTTTGCCGCCGGAGTAGAACAAGAACAGCGTGGCCAATCCGGCAATGGCAATGCCCGACACGAATGCGCCGCGTCGGATGATATAGATGCCGATGTACGAGATGATCGCCATCATCGCCGCAGCCGCGTTCTTGTGGCCGAACGCGCCGCGCCAGTCGCCCGCCAGATGCGGTTCCTGTGCATCGGTTGCCTGATGGATCGAGAAGTATGGCGCGAGGAACAGGCCGAGATAGCAAACCAGAAGCGTGACAAGCGTGATCGTCGCCAGCCATCGCACAAGTTCGGATTCGGACTTCGGCAGCAAGATCATGGTCGCGGTGATTGTGATGACGCAGGCCGTCAGCGTGAAACGGCGCAGCGATGTCCCGATATCGAGCGACAGCAGCACGGAGATCACCATCCATGCGGCAAAGAGCATCAGCCCGGGAACAAGCAGGCTGCGGAGCCCCGCCATGTTGTCGCGCAAGGTCAGCCCGACGGTCAGAAGCGCCAGACAGCCGAACGCGGCGTAGGTCACCGTTTCATTTCCCATCGTCACATTGCGGAGATCGACTTCGCCCAGATCGGGAAACGGCTGCAACGTGATCCATGCCAGCAGGAAGGTGGCGACGAACGCCGTGCAACGCAGCGCGTCGGTCAGACGCCACCGGCCGACCTGTCGGGCCAGCATGTGCGGTGCGGCGGTTGTTGTCACGAACTGGCTCAAGGCGCGATCTTCGAGGCTTTGTAGGCGTGCGGTTCGATTCCGGCGGCGGCAAGCGCGCCGCCCACCGCGACGATGACGGGATGCGCGGCGGCCGACAATGTCGGTTCGATCATGGCAAGGCGCGCGGCCTGCCACAGCGACAGCGGTATTCGCGCGGCCATCCGCCCGAAAACCTTGAGGCGTGCCGGCAATGTCTCCGCGGTCTTGACTTCGATCCGGTAGTTGATGGCGCCGATGCGCAGTCCACGCGTCAACAGCCATTGTGTTCGGGTGCGCGCCTCAGGAACGGTTTCGGTGATGATGGCGTCCGCCGCCCAGTAGAACGGCAAACCGGCTTGCCGGCATCGCACGAAAAAGTCGGTGTCGCCGCCGCCGAGGAAGTTGAAACGTGGATCGAAGCGCGGGTCGGCGAGGCGCGCGAAAGTCGAGCGCCGGATCAGGCAGTTGCCGCTGCCGTAGATGATCGGCACGGGTCCGCTGCGGTCGTAGGCGGGACGGAATGCCGGATGGCGACGCAACCGCTGCGCCATTCCGTCGTTGAAGTTCGGCAGGACCGGCCCGCCGACAACGGCCGCGCCGGTGGCGTCCGCCGCGTCCACCATGCGCTCCAGCCAGGTCGGCGTGGCGATTTCGTCGTCGTCGATCATCAGGAACATGGTCGCGGCGGGGAAGCGTTCGCGGGCTGTTTCGAACGCCGCGTTGATGGCGTGGCAATTGCCTTGCATCGGTTCGATCACGCACATGCCGCCAAGGGCGCCGCTTTCGAAAACCTCGCGGGCGATCGGAATGGCGTCGCGGCCGGCTGCGTCGTTCTCGATGATGACGACGGCGAACCGGCGCGTGGTCTGTTGCGCGGCAAGTGAGGCCAGCGTCCGCCGCAAATGGTCGGCACGTCGGAAGCTCGGAATGCACACCACGATCTCGACAGTGGTGTCGAGCGTTGCGGATATCGCGGCGATCTCGCGGGGCAGGGTCGTTGTCATCGCCGATTCCGTCCAGGAAGGTTGCTTCGCGTGCTTCGTTGTTGCCATGGTCTGGCCTGCAAATGTCTTAACGCTCATCGGCGGTCGCGCCGTATGGCCGGGGTGCCGCGGCGTTTCATGCGAAGCGCTGTCGGATGTCGTCGATGACGTCGAACAGTGGTTTACGCTGCAATCCGGCGTCCATCGGCAACGGACGGTTCGGCATCCCGTCCCGGCGCGTGAAGTAGATCGGCACCCAGGTGTAGCGGTCGCTCAATCCCCAGGTCACGATGGCCTTTGGGCGCACCACGGCGCACACCGTTTCGAGAAAATCGCGGGCGGTCTTGGCCACCAGCGCGTCGCGTTGTTCGACAGGCCCGGGAAGGGTGAAATCGACGACGTCCAGTTCGGTGACCAGAACGTCGAGGCGCAGCGCGACGACCTCGGCGAGAAACGCCTGCAAACCGTCGCGATCGATGTCCCGGTCGGCGAACAGGTGGGCTTGCAGTCCGACCGCGTGCAGCGGCACGTCACGATCGCGCAGCGTGCGAAGCAATTGCAGCAGCGCTCGACGCTTGGCCGCGTAGCGCGAGCCTTTGAATTCGATGTCGTATTCGTTGACGACGAGGCGGGCTTTCGGATCGGCGGCGGCGGTCGCCCGCAAGGCAATCGGCAGATAATCGGCGCCGAGCTGGCGGGTCCAGATGGAGGGACGTAGTGATCGGGCGTCGGCGGGATCGTCGATCAGCGGTTCGTTGACCACGTCCCAGGACGGGATGACATCGCGATAGCGGGGTACCAGCGTTTCGATATGGCCCACAAGCTCGCGCTCGGCTTCGCCGCGGCTGCTGATGCTCTCGGTCCATGTCGGCATCGCGCCGTACCAGGCCAACGTGTGGCCGCGCACCGTCATGCCGTTCTGCCGCGCGAACGCGGCGATGGCGTCGGCCTTCTCAAAGCTGTATTCGCCGCGCGCTGGGTGGATCACCGGCCACTTCATTTCGCCCTCCGCGACAATCATCTGGCAATTGTCGATGATCGCCTGGCGATAGGCGGAATCCGATGCCAGCGCGTCGGCCCGAACGGCGGCGCCATATGGGATTTTTGCGGTGCGGACAGTCGCGGGACTTGAGGTTGTGCCAAAAGCGGACAGGCCGGACAGCGCGGTTCCCGTCGCGCCAGCGAGCGTAGCCGCACCGGCGAGGATCTGGCGGCGGGAAAATGCGGTCGTGGTCATGGCGGTCGTCCAATCTTTACCTGGAGGCGGCCTTGGCACTGCAATATCCAGTCCATTCCGATGCGGGAGCGTGGGATCGTCGGGCCATCGATCCGCTTGTGGTTACCAGAAGGTAAAATTAACCAAACCGAGCCCTCGAACTCTCTAAGTCTCTCATTCGGCACCGATCTTGCTCATCACGAGCCGAGACGTCCGGGAAAGTCCGCCTGTCCAGTTGCGGATCGCCAGATCGAAGAGACCGAAAGATGAGTCCTGTTGCGCTGCTGACCCCGACTTACGGGCGAGACCTGCATCTGTGCACCCTGTTGTGCGAAAGCGTGGACCGCCACATCAGCTCGTCGTCCAAGCACTACCTGCTGGTGCCGGATTGCGATCTGCCCCTGTTCGCGTCGCTGGCGAGCGAGCGGCGGATCATCGTGCCGGCTTCGACATTGCTGCCGAAATGGCTGCGGCCGCTGCCGTGGATCGTGCAGCGCAACCAGCGACAATACTGGTGGTCGCTTCGCGCCAAGCCCGCCAGTGGATGGCACGTTCAGCAGATCCTCAAGATCGCCGCCACCATGGTCCTGCCGTCCGAGCGTTTTTGCATTCTGGATTCCGATATCGTCTTCTTTCGAGACTTCGATCTGTCCCGTTTTGAATATCCGAACCCGATACCGCTTCTGAGCATGCCAGACGAGATCGTTGCGACGCAGGAGCGGCATCCGCGCTGGGTCGAAACCAGCCATGCCCTGCTGGGGCTGCCGCCGCGTCCGCTTCCGGCTCCGGATTTCATCGGCCACATCATCTTCTGGGATCGCGATACGACGCGCGCGATGGTGTCGCGCATCGAGCAAGTGACCGGGATGGACTGGGTGACCGCTTTGTGCCGCACCCGTCAGTTCTCGGAATACATGCTGTATGGCTATTTCGTCGAAAACGACGCGGAAGCCATGCGCGGCCACGTTCCCTGCCGGAAGACGCAATGTGTCAGTTATTGGGACGACGAGAGCCTGGACGAGGCGGATCTCAGGAAACTGCTGCGCAACGCGGTGGAAACGGATGTCGCGTTCTCGGTGACGTCGTTCTCCGGAACGCCGGTTGACACCATCCGCGCCGCCGTCAGCGAGCACAAGGCGAAGCTGGCGCCGCCGAGCCCCGATATCCCGCACAACAGCCTGGGCGCGCTATGCTGATCAGCCAGGCCGCCACGAACCTGACCGCCAACATTCTCAGCGCTGTGCTGGGTCTGTTGAGCGTGTTTGTGTTTACGCGGCTGTTCACGCCCGACAACTATGGCGCCTACCTGCTCGGCGTCGGGTTCGCGTCGGTGGTGAGCGTATTTCTGACCGGCTGGTTCCGAAACCTGATCCTGAGCGAGCACGCCCGGGAGGATGGCGCCGATGTGCGTGGGCTTGTCGCGCAGGGCTTTCTGATCGCGTGCCTGATCGCACCGATGGCGTTTGGTCTCGGTCTTGCGCTCGGCCTCGGTATGGTGGTGGCGGCGGCTTCGGTCGGCCTCGCCATCGCGATAGGCCTGTTCGAACTGACGCAGGATTTTCTCCGGGCGCGTTTGCAGGCGACCTCGGCGCTGAAAAGCACATTGGGGCGTGCGGCCGGCACGCTCGCGATCGGCGTCGCGCTGGCGATGATCGATCGTGACGGATCGCTTCTTCTGGTCGCCTTGGCGCTGGCCTGCCTGCTCGCGGTCGGCATGCAGGCGCGGCTGGTGTGGCGCGGCGCGACCGTATTTCGCTTCGACGGCGCGCGGCTGCGAAGCGTCGCCCGGCATGGGTTGCCGTTGACGCTGTCGCTGACATTGCTGGCGATCTCCAGCGTCATTGATCGCTTCATGATCGCGAATCTGGTCGGCACCGCCGAAGCCGGCAAATATGTCTCCGGTCTCGATCTGGTCCGACAGACCCTTATGATGCCGGCCACCAGCCTCGCCGCGGCGTTCTTCCCGCTTGCGGTGCAGATCTATGCCAAGCACGGATCGAATGCCGTTCGGGCCCATCTCGGCGACTGTGTCGAACTGCTGGTTGCGGTGATGCTACCGGCCTGTCTCGGCTTCGCGGTGATTTCGCCGCACGTCGCCAATATTGTGCTGGGTGCGGATTTCCGCGAGGTTGCCTCGACGGTCATGCCCATCGTCGCGATCGCGGTGATCTTTCAGGTGCTGACACAGCAATATCTGCATGCCAGCTTCCTGCTGGGTGGGCGCAACGGATTCTATCTGATCAACACCGCCACCATCATCCTCGCCAATCTGATTTTGGCTTATGTGCTGGTTCGATGGGACGGTGCGGTGGGTGCGGCGTGGGCCCGGCTCGGCGCCGATATCGTCGGTTTCTTCTGTGCATTGCTGTTGACCCGACGCGCCTTCGCGATTCCGTTGCCGATAGGCCGTCTGGCGCTGGCGAGCGTGGCGGCGTCGATCATGGCGCTCATGGTTGCGATCCTTGATCGTAGTCTCCGCGTTTCCGATCCGGTCGCCTGCGCGATCCTGATCTTCGTCGGCCTGGCCGTTTACGCCGCATTGTGCTGGGCTTTCGATATTGCCCGGATTCGTCAACGCCTGAAGCACGGCATCGCCCTTGTTCGCGGCCGATTCGCGTATCGCCGCGCGCATCAGGCCTAGAACCGTATCGAGAAGAAGAGGATATCGTCATGAGCAGTCTCGCAACCGGCGCCAAGTTCGACAACCGCTCCGATCGCACGGTTGCCGATGCGCTTCGTCGCACGAGCGCGGCCGAGCTTCCGCAGGCGGTACTCGATCTGCCCCCTGGCGAAGCGCGCGATAGCCTGCTCGCGATCCATCAGATGCTGGGCGACATGTTGCCGCAACGCGATCTGGCGATCTATGAGGCTGGCGGCGGTTCGACCAGTTTCCTGCCGTTCGATGTACTCGGTCGCGCGCACGTCACCGTGGTCGATATCGATCCGGAGCAGATCAAGAACAACGATTATGCCGACGTGAAGATTCTGGGTGACATCGAGACCCATCGCTTCGCGGCGGATAGTTTCGATCTGATCACCTGTTACAACGTCATCGAGCATCTGCCCGATGTCGAAGCGGCATTGCTTGGGTTCTGTCAGGCGCTGCGCAAGGGTGGGGTTATCTTGATCGGCGCGCCGAATCCGCGCTCGCTGTCAGGCGTGGTGACGCGGTTCTCGCCGCATTGGTTCCACGTCTGGTACTATCGGCATATTCGCGGCGACAAGAAAGCGGGCCTGCCGGGTGAAGCACCGTTCCCGACTTTCTTCCATCCGCTGGTCTCGTTGCCGCGCCTGGAAGCCTTCGCCGAGGCCAATGGTCTGCGCGTGGTGCTGAAGCGGGCTTATGAAAGTCCGCGCTATCCCGAGATGCGCGCCCGCAAGCCGGCGTTGGCCGCCGCGGTCGATGACGTCGCCAAAATGATGAACCTGTTCCTGCCATCGGCGGTCGATGTCCGTCACGGCGATTACCACGTCATCTTGCAGAAGGTCTGAGTGATGAAGCCGATCCTGGCGATCACGCAAGCGCGGCATCGGGAGCGTCCTGGACGCGACCGTCGCGAAGCGTGGTCGGCTGAGTTTCGACACTCACAACGGCGTAACGGCCCCGGGTCCTTGCGGGGGCACGCCGGGCTTGTTGCGGACGGCCTTGGAGGAGGCTCTTCGGAGGACGGTTCGTATTGTTACGGTCGCGTGCGCACCGCAATGTCTCGGGATTTAAACGGTTTCTTTGCCTTTCCGGCAAATACTCGGCCGGACAGTATAGTTAAGCCTTCATTAATCGGTGCGGTGCGTATGGCGGCGTTTCGGGGTGTTGAGGACGTCGCGCGGCTTCATCTGTCGCCGGGACAGGTCTGCGCGGTCGTGAGGGAGGCGGATCATGTTCAGATATGATCGTCCCGCCGATCCTCCGAAAGCGAGCGTTGCGGCCGATCCGTCGTCGCGCGTGTCCGCCCGTGGTTTCGATATCGATCTGATCGGCTTGGTCGCCTTGCTGTGGCGCCGCCGGATTTTCATCGCGCTGGTGGCGCTCGGATGCGCCTGTCTTGCCGTCGCCATCGGCAAAAGCCTCACGCCGCGCTATACCGCGACGGCGCAGCTCTATGTCGATCCACGCGAATTGCAGTTGGTCGAGCGCGAACTGACGCCGCGCTCGCAGGACATGTCCGGCCTCGCCATCGTCGCGGAGAGCCAGGCGCGGCTGATTACTTCGAACAGCGTGCTGTTGCGGGTGATCAAGGACACCGGCATCGACAAGGATCCGGAGTTCGGCGGCAAGTCCACCAGCTTCTTCGCGCCGCTGTGGTCGATGATCGGTCGGCAGGCGCCGAGCGCGCCCGCGGAGCCGACAGAGGCGCTTGACCTCCTCAATCGCCATATCAACGTCAAGCGCACCGACCGCACCTTCATCGTCGATATCGATGTCTGGTCGCGCGACCCGGCCAAGGCGGCGATGCTGGCGAATGCCATCGCCACGGCTTTTCTGGCGGAATCACGGCAATCGCAGTCGGCCGCGGCGCGGCGGGCGACCATCGACCTGTCCAGCCGACTGAAGGAGTTGCAGGAGCGGCTGCGAGCCGCCGAGAACAAGCTGGCGGCCTACAAGGCGCAAAACAATTTCGTCGGCAGCCAGGACACGCTGATCAGCGATCAGCAGTTGTCCGCCATCACGCAGCGGTTGGCGGCGGCGCGCGCGGTGACGCTGGACGCACAGGCCAAGTACGACCAGATCGAACAGGCCCGGCGCAACGCGATCGATCCCGGCGCGCTGCCGGAAGCGCTGCAATCGCCGACCATCGCCAATCTGCGCGCCCAATTCAGCGATACGCGCAAGCGATACGCCGAGTTGCGCAACGAGTTGGGACCACGTCATCCGACTCTTTTAAACATGGAACGGCAGGTCGATGACCTCCGGCGTAACATCAATGACGAGGTCAATCGGTTCGCGGTGGCGGCGAAGACCGACCTCGCGCGGGCGCAGGACTTCGAAGCATCGCTGACCAAGGAGCTGGAGCGTCAGAAGCAGCAGAGCGTCGATCTGAGCCAGGCATCGGTGCGGGCGCGCGAACTGGAACGTGACGTCGAGGCGAGCCGCGCGGTCTATCTTGCGTTCCTCAAGCGCTCGCGCGAAACCGAGGAACAGGAAACGCTCAACACGTCGAGCGCTCGTGTGATCGGCGAGGCGGTTCAACCGCGGACGCGCACATTCCCGCCGGCGATGAGCCTGCTGGCGATGATCGGCTTCATCCTCGGCGGACTGGCCGCGGCCGGCTATGCTTTCCTCGTCTCGCGGCTCAGTGCCGGCGAAACCGAGCCCGGGGAGACCCCCGACGGCAAGATCACATCGCCGCCGATGGTGCCGAAGGCGCCGGAATCGCCTGTCACGCCGTTCAAGCCGGCGATCGCCGCCATCGAAAAGCCATTGCTGGCTTACCTCTCGGAAGCCGACGTCGTGCAGACGCTGGGGGGCATACTCTCGGCATCCGGCAAGCCGGATCTGACGCGGATCGGTTGGCCGACGCTGCGCGTCGGTGGTGGCACGAGCTTCCGGAGCGCCGTCGCCAGGCTGTGCGAGGCGGCGCGCAACCGCACGCCGCAGGAGCGCGTGCCGGTTCTTGCCGTTCTCGGCTTGGCGGAGGAGCCGGGTCGCTCCATCGTGGCGGTGAATCTTGCATTGGCGGCGGCGCGCGATGGCGCGCAAGTCGTGATGATCGATGCCGATGTTGAAGGTCGCAGGTTGTCAGCACGGCTGGGTCATCCGCAGGAGCCCCGGAGGACGGTTTCGTTGCTGTCATTCGGGACCGGCAAGGCGATGCACGTGCCAGTCGGAGAGGGCATCGTCGCGGTGCCGTTGCCGCCGGGACTGAAGGTGGAAGCTGCCGCGCGGCACCTGCGCAACGCCATCGCGCAGGCGAGCGCCTTGCAGGGCCAGGATCTTGTGCTGATCGAAGGGCCGGCGATGCCGTGGAATGCCCTGGACCGCGACGTGCTCGGTGCCGCCGATGCATTGGTCGTGGTGTTGCCGACGCGGCTCGATATCAATCAGAGCATGGAGGATGTCCTCGATGCGCTTGGCGACGAGCAACAGAAGCTCGTCGGCGTCATTCTCAATGAGGTCGATCTCGTCGGGGTCGGTCACGATCGAGGCAAACAACATGCTTGAACGTCGTGTCAATTTGGCGGGTCGCGCCGCAACGGCAGCGATACCGCGTGTCTCGCTGGGCGGGCTGCGCGTCGCAGTTCTCAGTATCGAGGAGACGGCGAACTTCATGATCGAGATGGCGTTTCCCGCGCGTCGCATCGGCCGTCCGCTGTTCCTGACATCGGCCAATGGCGAAGTGCTGGCGCGCTGCTCGACGGACCCTGTCGTCAAGCGGCTGTTTACGTCCTCGGACCTGATCAATGCCGACGGCCAGCCGTTGGTCAGCGCGTCGCGGTTTCGCACGGCGACGCCGTTGCCGGAGCGGGTGGCGACCACCGATCTGTTCGATGTCGTGGCGCGCAAGGCCGCCGCCGCCAATCTCACCTTCTACATGTTCGGCGCTTCGGAGGAAGAGAACGCGCAGGCCGTTGCGAATGTCCGGAAGAAGTATCCGACGCTGAAGATCGCCGGGCGGTCGCATGGCTATCTCGACGGCGAGGCGCTGGCGGCAAAGGTCGACGAGATCAACGCGCTGGCGCCCGATATCCTGTGGCTGGCGCTCGGCGTTCCCCGCGAACAGGCCTTTGTCGAGACCTATTCGGCGCGACTGTCGGACGTCGGAATGATCAAGACATCCGGTGGATGGTTCAACTTCCTGTCGGGCAGCCGCAAGCGCGCGCCGCAATGGATGCAGAATATCGGGCTGGAGTGGGCGTGGCGGATCGCTCAGGAGCCGCGTCGGTTGTTCTGGCGCTATCTGACGACCAATCCGCGCGCGCTGCATCTGCTATGGAAGAAGCATCCGTAGAGCTGCAGCGGTTTCGTGCGACGTGGTGCTGGCTCGCATCGAAACGGCGCATCACGTCAAAACGCCAATGGCGATTTGGAGAGGATCGATCGTCCACCGATGGCGCTCCCGTCGAAACGGTAAGCGCCGTCTTGGCCGGCTTCAGCGCGGCTTCGGTTGCTGACGGCGGCGGTCGGCGGCGGGCTGATAGGCGATGCGCGAGTGATGTGCGCAATAGGGCAGGCCGCTCAGCGCCTTGCCGCCGCAAAAGAAGAATTCCGGATTGCTGGGATCGCCCACCGGCCAGTGGCAGGTGCTCTCGTTCAGTTCCAGCAATGTCAGCCGCTGGCTCATCGGCACCACGTTGTCGTGGGCGATGGGGTCCGCCTCGACTTCCACCTCGAAGGCGTGGGCCAGCGCGGTGTTGCCACGGGACACCGGGCGAGAGACCCGCACCATCTGTTGCGCGGGACGAACCTTGCGAGGACGGGGCACCGCCGATGACGGGGTCTTGGCGCGTCCCGACAAACCAAGCCGATGGACTTTGCCGATCACGGCGTTGCGGGTCACGTTGCCGAGTTCCGCCGCGATCTGGCTGGCCGAAAGACCGGCTTCCCAGAGTTTTTTGAGTTGCTCGACGCGATCGTCGGACCAGGTCAATACTGTCATCGCACTGTTTCCTTCGTATCGCGCGACGCCCCGGAGGATGCCGCGCTGCGACGTCTTTCGTTCAAAATCCCTGCGGTTAGAATCCCTTAGCCCTCGCCGGACGCTTGGCTGCGTACCGGACGTTCATGCCGAACTCAGGACTTGAGCTGAATCAAAACTGCCGCACGAGATGTCGTACTCGATAACCAAAACGCTACAATATGCGGCGACTCACGCGCAAGAGTCGCGCCCGATGCGTCCACATCTTCCGTGGAGTCAATCGATAAAATCGGTTTTTTCTGCGGCTCGCCGTGACTTCGGTGCACCACCTTCGGCACGCGCCGGGTGCGGCGAATAGGCTGAAAAGCCCGTTCTGATGCCGCCAGCAAGGTTGACAGCGATCAAACCCGTCCTAGAATAATCAGCATGTGCCGCCTGGAAAGGCGGCACATTTCGTTTTCGGGACAGGGTTTTTCAGCCGCCGCCGCTCGTTCTCCGCGCCGCGCCAGCACCGTATGTCCCTTTATTGTTCGATCGGACTTGTCATGACCAAGAGCGCGCCGTCCCATTTGCTGCCTGTTTTCGCCCGTGCCGATGTCGCGTTCGAGCGCGGCGAAGGTGCGTGGCTGATCGGCACCGACGGCGAGCGCTATCTCGACTTCACCAGCGGTGTCGCGGTCAACGCGCTGGGCCACGCTCATCCGCATCTGGTGGCGGCGTTGCAGGAGCAGGCCACCAAGCTGTGGCACATGTCGAATTTGTTCAAGAGCCCCGATGGCGAGCGTCTCGCCGCGCGGCTGTGCGAGCAGAGTTTTGCCGACAAGGTGTTTTTCTGTAATTCCGGCGCGGAAGCGATGGAGTGCTGCATCAAGGTGGCGCGCCGCTATCATGCGATGAAGGGACACCCCGAGCGCTATCGCATCATTACCTTCGAGGGCGCGTTCCATGGCCGCACGCTGGCGACGCTGGCCGCGACCGGCTCGGCCAAATATCTCGAAGGCTTCGGCCCGCCGATGGAGGGTTTCGATCAGGTTCCGCTCGGCGATGTCGCTGCCGTGAAGAAAGCGATCGGCCCGAACACCGCCGGCATCCTGATCGAGCCGGTGCAAGGCGAGGGCGGCGTGCGCGCGGCATCGAACGCGTTCTTCAAGGAGCTGCGTCAGCTTTGCGACGACAACGGCCTGTTGCTGATTTTCGACGAGGTGCAGACCGGCATGGGGCGCACCGGCGAGTTGTTCGCCTACAAGCGCACGGGCGTCACGCCGGACGTGATGTCTCTGGCCAAGGCATTGGGCGGCGGCTTCCCGATCGGCGCCTGTCTCGCGACCGAAGAAGCGGCCTCCGGCATGACGCCGGGTTCGCACG
Organism: Pseudomonadota bacterium; assembly: GCA_963204905.1. Classification (GTDB taxonomy): domain Bacteria; phylum Pseudomonadota; class Alphaproteobacteria; order Rhizobiales; family Xanthobacteraceae; genus 62-47. Next base: position 14,396 of record CAUJJN010000338.1, read on the forward strand.
GCTCGACCTTCGGCGGCAATCCGCTGGCGGTCGCCGCCGCCAATGCGGTTCTCGATGTCATGCTGAAGCCGGATTTTTTCCCGCACGCACAAAAGATGTCGCTGTTGCTGAAACAGAAGCTCGCCTCGGTGGTCGACCGCCACCCCGGCGTACTGGCCGACGTGCGCGGCGAGGGTCTCCTGCTCGGTGTCAAGGCGGTGGTGCCGGTCGGCGACCTGATCAACGCCTTGCGGGACGAAAAGCTGCTCACTGTCGCGGCTGGCGACAACGTGGTGCGCTTTCTGCCGCCGCTGATCGTCACCGAGGCCGAGCTGGACGAAGCGGTGGCGCGGCTGGAACGCGCCTGCGCGACCTTGTCGTCGGCGACCAAGCTTGAGGCTGCACGATGAGCCAGCTGCGTCACTTCCTCGATCTCACCGAGATTCCGGCGGAGGAACTGCGCCGCATTCTCGATGCCAGCGTGGCGATCAAGGCCAGGCTCAAGAGCGGCCACCCCGACAAGCCGCTCGCCGGCAAGACACTGGCGATGATCTTCGACAAGCCGTCGACGCGCACGCGCGTGTCGTTCGACGTCGGCATGCGCCAGCTCGGCGGCGAAACCATCATGCTGACCGGCGCGGAAATGCAGCTTGGACGCGGCG
>CAUJJN010000339.1 GCA_963204905.1 Pseudomonadota bacterium
CTTCACGCCTCGCTGACGGGTGAAATCAGGCCAGTCATTTCCTGTTGCATCCCGTTGCGCTCATATCTCATGATGTGAGCCTGTGCGCTCGTGAGGCAAGTCCATTCGCGACGGACGCGCATCATGCATCAAAATGATAACAGCGCGCACATTGCGGAGGATTGACGATGCCACATTGCACGATGATGCACCTGAAGTTCGGCCTCGTGCTTGGCGCAACCATCGCATGGGTATCGTTTGCAGGCGCCCAATCGCTGCCCTCCACCAATCCGGATGAACTGCCGCAACTGCGGCCCGGCGTCGTCGCCGGCTACATTCCGCGCGACAAGCTGATCGACAGCCTCGCATTGCTGCCTCCTCCGCCCGAAACCGGATCGGAAGCTCAAGCCAGCGACGACGCCGCCCGTCGTGCGGCGATCACCATCCGGGAAACCGCGCGCTGGAAGCTTGCCGCGCGCGACGCCGACTACACCTCGCCGAAATCGGTCGAAGCCTTCGCCTGCACCATCGGTATCACCATTTCGCCGACTGCCACGCCGCACCTGAACATGTTGCTGAAGCGCACGCTGGTCGACGCCGGTCTCGCCACCTACAAGGCGAAGATCAAATACAACAGGACGCGGCCGTTCGTTGCGGCGAACGACAACACCACCTGCTATCCGACGGATGAAGAGAAGCTGCGCAAGGACGGTTCCTATCCGTCCGGACATTCCGCCTATGGCTGGGCGTGGGCGCTAATCCTCGCGGAAATGGTTCCAGACAAGGCCGACGCCATCATCCAGCGCGGCTTTCAGTTCGGCCAGAACCGCATTATCTGCGGCGTGCACTGGCAGAGCGACGTCAATGCCGGCCGTGTGGTCGCCGCCGCCGTGGTGGCCCAGCTTCACACCAATGCCGACTTCAAGGCACAGTTCGGCGCGGCGCAAAAGGAAGTCCAGGCCGCGCTTGCGAACAATCCGACGCCCGACTGCGCGCTCGAACACGAAGTGACGGCGCGGTAGCAATCCAAGCGAGCACGACCGGGGCGATATGGGTTCGCTCATATCGCTTCCACAAGTATTGGTCGCGGCCTTCGACCTCAGTCCCGCGGGAACGTCACCGCTTCAATGCGGTTGCCGTCCGCATCCACGACAAACGCCGCGTAGTAACGGACACGATCGTGAGGCCGCAGGGACGGCGCACTCTCCGACGTCGCGCCGGCCGCCAGCGCCGCCGCGTGGAAGGCATCAATTTCGGCGGTGGTTTGGGCGCGCAACGCGATATGCGCACCGCTATCGGCCGGCAATCGCGTCATCCCGGCGCGCAGATTGATCCAGACTTCCGGATAGGTCTTACCGAAGCCGACCATCCTTTCGCGCACGACCAGTTTCGACAAACCAAGCGGCGCCAACGCATGTTCGTAGAACGCAACAGCGCGTGTCAGGTCACTTACCACAAGCGAGATGTGATCAATCATCGCCACTTCCCTCTCCGTCATTGCGAGGAGCGTAGCCACGAAACAATCCAGTTCTTGCTCGTTGGCTTACTGGATTGCTTCGCTTCGCTCGCAATGACGAGCTATCTGACAACATCGCTCCTGCTAGACCGGCGCGTTCGACTTCACCAGCTTATAGACAACGGAATCCATCAACGCCTGAAACGAAGCATCGATCACGTTCGACGACACGCCGATGGTGGTCCAACGGTCGCCCAGCTCATCCTCGCTTTCGATCAGCACCCGCGTGATCGCCTCGGTGCCGCCGTTGAGGATACGCACGCGGTAGTCCGTGAGCTTCAGTCCCTCGATATACTTCTGGTACTTGCCGATGTCCTTGCGCAACGCGACGTCGAGCGCATTGACCGGCCCATTGCCTTCCGCCGCCGAGATTGTGGTCTCGCCCCCGACATCGACCTTGACCACCGCCATCGCCACCGTCACCCGGCGACCCATGGCGTTGTAGCGCTGCTCGACATTGACGTCGAACTGCTCGACGCGAAAGTATTCCGGCACCTTGCCAAGCGTACGCCGCGCCAGCAGATCGAACGACGCATTGGCCGATTCGTAAGCGTAGCCTGCGGCCTCGCGTGACTTCATTTCGTCGATCAGGCGATTGAGCTTCGGATCGTTCCTGTCGAACGGAATGCCCGCCTTCTCCAGTTCGGCGATCACATTGGAACGACCGGCCTGATCCGAGACCAGCACTTGGCGATGATTGCCGACTTTTTCCGGCGTGATGTGCTCGTAGGTCGCGGGGTCCTTCAGAATGGCGGATGCGTGAATGCCGGTTTTGGTGACAAAGGCGCTGGCGCCGACATAAGGCGCATGGCGATCCGGCGCGCGATTGAGGATTTCATCCAGCGTGCGCGACACCCGGGTCAGCGTCGCAAGCTTCTCGTCGGTGACACCGATCTCGAACGCGTCGGCGAACTGCGGCTTCAGTTTCAGTGTCGGGATGATCGAACAGAGATTGGCGTTGCCGCAGCGTTCGCCAAGTCCGTTGAGCGTCCCCTGAATATGCCGCACGCCGCCGCGCACCGCGGCGAGCGAATTTGCGACCGCCTGCTCGGTGTCGTTATGCGCGTGGATGCCAAGGTGGTTACCTGGGATATGCTTGGTCACCTCGCGCACCACCGCCTCGATGCGGTCGGGCATGGTGCCGCCATTGGTGTCGCACAGCACCACCCACCGCGCACCGGACTCATAGGCGGCCTTGGCACAGGCAATCGCGAACTCGGGGTCCTCCCTGTAACCGTCAAAGAAATGCTCGCAATCGAGCATCACTTCGCGGCCGGCGTTCTTCGCAGCCGTCACGCTGTCGCGGATCGAGGCAATGTTTTCTTCTTTCGTCGTCTCCAATGCGACACGCACCTGATACGCCGATGACTTGGCAACAAAGCAGATCGCATCCGCACGGGCTTCGAGCAGCGCCGCAACGCCGGGATCGTTCGAGACGGAGCGTCCTGCCCGCCGCGTCATGCCGAACGCGGTGAATCGCGCGTGCCCGAAGTCTGGCTTCTCGGAGAAGAATTCGGTATCCGACGGATTGGCGCCCGGATACCCCCCTTCCACATAGTCAATACCAAGCTCGTCGAGCATCCCGGCGATCAGTTGCTTGTCGTGAATCGAAAAATCGACGCCATTGGTTTGCGCGCCGTCGCGGAGCGTGGTGTCAAACAGATAGAGGCGTTCACGGCTCATGAATTGGCTTCCGAGTTCGGCGCGGGGGCCGCGGCAAGAGTTTTCTGCATCGTGGTGTTCGCCAGCCATTCGCCATCGATCGAAATGCTGTTACGCTGTAGCGCGACATAGCCCCGCTTGAGAAACAGCGGCTCGGCGGTGTCGCTGGCATCGACGGTCAGTTTCGCCGCGCCGCGCGCGGTTGCGAGTTTTTCGAGGGCATCGCACAGCATCGCGGCAACGCCCTGCCGCGCCGCGCCTGGATGCACGAACAGCATGTCGATATGGTCGGCGCCTTTCAAAGACGCGAAGCCGACCGGCGCACCGTTGATGGTCGCAACCAGCGTCAGCTGCGCCGCGAGCTTCTTGCCGAATGCCTCTTCATCATCGGCGCGGCTGGCCCACGCCGCGCGCTGCGGCTCGCTGTAATCGTCCTCCGCCAGTTCCTCGATGCTGGCGGCGAAAATCGCGGCCAACACGGGGGTATCCGCGGGCAGAAAAGGTCGTAGCGCGGGGTTCGCCATCGCCTGCCCCATCACCAGACTCCGAACAGTTTCAGCGCGATCGCGACAGCCGCCGCGATCACCACCCATTTGAGAATGATGTAATAGGTCCGATGCTTCGCAAACGGCGTATCGGATTTGCTCATCGCGCGACCTCCCATGTCGTCACCGGTTTGCCGTCGGCGCCCTTGCCATCCTTGAGCACGACACCCATGGCTGCGAGTTCGTCGCGGATGCGATCCGACTCGGCCCAATTTTTCGCCGCGCGCGCGGCGGCGCGTGCCGCGATGCGCTGCTCAACTTCCGCCTCTGAAAGCGACTGCACGATCACCTTGATCGGCGCATTCGTCATCTCGACTTCAAGCGTCGTCCCGATCACCGACCGACGCTGCAATTGCAGTTGTTCGCAACTGAAGCCTAGGAACATCAGCGCCGCACGCAACTCGGCCAGACGGCCGCTCTTGTGCAGAGCGTGCAACACCGCGATCGCGCCCGACGTATTGAGATCGTCCGCGAGCAGCGCCAGCACCTCGTCAGGCGCGGCCGGCGCGGCCGAAACGCCGTCAAGATCACCGTACCAGCGCCACAACGTCTTATGTGCCTCGTCGAGCGTCTTCGCCGTCCAGTCGATCGGCTGGCGATAATGTGTGCCGAGCATCGCGAAGCGCAGCGCGTCGCCGGGCCAGGCATAGCCTGCCCAGCCTTCGCGCAACTCGCGGATGGTGACGAAATTGCCGAGAGACTTCGACATCTTCTCACCTTCGACCTGCAGGAAGCCGTTGTGCATCCAGACATTGGCCATGCGGTCGTGATGGAAGGCGCAGCAGCTCTGCGCCAGCTCGTTCTCGTGATGCGGAAACACCAGATCGATGCCGCCGCCGTGGATGTCGAACTGTTCGCCGAGATGCTTCCACGCCATCGCCGAGCATTCGAGATGCCAGCCCGGACGCCCTTCCACGGCGATGCCGCCCGGCGACGGCCATGACGGCTCGCCCGGCTTCGACGGTTTCCACAGCACGAAGTCCATGGCGTCGCGCTTGTAGGGCGCGACATCGATGCGCGCACCGGCCAGCATCTCGTCGAGCGAACGCCGCGCCAGCCGTCCGTAAGTCTGCATCGAGGCGACGGCGAACAGCACATGGTCCTGCTCGACGTAGGCGTGGCCGCCTTCGATCAGTTTTTCGATGATGGCGCGCATCTCGGGGATATGTTCGGTGGCACGCGGTTCGACGTTGGGTCGCAGGCAGCCAAGCGCATCAACGTCGGCGTGAAACTGCTTCTCGGTTTCCTCGGTAACCTTGCGGATCGCCTCGTTGAGCGGCAGATCGGGAAAATCGCGCGCGGCGCGGGCGTTGATCTTGTCGTCGACGTCGGTGATGTTGCGGACATAGGTGACGTGGTCCGCGCCGTAAACGTGCCGCAGCAGCCGGAACAGGACGTCGAACACGATCACCGGGCGGGCATTGCCGATGTGGGCGAAGTCGTAGACCGTCGGTCCGCAGACATACATCCGTACGTTAGCCGGATCGAGCGGCCGGAACGGCTCCTTCTTCTTCGTCAGTGTATTGTAGAGGCGAAGTTCCATCGGTCATCAATCCAGAAA
>CAUJJN010000340.1 GCA_963204905.1 Pseudomonadota bacterium
GTCCGAGCCGTATTTGCGCATGGATTCGGCATAGGGAATGCGCGGGAAGGACTGCGTCACCGGCTTGCCCTCGGCGAAGTCCTCGAAGACGCCGCGGATCACCGGCTCCACGGCCGCGAAGACGTCCTCCTGCTCGACGAAGCTCATCTCGACGTCGAGCTGGTAGAACTCGCCCGGCAGGCGGTCGGCGCGCGGGTCCTCGTCGCGGAAGCACGGTGCGATCTGGAAGTAACGGTCGAAGCCGGACATCATCAGCAGCTGCTTGTACTGCTGCGGCGCCTGCGGCAGCGCGTAGAACTTGCCGGGATGAATGCGCGACGGCACCAGGAAGTCGCGCGCACCTTCGGGCGACGACGCGGTCAGGATCGGCGTCTGGAATTCGAAGAAGCCCTGATCCTTCATGCGCCGGCGCATCGCATCGACGATGGCGCCGCGGGTCATGATGTTCTGGTGCAGCTTCTCGCGGCGCAGGTCGAGGAAGCGGTACTTGAGCCGCGTGTCCTCCGGATATTCCTGATCGCCGAACACCGGCAGCGGCAGTTCGCCCGCCTCGCCCAGCACTTCGATCTCGGTGATGAAGACCTCGACCGCGCCGGTCGGCAGGTCCGGATTGTCGGTGCCCTCGGGCCGACGGCGCACCCGGCCGTCGATCCGCACCACCCACTCCGCGCGCAGCCGCTCGGCGTCCTTGAACGCCGGCGAATCCGGATCGGCGACGCACTGGGTCAGGCCGTAATGGTCGCGCAGGTCGATGAACAGGAGGCCGCCATGGTCGCGGATGCGGTGACACCAGCCAGACAGCCGGACGGTCTGGTCGATATTGGCGTCGCGCAACGCGCCGCAGGTGTGGGAGCGATAACGGTGCATGAAAGTCCCAAAATACGTCAGAGGGTGCGGAATCGCGAGGCTCGGGCGACCCGGCAGGTGGCCACGGTTTACCCGAGCCGCCCCCGCCCGGCAACCGCGCGCGAAGCCACCATCGGCCATGCTGAACAGGTATAGAACAACGCCGCGCCACGCCGAAACCGGGGGCGACAACGGCGAAAAGACGCGATATGCAGCGTCGATGGACCTGATTACGACAACCGCCGACCTCGCGGCCGTTTGCGACCGCCTCAGTCGCCACCCCTTCGTCACCGTCGATACGGAATTCCTGCGGGAAACCACCTATTATCCGCAGCTTTGCGTGTTGCAGATGGCAAGCCCGGAGGAATCCGCGGTGGTCGACGCGCTGGCCGAGGGCATCGACCTCGCCCCGTTCTTCGCTCTGATGGCCAACCAGAAGGTGCTGAAGGTCTTTCACGCCGCCCGGCAGGACATCGAGATCGTCTGGCACCTCGCCGGCATCGTCCCCGCCCCGGTATTCGACACCCAGGTCGCCGCCATGGTGCTGGGCTACGGCGACAGCATCGCTTACGACCAACTGGTGGAGCGCATCACCGGCCACCGCCCGGACAAGACCCATCGCTTCACCGACTGGTCCTCGCGGCCGCTGTCCGAGGCGCAGATCGTTTATGCCGAGGGCGACGTCACGCACCTGCGCGATGTGTACACGGCGCTCGACGCCGACCTCAGGAAGCGGGGCCGCAGCGAATGGGTCGCCGAGGAGATGGACATCCTCACCTCGCCCAAGACCTATGACGCCGATCCGGCGCGGGCGTGGGAGCGGCTGAAGACCCGCGTTCGCAAGCCGAAGGAGCTGGCGATCCTGATGGAAGTCGCCGCCTGGCGCGAGCGTGAGGCACAGACCCGTAACGTGCCGCGCTCCCGCGTCCTCAAGGACGACGCCATCGGCGACATCGCCACCCACGCGCCGACCTCCATCGAACGATTGGCCGGCCTGCGCTCGCTGCCGAAGGGGTTCGAGCGTTCGAAATGGGGGGCCGATATTATCGAGGCGGTCCAGCGCGGCCTTGCCCGCGATCCCCGCGACCTGCCGAAGCTCGACAAGCCGCGCCACAACGGCAACGGCTCCGCGACCGTCGAGCTGCTCAAGGTGCTGCTGCGGATGACCTCGGAACGCTACGCCGTCGCCAGCAAGGTGATTGCCACCGTCGACGACCTCGAACAGATCGCAACGAGCGACGATGCCGATGTCGGCGCGCTCAAGGGCTGGCGACGCGAACTGTTCGGCGAGGCCGCCCTCGGCCTCAAGCACGGCCGGCTGGCGCTGGCCATGGAAAAAGGCCGCGTGATCCGGGTCGATCGCGACTGAACGACGCCCCAATCCAGCCCGGAAACAGCCACCGTATCGCCGTAGGATTCCCGAGCGGTCTTGGGGCGTCCGTCAGCGGCTATTTTCGCACAATCGATCCCGAGCGGCCGACCAGTTTCGCGAGCTGCTTGAAGCGGCTGCCGGCGCGATCGGCGACCAGATCGACCATGCGGTGCTCGAAGATCAACGACAGCTTACGCCCCTTGCTGCGGAAGTGCGTTGCCGGCAACACACCGGGCCGCGCCGCCGAAATCAGATGCGCGACACGAAACGCCGCACCCAACACACGCGCGCGCTCAAGCATCGCCGGCGACACCAGTTCGCGCACCGCCGGTGGCGATTCATTTTCTTCGCGCAATCCAGCGTAACGATAGAACACCGAGAGCGCGACGAACGCGCGCCCTTCATGCGTGATCTGACCGAAGTTGCCATGACAGACAAGATTAAGCGTCTGCTCGCCACGATAATCAGGATGCACGCGCCAGCCGATGTCGGACAGCAGACAAGCAATATGACGCAACCGTCGCTCGTCAGCTGTTTCCGCCAGCTTGGCGATCCGGACGAAACTGTCGGTCCAAGCAATCAGCTCTTCGGCGTGACGCGCCGAACGCGACAGCAGAACATTCAACGTTTGCGCAGCGCACGCGAGTCCATCCTTCGCGCGTTCTGACTCGGGAAGCATCTCATACAACAGGCCTTCGCGTACGCCGTAGGTCGAGAACACGATGGAGTCAGGCTTCGCAATCCGAATGATGTGCTCGAGCACCAGCGCTGCATAAGCCAACAGCGGCTGCCGCGCATCCGCCACCACGTCGATATCGGCAAGCATGTTGCTGGTAACGAGGCGGCGCAATCGCCGTGCGAATGCCAATGCCTCCGCGGCCGGAATCGAATAGCCGTGCATCACCTTGAGCGGGTATCCGCTCTGAATGATATGGATCCGCGCCAATGCGCGCCATGTGCCGCCGACGGCGTAGAATATTCGCCCCTTGCCGGCAGCTAGTTGCGGTGCGCGCGCCAATTCGTCGCGCACGATACGCTGCGCACGCTTGAGCGATTTCTGGGAGGCGTCCTGCAACGCGAGACTGCCAAGCGGCAGTGTGACGCCGCTGCTCAGTCGCCCGCCGCGAACGTCGATGAGCTCGAGCGAACCGCCGCCGAGGTCGCCGACGATGCCGTTGGGTTTGTAGATGCCGGAAACGACTCCCAGCGCCGACAACTGCGCCTCGCGTTTCCCGGACAGGATATCGATTGGCACGCCGCAAATCTTCTCGGCGCGCGCGATGAATTCAGGCCCGTTGGTGGCATCGCGGCATGCCGCAGTCGCAACGGCAAAGACCTTGCCGACTTTCATCACTCTGCATAGCGCACGAAAACGCCGCAGCGACGTCAGCGCCTTGGTAATGGCATCCGTCGCCAGCAAACCGGTGGTCTGCACTTCGCGGCCAAGACCACACAGGGTCTTTTCATTGAAGATGGATACCAGGCTTCGCGCCAGCGATTCATAGACAACCAGACGCACGGAGTTCGAACCGATGTCGATCACCGCGACGCTTGATGCGCGCTTGCGAGGGCGCACTGTCACCCGACTGTCCCTCTATGACGAGGATGACTGCCGGTCCGATTTGCGCGTAAGACGGCGCGGCGACGATTCCTTGAGTGACTTTCCACGGCCGGACAGACTCGGATTGGTCATGAAGTAGTTGTGCAGATTGAAGGGTTCCTCACCCTTCGCCGCCTTCATACGCGTTGACGATCCATCCGGCAACAACTGCCAGCTCTGTTCCGTGTCTTTCAGATTCGCGACCATGATCTGTTCGAGAACCTGCTGATGAACCGTCGGATTTTGCAACGGACACAGCACTTCGACGCGCCGGTCCAGATTGCGCGGCATCATGTCGGCCGACGAGATATACACAGCCGCCTTCGGGCCGGGCATCGCATGGCCCATGCCGAAGCAATAAATTCGACCGTGTTCCAGAAAACGCCCGATCACTGATTTGACGCGGATATTGTCGGAGAGACCGGGAACGCCGGGCCGCAAACAGCAAATGCCACGCACCACGAGTTCGATCGACACTCCCGCCTGGGATGCCGCGTAGAGTGCGTCGATGATCTCGGGATCAACCAGCGCATTCATTTTCATCCAGATCGCAGCCGGCTTGCCTTGCCGCGCGAATGCGCTCTCGCCGTGAATATGATCGATAATGCGCTTGCGCAGCGTAAGCGGCGATACCGCCATCTTCTCAATGTCGCTCGGCTCGGCATAGCCGGTGATGTAGTTGAAGACGCGCGCCGCGTCGCGACCGATGATCGGGTCCGAGGTGAAATACGACAAGTCGGTATAGATGCGCGCGGTGACCGGATGATAGTTGCCGGTTCCGGTGTGGACATACTTGGTCAGGCCGCCACCCTCGCGGCGCACCACCAGCGACAACTTCGCGTGCGTCTTGAGTTCGAGAAAGCCGTAGACCACCTGCACGCCGGCGCGTTCGAGATCACGCGACCAACGAATGTTGGCCTCTTCGTCGAAACGCGCCTTGATCTCGACCAACGCCGTGACCGATTTGCCCGCTTCGGCGGCTTCCATCAACGTGCGCACGATCGGAGAGTCGCGCGAGGTGCGATAGAGCGTCTGCTTGATCGCCACCACGTCCGGATCACGCGCCGCCTGTTGCAGGAACTGCACGACGACGTCGAAGGACTCATAGGGGTGATGGACGATCAGATCCTTCTGCCGGATCGCCGCGAAGATATCGCCGCCGTGATCGCGCACGCGCTCGGGATGGCGCGGCACATAAGGCACGAATTCGAGGTCGGGACGATCGAGCCGCGTCAGTTGCGACAGTTCGTTCATCGCCAGCACACCGTCAACCAGCAGCACTTCATCATCGCTGGTGGCGAGCGCGCGCTGCACGAAAGCGCGCAAGTCCTCCGGCATGGTCGCTTCGATTTCCAGACGGATCACCGAGCCGCGACGACGACGCTTCAGCGCGGTCTCGAACAGCCGCACCAGATCTTCGGCTTCTTCCTCGATTTCCAGTTCGCTGTCGCGGATCACGCGAAACGCGCCCTGCCCCTTGACGATGTACCCGGGAAACAGTCGACCGATGAACAGACTGGTCGCCTGCTCCAAGGTCATCAACCGCACGGATGTATCCTTGCCGTTCGGCGGAATCCGGATGAAACGATCGATCTTGCCCGGCATGCGGATCAGCGCGTTCATCGGCTTGCCATCCGAGACCCGAACCAGATGCAGCGCAACAGTGAACCCGAGACTGGGAATGAAGGGGAACGGATGGGCCGGATCGATCGCGAGCGGCGTCAACAACGGAAAGATATTGTGCAGGAAGTGATCCTCGACCCAAGATCGCTCCGCCTTGGTGACATCCTTTCCGTCGACCAGAACGATGCCGACGTCGGCGAGAATTCCGCGCAGGTCGCGCCAGATCGCCTGCTGATCAATGGCGAGGCGCGACACCGTCTCGTTGATAACGACGAGTTGTTCAGCCGGAGTCAAACCGTCAGGGCTGCGCTCGAGAATGCCTTCGCGAACCTGCGCCTTGATGCCAGCGACGCGAACCATAAAGAATTCGTCAAGGTTATTGGCGGAAATCGACAGAAAGCGGACGCGCTCAAGCACCGGGTGGCCGGCATTGACCGCCTCCTCCAACACCCGACGATTGAAATGCAGCCAGGACAATTCCCGATTGATGAAGCGCTCGGGACTGGATGCAATTGTCGGCGCCCCCTCGATATTGACCTTTTCGTCCTCAACTAAAACCGTTTGAACAGCATCCATCGACAGAAATCCCTACAAGGGCAACGATTACCGCGCCGACCATGTTCCATCGACATGACAATTCAATGACAATAACGAGCAATGATCAAGGAACCGTCATGATGTATCGTCGCAGCGTCGCTTGGCCACGCCGTCCCTGACGTTCGCCGTCATCCGATTGCCATCACGCCGTACCGTCATGCCTCAACACATTGGCCGCCAACGCGCGCGTAATCGGCCGACCGAGTCGCAAGGATTCCGCATCCAGCTGCGCCACGGCGTCCCGAGCTGCGACGGAGGAGCGCTCGATGCGACTGACCAGATAACTCACGACAGCCTCGTCGAGTTGCATCTGCCGATCGGCGCCAAATTTGACGATCAGGGCACGAAGCAGGCCGTCGTCTGGCGGGGCGAGCGTCACCACCGGCAAGGCGCGCAACCGGGAACGCAGATCCCGCAGACCAACCTCAAAGGCCGAAGGCGGTTGGCGCGCGGTCATCAGAACGAACGCGTCATGCTCACGAGCAAGATTGAGCAAATGGAATAGCGCGCGTTCGTCCACCGTCGCCGGGTCGACGTCCTCGACCACCAGTGCGCCGGTCGCGAGTTCGGCCGGCACCGCCGCCGCCGTCAAGGTGTGGGCCGCGGTTAGGCGGGCGCCCGCTTCCTTGGCCCATATCGCGGCCAGATGGCTTTTGCCGGAGCCCTGCGCGCCGACCAGCATCATGATCCGGTTCGGCCAATCGGGCCAACGCTCGATCAACGCGAGCCCGGCGGCGTTGCATGGGCCATCGAGAAAATCGTCGCGCGAGAAGCTCTCGGCATGCGGCAGAGCAAATGCGAGTTGGCGAGGCGGGGCGCTGACTGACACGCATGAACTCCGTTCCGGCTGCGCCGGCACACAACTATTCCCGTTAACGACTGAATTCGATGGTGCTCATATGGCGGACCCACTCAACCATATAGAGGGCAACCGACAGCAGCGTCAGGATCGTCACGCCGGCCATCAGGATAAACTCATATGGCGCGGCGCTGAAATTGAATCCCAATGCCGCCAGCACCAGGGCCGCCAACGCTACCTGTGCCCCCGTATTCAACTTGGAGACCATCAGCGGCTTCATCGGCATCGGCTTGCCGAACAGCCAGGAGATAATCACCGCCCCCACGATCATGATATCTCGCGACACCACCAGAATGACGATCCAGCGCGGAAACGCACCCCATATACCCAGCGCCACATAGATCGAAACCAGCAGTGCCTTATCCGCCAGCGGATCGAGCAACGCGCCCAATTCGCTCGCCATATTGAAACGCTTGGCCAGAAACCCGTCCACCGCGTCACTGACCCCGGCGATCACGAAGATGCCAAAGGCGATCTTCATCTGCCCCGAGGCGATGGCCCAGACAATCACGGGGACCAGCAGAATTCGGATGAGCGTGATGATGTTGGGGATGCTCACGGGGTATTCCGGGCTTTCGCCTGTCTCCACAAGGAGTTGGGGTCGCAATGGCCCCAACCGGCAGGGTCTGTGCACAGTATAGGTGGCCGGAGCTTGCCGAACCATTGCACGACGGAAGAATTCGACGTAACCACCCTTGAAATCCACGTTTTCCCCGCCGCGCCGCATCGCCATACCACGGGAACCGGCCAGGACCGATCAAAACCATGACCGAGCGCAAAAACGGACTGACCTATGCCGACGCCGGCGTCGATATCGATGCCGGTAACCGCCTGGTCGACCTCATCAAGCCGATGGTGCGCGCCACCGCACGCGCCGGGGCTGACGCCGAAATCGGCGGCTTCGGCGGCCTGTTCGACCTTAAGGCGGCCGGCTTCAAGGACCCCGTTCTGGTGGCAGCGACCGACGGTGTCGGCACCAAGGTGAAAATCGCCATCGAGACCGGCATCCACAACGGCATCGGGATCGACCTCGTGGCCATGTCGGTGAACGACCTGGTGGTGCAAGGCGCGGAACCGCTGTTCTTTCTCGACTACTTCGCCTGCGGCAAGCTCGACCCCGAAGCGACCGCCGCCATCGTCGCCGGCATCGCCGAAGGTTGCCGGGACTCCGGCTGCGCGCTGATTGGCGGCGAAACCGCCGAGATGCCGGGCCTCTACAAGGACGGCGACTACGATCTCGCCGGCTTCGCGGTCGGCGCGGCCGAACGCGGCACGCTGCTGCCGGGCCGCGATATCGCGGCGGGCGACGTCGTGATCGGGCTGGCCTCCTCCGGCGTTCATTCCAACGGTTTTTCGCTGGTTCGCAAGATCGTCGAGAAATCCGGGCTCGGTTTCGACGCCCCCGCGCCCTTCGCCCCGGTGCTGACGCTCGGCGCGGCGCTGCTGACGCCGACAAGGCTTTACGTCAGATCGTGCCTGCGTGCGATCCGCGACACCGGCGGCGTCAAGGGGCTGGCTCACATCACCGGCGGCGGCTTCACCGACAACATTCCGCGCGTGCTGCCGAAGTCGCTCGGCGTGCGGATCGATCTCACTCAACTCCCCGTGCTGCCGGTGTTCAAATGGCTGGCGCAACAGGGCGGCATCGCCGAACTGGAATTGCTGCGTACGTTCAATTGCGGCATCGGCATGATCGCTATCGTCGGCCGCGATAGGGCTGCCGCAGTCATGGACAGCTTCCGAACAAGCGGTGAAACCGTCATGCAACTCGGCGAGGTGATCGAGAGTGGCGACGGCGAGCGCGTCGTCTACGACGGGCACCTCAACATGGCATGGTGACCGTCGTGAAACGACGCGTCGCCATTCTCATTTCAGGGCGCGGCTCCAACATGGCGGCGCTGATCGCCGCAGCCAAGAGCAGCGATTTCCCGGCCGAGATCACCGTCGTCATTTCCAATAAGCCGGATGCCGCCGGCCTGACCAAGGCGAAAGAGAACGGCATCGCGACGCTGGTGATCGACAGTGCGCCGTTCGGCAAGGATCGTACGGCGTTCGAAGCGGCCTTGCAGGCCGCGCTCGATGAGCGCGAGATCGAATTGATCTGCCTTGGCGGCTTCATGCGTTTGCTGACCACGGCGTTCGTCGAACGTTGGGCCGGCAAAATGCTCAACATCCACCCCTCTCTGCTGCCGTCGTTTCGCGGCCTCGATCCGCACGGCCAGGCGTTGCGCGCGGGCGTGAAGATTTCTGGGGCGACGGTGCATTTCGTGACGCCTGAGATGGATGCGGGCCCCATCGTGATGCAGGGTGCGGTCGCTGTGCGCGACGACGATACGCCGGACACGCTCGCCGCACGCGTGCTCGACATCGAGCATCGCATTTATCCAGAAGCGCTGCGGCTGGTGGCAAATGGCGATACGCATATCGACAACGAAGTTTGCAGGACCACGGTCACCGGCAGTCCCGACGACACGTTGATTTCTCCGACGACAATCTAGATCTCGCCGGCAAGATCCGCCAAGGATAACGACATGGCTAAAGTAGCGATTGTGGGCTGCGGGGCGATGGGCTCCGTCTACGCCGCGCTGATGACGGATGTCGGCCACGAGGTTCATGCCGTCACGTTATGGCCTGATCACGCCGCGGCGATGGCTTCCCACGGCCTACGCTGCGAAGGTATCAGCGGCGACCGGACCGTGCGTCTGCACGCCTCGACCAC
>CAUJJN010000341.1 GCA_963204905.1 Pseudomonadota bacterium
CTTCTGGATGGTGATGTCATTGGCTGCCGTGCCGTTGTTGGACACGATCAGGCCGATCACCTGGCGCTGCTCGGATGAGGCGGGCGCGGCGACGATGCTGGTGGTGGTGGCCGTGGTGATCTTGCCCTGGCCGTCGAGCGCGGTGCTGTCGGTCGCCGAGATATTGTTGAACGCCACATGCCAGTCGACGGACGTCGCCGCCGAGGTGATGAGTTCGATCGAATGGTTGGTGCCGGTCAGGCGCATCAGAATGATCCTTCAAGAGTGCGGAGGCGGCGATAGGCGCCGAGTGAAATGCCGGACCCGCCGCCGCCCGGTGGCGCGGCGAATGTGCCGTCGGCGCGCACGAAATTGGTGGTGCCGCCACCGCCCGGCGCTGCCGCGATCTTGGTCAGGATGCCGGCGCCTGTCTCGTCGCCGGTATTGACGCCCGCCAGGCTGGCGTCGACGCCGTTGATGCGAACCTTGAACGCGGCTGAATTCGCCCAAACATCGCCATCAGCAGGCGCTGTTGGATCCACCGTGCCGGGCGTGACTCGCAAAGATGCTGTGCCAGCGGCGGACTGAACAAAACTCTGCTTGACCGTGAACGCATTGTCCGAGCCCCGCCAGGCAACGACCTGATTGGTACTATTGAGGCGAAAGAACAGCGCGGCACTCGTCGACCACAAATCGCCATTAACCGGCGATGTCGGAGTGGCGCCATGCGGCACGCCAAGGTAAGCGCTGCCGGTGACCGAGGCCGGCAGGTTCAGCTTGCCGGTCATGGTGCCGCCGGCCAGCTGCAGCCGCTCGGACACTTGCGCTTGAAGCTGGCCGAGCGCTTGCAGAACGGTGCTGCTGGCGGTGATGACGGCATTGCTGGCCGTCGATAGGCCAGTCAGAACGCTGCCGAGAACCCGCGCGACGGTGAAATAGAGATTGACGGAGCCTTCGGTGACCGAATCCGTCGAGCCTGGCGACGGCGAGATCTCGACATAAGCCGAACCCGACCAGCGCCACGTCTTGTTTGTGTCAAGTGCCACATAGATGACGCCCGCCGTGCCGGTGCCAGGGAAGGCCGCGAAATTGGCAAATTCGAGAACGTCGTCGACAAAGGATGGCAGCTGTGCCGATGGCACCTTGCCGCCCGAGTCCAGCGAGGCGTAGCCATTCGCCGCGCCCTTGTTCGTAACCTGCTCGAAGGCCGCGCTGCTCAAGCCGTCGAGCAAGTCAGCATCGAGGCCAGATCCGGCACCGTCAAGAGTGAGCAGCTTGGCCAGAAGCGCCGGGCCGTCGAAGGACCACACAAGGCCGCTGCCCGAGACGATGATGTCGCCCTTGTCGCCATCGCTGATGCCGCCGCCGCCGGTCGTGTCGGTGTCGATCTGATTCCATGCCGTTCCGTCGTGGCCATAGAAAGCGCCAGGCACGGCCGAATTCGGCTTGGCCGCATCGGACACGAAGAGGATTTGGCCGGGCGCACCAGGGAACCCGGACAGGCCCGCCACCGTCGTCACCGCCGGGCGGATTGGGCGGCTGTAATTGACGCCCGCGGACGCGCCACCCGCGACGATGTTATAGTTGATACTGCCCGTCACCTGGTCGTGGCTGATGACCCAGGCAATCGACCGCGATGCATTCCGCAGCATCATATGCGCGTTGCTGTCGTTCACGAAGACATGCGAGACGAGACTGCCGCCGGCGAATTCGTCATAGGCCGCCGCGCCCTGCGTCTCGTTCTGAGCCGAGATCGCCTTGATCTGCGGCATCAGATAGCTTGCGCCGTCGAGGTAGGAATAACTGAGGCGCGCGCCTGCCTCCACTGTCGGCTGCACCGTGGCGTTGGTCTGGTCCATGTTGAAGCAGGCATTGCGGCCCGCCGCATAGGTGAACGAAGGCGTGCCGCGCGCAATGATTGGCGCTTGCGTGGTCAGATGATTGAAGACGTTGTCGCGCGGCACATAGCTGGCGTTGACATTGCTGCCGTTGAAAACCACGGCATTGCCACTGCCGGTGACAAATATCCTGAAGTGGTCAAACCAGTTATTGTCGCTGTCGGACAGCTTGACGCCGGTGCCATTGTTCACATGAATGATGGTGCCGAAGAAACTGTTATAGCTGGGGTTGGCGCCGGGCGTTGTGGCATCCATGCGGATACCATCGGCCGAGCCCGAAAGCGCGGCGATGTTTACCCGCTCGAAGATGTTTTCTTGCGGGTCGCGCGCATCAGCCAGCGAGGCCACGACATTCATGTCGAGGCAGGCGATCGTCGCATCGTAAAGCATCAGATCGGTGAAGCGAGCGCTGTTCCATGACCAGATTTCAAGGCAGCGCCCCGCCGTCGCCGCGGCATCGAGCACGATCCCCTGAAGGCCGCCGCCGGTCATCTTGCGGTTCGAAGCGCCAGACACGGATTCGAAGCGCAGCATGGTTTCGCCAGCCGCACCGATCCATTTGAGCCGCGTTCCGGCATTGAGAACGAAGGGTGCGGTATTGTGGCGATTGTCGCCGCCGGCGCCGATCAGCCGCACGTTCGGAAACGAGATGACGATGGTGGCTGAAATGGCCATGACGCCGGGCGGCATGATGATGTCGCCGCCGGTCGATGGCAGGTCGTCAATCGCGGCTTGAATCGCCGCGGTATCGTCTGTCACGCCATCGACGACGGCACCATAGTCGACCGGGCTGATGCCGCCGCCGCTGCCGGATGGCCCAGCAGGCCCGCGCGGCCCCTGCGGCCCAGGCACCACCAGCTCGATAACTGCCAGCGGCGGGCCGCCGCTGTCGTCGACGGTGGACTCGGCCACCAGCTCGATGATCTGCTTGTCGCCATCGAGATATTCGCGCACGCTAGGCATCGGGATTCAGCCCTCCAATCACCGTCACCTTGCCCATGAAAAGCGCCCGCTCGGCCTCGGCAGCACCTGTCTGCAATTCGTAGCGCGTCAGGCTTCCGGCCGGCAGGGTGCGCGACTGCGCGTTGGTCAGGCGTGCCACCAGCTGCCCGCCGACAACGCTTTCGGCATCCTCGAGCGTCAGGCCGGACCCGACCGTCAACACCAGCGTCGTCGGCGTGGTGCCCCATGTCAGCTGCAGCTTCGTCGTCGACGGGAATGGCACCAGCGTCCCGGTCAGGCCGCCGGCGCGGAACTGAAACCGCCACGGCTCCATCGCGCCGACGTGCAGCGCCAGATTCACCACAGCGGTTTTATACGTCAGCAAGTCGCTCATGAACGATCCTCAGATGAAGCTGACGACCATGCCGTTTTGCGACAGGTCATTGAGCGCGGTCGATGCGTTGGTCGTGGCGCGGATGTTGATGTCGGCCGACTCCGATTCCGTCAGCGTGCCCTGGCTGACGTTCGGCATGTTGGCAGCACCGCTTTCGTTGAATTCCAGCACCCAGCGCTGCGTCGATGCGCCGGTGCGGATCACCGTCAACACCGCCCGCCAGTTTCCGGCTTGGCCTGTCGCCAGCGAGAACGAGGCGACCTGCGTGCCGAAATTGAACCGGATCGTCTTGCCGCCGGCATTGTTGACCGTGCTGCCCCAGAATTCGGCCTTGATGCCGCGCGAGCCGGAAAGCCAGCGAGCGGGCAGCGCATAGGTCATCAGGATCTTGGTGCCGCCGTCGCTCGAGATCGGCGTGCCTGAGCGATAGAGCTCGGCGTCGGATGGTGCCGCATCGATGCCGGCAGCACCTGAATGCGCTTCGATCATGCCGCCGGTGTAGACGCCCTGCGCCGTCGGCTTGCGCCAGCGCACCTCGGCATTGTTGGCGCCGTTGCCAAAATAGTAGGCGGCAAGGCTCGACTTGCCCATCATCATGTCATCGCGGATGATGATGTCCTCGAGGATCGGCGAGGCGGCAATCGATGCGGTCTTGTTGGCGTTCACATGGCGGCGCTGCGTCGCCTTGGTGACCTGGTAATTGTTATTGCTGATGATGATGCCGTCGGCATTGAGCAGCGCGATATCGCTGAAACGCCGCGTCGATTCGGTCTTGATGGTGAAGGTGCCGGATCGCGTGGCGCTGTCGCCAGCCGTGAAGGTGAACGTGGCAGCACCAGTCTTCGTCAGGTTGGTGTAGGCCGTCGCCGCCAGCCCGCCGGTCGTGGTGTCGATGGTGAAATTATCGCCGTTCAGGAACAGGTGATCCTGATTGGCCACGGCCGACACCGTCGTTCCGGACTGCGTATAGGTATATTCGATTTCGTCGAGGTTCTGATAGAACAGGTTGCCGCGGATCTCGCCGTATTTCAGCCCGTCAATGTGCAGGTTCTCGATCATCGAATTGAAGTGCGAGTCGACGATACGAATGTCCGGGCTGCGCGCGGTGTCCTGATAGTGCAGGCCATAGTCGGCGCGGCTGAAGATGCAATTCAGGATGTGAAACCCTTCGTTGCCATAACCGGTCTGGTCCTGGCGAAAGCCATAGACGGCGCGCGCCTTGAACTGGCACTCGGAAACGAAAGTCTGATAGCTGCCGCTCAGGTTCATCAAGGCGTTTGCCTTGGCCGTGGCCGGCGCCAGCTCGCCGGTGGTGTAGATCACGCGCTCGATTTTCGGGCGCTTGCAGCCCTGAACCTTGAGCGCGGCGCTGTCATACCAGCCTTCTGACGTGTTCTGGTTTTGCGGCACCATGTTGATGTGGTGCACCCAGGCCATAACCTTGTCCGACGCCGAGCCATAGGGCCCTTCGATGAACAGGCCCCAGCCCGAGCCGCTGCCGCCGGTCTTTGCCGGCTCGATCGCCAGGAACGACACCTCGATATGCGATCGCGCGCCGCAGGTGAACTTGAACCCGCCCGTCGTATTGTTGACGAGGAACCGCGACTTGCGGCCTTCGCCCCAGACCACGAAATCCTGCGAGGTGCCGAGCGTTGCCGAAACCAGCAAATTCAGCAGGTAGTTGCCGGCCGGAACATAGAGCCCGCGGTCATTGGCCAGCGCATAGGCGATGGCGTCGGACACCGCCGTCGAGTCGTCGGTGATGCCGTCGCCTTTTGCGCCGAAATGGTATGGCGTGACGATTTTCGCCACGACCGACTCGATGTCGAGGCCCCATGCTCGCAGATCCGATTTCGCCGGCTTGTGCACGCCGCTCGATGGAACGCCATCCGTCGACCAGTCGCGCCAGTTCGCTTTCGCGAGGCTGTTGAAAGTCATCCGCCGATCTCCTGAAAACTAATAGATGCCGCCGCCGGTGCCGCCGGTGCCGCCATTGCCGCCCTGCTGGCTTGGGCTTTCGTTGTCGCCCTGCTGGCTGGGCGCCACGCCGTCGCCGCCGTTGCTGGTGCCGGTGCCGGTGCCGCCGTCATTGCCGCCATCGCCACCGCCGCCGCTGCCGGTGCCGCCGGTGCCGCCGCCGCTCGAGGTATTGGTGACCGTCACCACGACCGGCCCGCTGGCCGAACTATTGTCGCCGTTGACGCCCTTGGAGCGCGCATAGACGTCCCAGCTTCCGGTCGAGAGCGGCAGCTCGACGCTGATCGTCTGGTCGGCTCGCGCCGCCTTCAGGATCGAGCCCGCCCATGACGCCGGGTCGCCATGCGGCACCGCATTGAACTGGATATAAGCCGCGGTCGCCGCCGCCGATTGCTTGGCGGTGACGACGGCCAGCTGCGCGTCGCCATCGGCGCTCAGGCTTTGCAGCCCGGTTGTCGAGCCCGCCAGCGCCGTCGCCGTGAACGTGATCGTCGCCCAATCCGACACGCCATAGTTGGTCGCCTTGGTGCGCACCCTGAAATCATAGCTTGCGCCGCTGGTCAGGCCCGTCAGCGTATATTCGCGCGTGTCGCGGTCGACCGTCACAGACGTCCATGACGAGTCAGACGACAGCTTCCATTGCGCGTCCTGCCGCTTGCCGGTGGTGCGCGCCGCCCATGTCAGCAGCGCCACGATGCCGCCGTCATTGCCGACGAGTGCGGCCAGCCCGGTCGGCGTTTGCGGCGCATCGGTTTCGGACGTCGGCGGTGCGACCACTGGCGCGCGGCCCTCTTCGGTTGCCGCGTCCCATTCGAACGCCTGGTCGCTGATCGAGGCCAGCTTGACCAGCATGCGCGCGAAGCCCGCCTCGCCATCCGGCGCCAGGCTTTCGATTCTGAACGTGCCGTCGATGCCAAGTGGCGGATAGACGAAGCGGCAGACGCGCTCGCCGAACAGCTCGATGCCGTGAAAGTCGATGGCGAGATCCACCGACCATTCCGGATTGAGCTGGTAGAATTTCCGCTTCATCAGCCGCCGGCACTGGTCATGGCGGAACACGAAGGGCAGGTCGAACGAATACGGGATCTGCCGGCCGACGCGTTTCACCGCCGCGTTGTTCACCCAGGGGTCGGCCTCTTCGTTGCCGCTCACATAGCCATGATTCTCAGACGTGAATTTCGTCTTGATCGTCGTGTATTCATAAAGCGCGCCGGTGTTGCGCTTGAATTCTCCCTCGATCACCATGTCCTGCGTGATGGTGATTTCTGTCTTGTCGAGCTCATCGCATGACAGGCCGAAGAGCCCATCTTGCGTCACATAGATCTGCCCGCCGAACGTATCGAGGATCAGCTGCACGATGTCTGCCGGGTCAGTGTCATAGGAATAGACGCCGCCCATCTGATAGCGCCGGCGGTTGCCGTCGTCCTTCGTGGCGATCATCTCGTCGCAGAAGTCAGCGACTTCCGAAAACGACACGCCGTCGAACAGCGACCGCGACATGCCGAAGCCGTTGTTGGCGGTGAAATAGTAGAGCAGCAAGATTGCCGGGTTGGTGGTCGTCGTCCATGTGTCGGACCTGGCCGGATTGTGCGACGGGTCGCGCGGATCATAAGCCAGCACGCCGCGCACCAGGCAGGCGATCGGCGGCACCGACGAATTGTAGATGGTCTGAAAATCTTCCTGCTCGGCCTGCTTCAGGCGCGTCACCAGATAGGCGATGCCGGCCGCGGTATGCGCCGCCGTCACCACACCCGGGAAAGCCGCCATCAGCATGTCTGACGCTGGCTGGTCGGTGTAGCCATAGTGCAGTTCGAAATTGACGTATTTGGTGCCGCCAGAATTGAACGGCGGCGTCGTCACCGCGAGATGGTTATTGACCAGGCATTCGATGTCCTTCACCCAAAAGGCCTCGATGCTGTCGATGATGTCGTCGCTCAGGATCGTCGCGACATAGAGGTAGCCGTCCACGGCTTCATAGAACATGACCACGCCGCCGACGCGCGCCTTGCCCAGCACCACGTAACGCGGCATGACGTTCTGGCGGATATTCTGCTGCACGTCTTGCGCGGCGGTCTTGGCCGCGTCCTTGGCCTTCTCGGCCTGATAATAAGCGAGGCCGAAACGGACTGCCGTGCCCAGCACCGCCACCGCGATCTGCGTACCTGTGGCACCAAGGACAGCAACAATCGGCGCCAGAATTCCAGCGACCGGCGGCATCAGGCCTCGCCCCATTCGGCGATGACGGTCACCCGCGGCGTCACGAACAGCCGGTCGGCGATCATCATGGCAACGTCATGCTCCGAAACCCGGATCGCCATCGCCCGGTTGCCGCGATAGTCGACGACCAGCGGATTTCCCGCCCGCGGCGTCATGGTCCGCGCCATGCCGTAGCGGCTTGTGATGAAGGCATCTGCGATCGGCACCATGCCGCCGCCTGCCGCGATAAAAGCAGCACAGCTCAGCTCGTCATGATACTGCCCAAGCCAGGCCGACAGCCCGTCGAGGCCCGTGGCGCGATCGAGCCAGCCCGCCACGAAGGTCGCGCAATCATGGGTGCCATAGGCGAATTTGCGCCCCGCGCACTCCGTCAGATAGTCCGTCAGTAATCCGGCCATTTCACCGTCTTGTTTTTAAGGCCCGAGATGAATTCCAGCATCAGGTCCAGGGGATATTTCGAGCGCTGCGCCGTGTAGCTGAACGTCTCGAGACGCGGCGCGCGGCGGCGCACGAAGGGGCTTTCAATGTTCAGTGTCAGCTCGCGCAGGTCGGCCGAATGGCGGAACGTCATGCGGTCCATCACACCCGAATAGATCGCCTTGTAATCGTCGACCGGTTGCCAGGCCGCATCGAAAAACTGCAGGTACATCACATAGCGGCGGCCATAGACCACCGACTCGCTGTTGATTGCCGCCTGCACCAGGTCGTCGGTGATGATGTCGGCGCCGGCCGCCAGGGTCAGCGTCAGGTTGCTGGCCACGAATCCGGCCTGCTGCCCGCCGCCCTCGATCGTGACGATGTCGCCGATGCCGTCCCACACATTGCCGTCGGCCGTCTTGAGCGGGCCCGAGCCCATCCACAGGTAATGCGCGTCTTGCTTGAACGCCAGATAATGCAAAATACCCGCATTGATGGACCCGTCGCGCTCCATCGCCGCGATCGCCGCCGGGAATTTCATACCAGCGCCTCGGTGAAACTTAAGGAGAGTTCAGAGAACCGGCGCAATTCCTGCTCGACCTGCAGCATGTCCTCGCTGGCGATCCGCATGACGCAGAACAGCCGGTCGAAACTCACGTCGTGGCCCACCGGGATCTGCACCCGCAGCCGCGGCAGGAACGTCAGCGCATAGGTGGTGCCGCTCGTCAGCGTGGCCGTCTTGACCGTATAGAGCCGGTCGCCGTCCGAAAAGAAATGGCCAGGCTGCGGCGCCAGCCCCACCGGCATGGTGACGCTGATCGAGGTGGCGCCCGCATTGGCCGTTGCCGCCACCGTGCCATTGACCAGCGACAACGCATAGCCAGCACCATCGTCGTGCATGCCGCCGTCACCGTGCGGGATTCCGAATGGATTGGCGCGCGAGATCGCGCTGCGGATCTTATAGGCCGGATCGTTCAGGCTGTCGCACACCGGCACGCGCAGCATAAATGTGCGGCCCTCGGTCAAGGCCATCAGCGCCCGCCATGAAAGCACCTGCTCGCGGTTGCGCACCGGCACCCGGAAGCCATAGCGCCAGCGGCCGGCATCGGTCGCCAGCAGCCGCTCCATACCGGTGACGGACACGCCCGCCGAAGCGTTGTTGCGCTCGAGAACCGGGATCGTTGAATGATTGGGCCGCAGGACGGCCGGCCAGTCGTAAACCGTCATTGCGTCCTCAATCGCCGTTCGACATCAGCTTGTGGCCGCCGCATCTCCACGTCGCGCAGCGCCCGCTGGGTTTGGGCGTAGGCGATATCCGCCACCGCCTTGTCGCCATTGGCCGCGATGTTCTGCACGATGGTGACATGCGTGCCGCCGCCGCCGGTCATGCGGTTCATCGGGATCACGTTGGCAGGCCCGCGGATGATCTCCGGCCCCGCCTCGCCGGCAATGCCGATCTTGCCCGACGGGATCTGCCCGCCATTGGCATAGAGCCCGGCAAACGACGATGCGCCGCCGCCCAGCAGCGAGCCGATCAGGCCGCCCGAGCTGGACGTGCCGAATAGTGCGGCCATCGGGCCGGAACCCAGCAGCGCCGCATTGACGGCAGCCTCGGCCAGTTGATCGGCCAGGCTGACCAGCACGTCGGTCACGTTCTCGCCGGATATGGCCATGCGGTTGAACGCATCCACGCCCATCCGCGCCAATTCCATCTGCCCGTCGCGGATCTCGCTCAGCTGCGTCGCATAATTCTCGGTCGCAAGATTCACCAGCCGCTGCGAAGCCTCGAGGTTATAATTGGCCGTCACCAGCCGCGCGATTTCCTGCCCTTGCGCCGATGTCGCCGAAACCCCAGCCGACCGTAACTCGCTGTTGATCTTCTGCTGCAGGTCATTGACCTTCAGCTGCTGGCCTTCGAACTTGAGCGACTCGATGACTTTTTCGATCGCCTGCCGTTGCCGCTCGGCGTCCGAGATTGCCTTTGATGCCGCAGCCGACGATGAAGACGGCGTCACCGGGATGACAGTCGGCCTCACGACGCTGAATGTGCGCCCGTCGATATTGGACGGAAGCGCGCCCTTGCCGTCAGGGTTCGCAGGCGTCATGCCGATTTCCCGGTCGACCTTTCCGCCCGCCACGGTCTGCGCCAGTTCATTGGACAGCGTGACGGCCGATCCAAGACTGCCAAGCCACGCGTCCAGATAGGATTTAGAGACGTCGATGGCGTTGGTGATCGCGTCCCATTCCCTGACTGTCGTCAGCGCCGTCTGAAGCACAGCGGACTTAAATTCCTTGCCGATCTTGTCGATCAGCGCGTCGAACCTGTCGTCGATCTTTTGTCCGTCCCGCACCTGCTTTTCGGTGAAAAAATCGGTGGAGGAACTTGCGTCCTTCAACGCCATGGCAACACCGGCAGAGCCCTCGCGCAACAGATTGAGAAGATCGACGCCGGACTTGCCGAACGCCGCCGCCGCGATTGCCGCCTGGTCCTGCTCATTGGCGGCGTTTCGAACAAGATCCGCGACCTTCAGCAGGATTTCGGATTGCGACAGAAGATCGCCGTTCTGGTCGCGGATCGACACGCCATTGGCGGCGATGATCTTGCCGAGATCGCCCTGCCCGCGCGAAGCAGCCGAACTGTTCAGCTCAAGTTTCTTCATGCCATTGGCAAAGGTCTCGGTTTCGACGCCAGCCAGCTTCGCCACGAATTGCAGCCGCTGGAATTCATCGGTGGACAAACCGAGCTTGTCAGCGGCATCGCCGATATCAGCCACCGACTTCACCACGTCGCGCATGCCGGTCACAACGCGCTCGACCGATAGCGCCTGGAATGCCCCCTGCAGGATTGCGCCAAGATTCGAGAACTTGCCGCCAATGCCGCCATAAGCTTTTTCAATCGATGCCGCGGACTTCTGCGCGTCACGCTCGATCTTCTTGAGCGCCGTCACCGTCGTCTTTTGCGCCTTGGCCAGCTCGCGCTCATAGGCCTTGAAATCGGCCGACATCTGCACGACCAGCCGTTCAACGTCTGTCGCCATTCATCCAGTCCCAGATTTCGTCGATTTCAGTTTCGTCGAGGCTCTTGTCGTCCGGCGCGTTCGCCGCGACATAGCCATTCACCGCGGCCATGAACTGCCAGAAGCTCATGTCGCGCACCTGTTGCGGCGTGAATCCTAAGACTGCGCCGGTTCCGTAGTAGGCGGCAAAGGCGATCCGTCCATTGGAGAGTTCGGCGGATTGCTCTTGGCTTTTGCCGCGCCGCGTTTTCCCGGCTTTTCACCATCCGGCGCACCGGCCAGCTTCGCCATCAGGATGGCCCGCGCCGGCGCCAGGCTTTCCAGCAGCGGCCTATCGTCGACGTAGCGCTTGACCAGCGACATCGCCTCGGCCGGCGTCTTGCCGCCACCGATCAGGCCGATGCGGATGGTCTCGCGAAGATCGCCGACCATCCACGATCCGCTGTTGATGCGGTTCAGCAGGAAATAAGGACCGCAGCCGGTCTTTTCCTGCAGTTCCTCGATGCCGCCGATGCTCAGGCGAAATCGATACGTGCCGTCAGCCCATTCAAACTCGCAACTTCCGTCCCGAGACATCAGCTAAGAGCCGGCGAAATTGTGACGTCTCCATCGCTCACCAATTCAACGGAAACCTGCACGCGCCCGCCCGTGCTGGCAGACCTCGTGAAATTTGTCAGGTGATATTTGCACGTCTCGGTCGTCGTTCCGAAAGGCGCTTCGCCCACCGTTTCCAGCCGCACGTTCCAAGACAATACGGACTGCCGGAACTTCAGCCATTCGTTAACAGATTCAAGAGCCATAACTCCATTGCCCGAAATCGAAGAGCTGATGGACGTCACGTCCCTGCCCACGACAATCGGCGCGTCCGGATCAATGCAGTCCGGCAGCAGCACCTCGCTGACCTGCTTCTCATAGGTCACAGTGATCTCTGTAAACCCGCACGGCGCTGAATAGACTTCCGGCGATTCGCTATTGCCCAATAGCAGTCTGAATTTTCCAAATCGAACGGTCTTCGGCTGTGCCATCGTCAGTCTCCTTTATTCATTGAATTCATAGATCTCTGCCCGGAATGACAGCGCACCATGCGCCGTCAGTCCGTCACCATCGCGGAACGTGTTGGTGGTGCGATGCTCGATGTCGAACCGCAGCCCGTCTTTCGTGGCCTCGACGCCATGCAGCGCCGCGATCACCGCCGCCTCGATGCGCTTGCACTCGGCAAAGCCGCGCGACCGCGACCACACGTCGACCTGCTGAAACACTTCCAATCCGCTGAAACAGTCGGCGTCCTGGCGAACGTCCTGCGACGGCCCGAAACTGATGTAGGGAAATGCCGCGCCATCCGGCACCGGATCATAAACCCGCACCCCCACCAGCGCCGCCACGCCGGCATCATTGCGCAGGATGAAGTCGATAGCGCCCTGCAGCGCCAGCTCGGCCGAACTCATGCAACGGCCCTCTTCACGGCATCCTTGATGGCCTTGCGGATCATCTTTGCCGACTGTTTCCGCATTGCCCGGTAGGATGGAAAGAAGAACGGATGAGGCTTGGCGCCAGGGTGCTTTGACCCTTCGAACAGCCCGCCATTGGTATGTGCCGCTGTGCCGAATTCGACCAGGTGCGCGTAACGCACTTTGGAATTTCCGGCGAAGATTGTGACCGTCGTCGCCCCGAAAGATGCCGACGTGACTTTCTGCGCATATTTCGGCGCCGCGCCGAATGTGAAACCGATCGACTCGCGCAGGTCACCGCTATTGACCGGCACCAGCCGCTGCATCATGTCGACGATGTCCTGCGCCGCCTTGGCCATTGCCGGGGCTACATCGGCCGCCGTGTCGTCGCGAAGCTTCTGCAGCTTGGCCCGCAACTGCGGATAATTCTTGAGGTAGACCCTAGCCATCGGCCACGCCTTCCTCGCACAGCATGTCAATCATCGAGCGGTCGGCGGATGGCTCCACCGTCCGGATATTGTACGTCTTGCCGGTCCTGGTATTACGCGCCCGCCACGCCGTGGTGACGCCCCGGCTTTCGCTCGAGGCCCGCACCTGCAGGATATAGGGCTGCACGCCCGAAAGCCGCGAAGCCTGCACCGCCTCGCCCCGCCGCAGCGGCACAAGGCCGGCGGCGCAGGTGAACGCCTGCACCCAGCCGCCCAGCGTGTTGCCATAGCCATCGTCGGGAACGACGCTCCGCTTGTCGAAAGCGAAGCGCTCGCGCAGCTGGCCGGCCCGAACGGTCATGATCAGGCGCTACGTGCCAGGATCACGATGTCATAGGTCGCCGCGGCGCCCGCGGCATTGGCGATGCGGAGAATATCGCCAGTGCCGGCGGTGACGGTGCCGAGGCCTGAAGCATCCGGCGCGAAATTAACGAAGACGCCGCCCGGAAAAACCTTCATGCCGTCGCCGGTGGCGAGGAACATGGTTATCCACGGGTTGGTGCCGCCGCCGATCGTCAACACGGTGGTGTTGGCCCGCGCCGGCTTGACGATGATGCCGACGATCTCGACCGCGGTAATGGTGGCGCCGAACGCGTTTGTCAGCACGCCGGCCAGGTCGATGTCGTCGTTCGTGGCCGAAGCAACGGTGCGGTTGTCGGTGAAGACGATGTCGGCGGTGTCGGCGACCGTGCCGCCCGAAAACTGCATCAGCGCCTTGAGCTCGGGCGCGAACACCGGGTTGCCGAGATCGTTCGAACCCGAGACGTTGGCCGAGAATTTCACCAGAAGTTCGGCGCTATTGAGTGCCATGTTCTTTGTCCTTTGTCAGTGGTTGAGCAGCTCCGGCCGCGATCGCATCGGCGGCACAGATTTTTCGAACAAGCAGGCTCATGCCCGCCTTAAAAGCGATGGTGACGCGGCCATTTCGTTCCGGCGGCTTCCAGTCGAAGTCGCGCAGGAACGTCACGCGCATCAGATGCCGACGCGGCGGAACGGCTTCAGCAGCGCGTCGACAGCGAAGGGCAACGGCGACGCGGCATCCCCGATCACCACGGCCTCGCGGTTAGCGTACCAGTGCGCCACCAGCAGCAGCATGGCCTGCCGGATCGCCGCCGGCACATTTGCAGCAGCGGCGCCGTAACCGGCCGTCCATGTGATCTCGATCGCATCGGCACGCGTGGCCGTCGATGGCCACGACTGGCCGTCTTTCAGCGTGATGAATGGGCCAAGCGCATCGCTGTGCGCGGCGTAGACCGTCGGCGCCAGCGTCTGCTGCAGGCCGGCCTGGTCATAATATTTGACACTGGTGACCGAGATCAGATTGCCGAGTGGCAATCGCATACAGGCCGAAAACCCGCACGCCTCGACCTTCCACGTCTGCGCAGCCAGCGCCCGGCCCAGCACGCCAGACCACCCGTCGATATATGAAACGGCTGCCTCGATGATCGCCTTGATCAGCGCGTCGTCGTCGGCATGGTCGACGTTCAGTTGCGCCTTTGCCTCATCGATCGAGATGAGCTCGACTGTGGGCGGCGTGACGAGAACCGGAGCCAGCATGGTTATTTGTTTTCCGGTGCGCCCTTGACGGCCTTGTTCGCCGGTGGATTGAGTTTCTTTTCC
Source organism: Pseudomonadota bacterium (assembly GCA_963204905.1). Taxonomy (GTDB): domain Bacteria; phylum Pseudomonadota; class Alphaproteobacteria; order Rhizobiales; family Xanthobacteraceae; genus 62-47. Next base: position 14,398 of record CAUJJN010000341.1, read on the forward strand.
TCTTGGCCCGGGTCTTCCTCGGCCCAGCCTTCGCGCACCGCAACAGCCGCCAAATCGCCCTCGACGATATCGCCGGGCTTGAATTGTGTCGGGTAGACCTCGCCATCCTTGGCGCCCATGAATTCCGTCGTGACCTTGGCCATCATGCCCTCCATTGAAATGAAAGAGGCGGCCACATGGCCGCCTCTCTTCGTCGGTCGAGTGCCCCTTACGAGGCAGCGATCTTCAGCAGCTTGATCGCCTGCGTGTTGCGGAGTTTGCCGCCGACGCGCTTGCGGATGTAGAACTTGACGAAGCCCGGCGCTGTGATCTCGTCACGCGTGATGCGCATGCCGATGCGGTCGGCAATGAGATAGCCCTGGCGGAAGTCGCCGAAGGCCAGCGGGAACGTGCCGGCACCGACGGCCGGCATGTCTTCGGCCTCGGTGATCGGATAGCCCATGAACATGTCGGGCTGTCCAAGCACCAGCGACGGCTGCCACAGATAGGCGTTCGTCGTGTCCTTGTAAGTCCGCAGCGAATTGAGAATCGCCTTGGACGTCACCCAGCGTGCGTTCGCACGATAGCGGGCGCGCGCGGCATAGATCAGGGAATAGAACACGTCGGCCGTGGTCGGCATCGCCGCGGCCTGCAGCGACGGGATATACTGCAGCGTGCCGAAGGCGCGCGACGCATCCGCCGTCGCCAGCGGTGCCGGGCCCGCCAGGAAGCCGGTCGGCTTCTTGGTACCGTTGCCGGATACGAAGGCAACGCCCTCACCCTGCGCGATCGCTTCAGATGCCGATTCCTGCAGCCAGGCCTCGACATTGAAGAACAAGTCGTCGAGCGATTCCTCGGTGGCCTGCGGCTTGGCCGAAGCCATGCCGAAAGTCGGCGCGACTTCAGCCAGGTCCGGCGTGTTGGTCTGGTTTCGCGTGTCGCCTTCGCCCAGCCACTCGAACGCGGCGCCGCCCACGTCGATCAGCTCCTTATAGTCCGGCGTGCCGCAGGTCACCACCTTGGCGATCTGGCGGATCGGCGAAATATCGACGGTCAGCCGGTCGATCTCGCGGGCGATCTCTTCGGGCAACGCAAAGCCACCGGCCGCCGGCGTCGAGGTGATCACCTGCGTCGAGCGGGTTTCCCATCCATCGTTGCCCTGCTTGGCGATCAGGTCTTTCTGCGCCTTCTGCAGGCGGGCCCGCGTTTCGTGGTCGTCAGGGGTTCGCACCCAGGCCGCAAAGGCGGCGCGATGCTCGCGCGTTTCCGCCGTCTGCTCGCGGAACTCGCCGTTGCCACCGCCGGCACCCGGTCGCGATGCGCGCGTCTGGAGGATCTCGAGCGACTTCTTGAGGCTGCCCAATTCGTTCAGCGTCTCGTCGAGCTTGGCCAGCTTCGCCTCGGTTTCAGGGCGAACGCCGCCCTTTGCCATTTCGGCCAGCTTTTCGTCGGTGGCCTTGCGGTGCGCATCGACCGCAACGCCCAGCTGTTCCATCGTGCGCGCGATGTCGGCAAGCGCCGGCGCTTCACGCTTTTCATAGGCGGCGCCGCTCATCAGCTTGGCAGTGAACGCCGCAAAGTCCTTCTGCATCTTGTGCATGGGGTTTTCCTTTCAGGATGTCAGGGAAGTGAGCAGCGAAGCCGCTGCCCGGTTGAGGCGCTGTTGCGCATCACGAGCGTCCCGCTCGTCCAATGCCAGGCGCTTGATCTGCGCGATGAAGGCGCAGGCCGCGTCATCCGAGAACCCGGCGTCCCGCAGGGCTTTCTCGGCTTGACGAATGGTGGAAATGCCGGCCGCGTCGATGGCCTTGACGCCAGTCACGCGGGCTTTGCCGTTGGCGGGAAATGTCACAAGCGACACCTCCCACAACTCGATTTCGGTCAGAGTCCGGACCTCGGTGTCGCGGTCATAGCTCCATTGCTTGGACACAAACCCGATCGACAGCCCGCTCAGCGCGCCCATTTTCAGCAGCGCATAGGCCTCGCGGCCCTTGACGGTTTCCATCGCCAGGCGGCCCTTGACCTTCAGTCCCTTGCCGTCTTCGGACATCTCGTCCCAGACGCCACAAGGCTCGTCCGAATCATGCTGCCACAGCATCGCCGGCATGGTTCCGGCCGCCTTGTGCGCAGCAAGGCTGGCACCAAAGGCGCCAGATGCGATCACGTCGGCGTAAGTGTCCCTGACGCCGAACACGCTGCCATAGCCTTCGACCGTGCCATCGTCGCCGGTGGCGCGGATCTCGAATTTAAAGGCGCACTTCTCATGGCGGACGGATGCGTCCTTGCGCTCACGCTTCATTGTTCGGATCTCCTTCAGACGCGGGCGCGGCCTGGTCGCCGCCCCCCGCAACATTTGCCGGCGACCAGAATTCGTCGCCATCGTCGACGCCATCGAGGCCGAAGCTGTCGCGCACTTCGTTGCGCGTCATGATCTTCATCTCGATCATCGTGCGCGCCCATTCGGCGCGGTCCTTCATCGACCCTTGCGTCAAATAGCGCGTGTCGAATTCGGCATAGAGCGGGCCCTTGCCATCGAGAACGAATTCGTCGAGCCGCTGCCGCCACATTTCGTGCCAAGGTTCCAGCGTGTGGATCTTGTGCGCCGAGAACATCGCCTCGGCCGAGGCATAAGTTGCGGTCTTGTCGCTGTGGCCAATCATGATCGGGAACACGCCGAAATCGCGCGCCACCTCTTCGACCTGGAATCGGCGTTGCTCGAGGTGCTGCTGGTCGACGCCGGACATCGCCAGCGGCGTATAGGTGAAACCGTTGTCAAGAATCGCCGTGCCGCTGCGGTTGTTTCGCGAAAACTCTTTCCAGCTTTCTTTCAGCTTGGTGATCACTTCGGCGCCCACCGTTCCCGGTGTCGACAGCAAGCCCGCCGGGCGCCCGCCATTCGCGTGCAGTGTCGCCTGCAACCGTTCGGCGGCGATCGACAGCCCGATCGCCTCACGCGCCAGAGACAGCACGTCCATTGACTTGATCAGCTCCCACCGGACATTCGGCAGGTGAAACACGTCGTCGGGCCCGAAAACGCCGATCAGGCCGAACTTGTCATAACAGCGATACTGCACGCCATAGCGTTCGAATTCATCGATATGGAAGCTTCCCGGCGGCACCGGGATCAGCTCGCGCACGCGGTTGCTGCCCGGCGCCCTGACTTTGATCGCCAGGGCATCGCCGCACAGCGTCGCATGCATCGTCATCGTCTTGCGAAACTCGAACGACGTCTGCCATTCATTCGGCCGGCGGTTCAACAGCCGGTATTCGGGAATATTGGTCGCCAGCTCGCGCTTGCCGTCTTGGGCCTCACGAAACACATGCAGCTGCGGCGTGGCGCAGCCTTCGGCGATGACCTTGACGCAGGCCAGAACGGCCGACACCCGCATCGCGGTCCGCAGGTTCACGGCCTCGCCCGACATTGGGCGCCCCCACGATCCGCCATCAAGTGATGCAATCACCTGCTCGAACGGCGCCCCGGCGGAACGTTTCGACCATTGACCGGTTTTCAGCAGCGACAGAATGCCCATCAGACGTGCACCATCGACCCGGTTTCAAGGTAGGAACGCGCAACGGTTGGTGCCGCCATCCACAGTCCGATCGACATCACGGTAGCCACGACTCCATCGATCTTGTCGGCGCTGTGTTTCTTGTCGGGCACGAAATTCATATTGTTATCGAAACGGATGGCGCAATGCCCGGCCATCCAGCCCAGCACCGGATGCCCGCCGTGGTCGAGTTGGCCCTTGAACACCAAGCGCTCCATTTCCTTTGTTGGCTCGCCCAGCGTCTGGTGGCCTTGCCGCATGTCGAGAAACAGCCCGGCGTCGACCCCGTCGTGCTGCAGGTCGGTGACCAGCTTGGCGCTGTTCCAAGGATCGCGGCCAATCTTCAGCACCTGAAAATCCGTCAGATCCCGGTGGATGGCCTGTTGCATGTATGACTGGTCGACGGCATCGCCGGGCGTCGGCGTCAGCGCTCCGGCTTTCACCCATTCGTCATAGAGAACGCGGTCGCGGCGCACCCTGGTCGCGATCGTGTCCTCCGGAACGAAGAACTCGCAAAGCAGCTTCAGGCTTTCGCCCTCCGCTTCCGGCGGAAACAGCAAGACCTTCGCCGTCAGATCCTGCGTCACGCCGACGTCAAAGGCCATGTAGCAGCTGCGGCCCTTCAGTTCGGCACGGCGTGTCCGCCAGGCCTCCGGGTCCGGAGCACAAGCTTCCCATTTCTTGCGCGGCAGCCAGCGCGAAACCTGGTCGACCCACTGGTTAAGGTGGTATCGCCTGAAATGCGCTTCGGCCCGCGGGCTTTCCTTGGCAAGAGCCGCCTCGGACCGCAGGAACTGCAGCGTCGGCGACACCGGAAACGTCGGGTTGGCTTTCGACCAGACCTTTTCATCGGTCCAGTCGTCGTCGGCATCGGCGGCGAAGACCACCGCCAGCGTTGTCGGTTCCTCGATGCGGCCATCCATGACCGCCAGCGTCTGTTCCCACAGGCCGAAGCCGGTGCGCGCCGTCTTCAGGCCGGCCGTCGAGGCGTAGAGCTGCATGGGCTGCAGGCGGGCGCCCGTACCTTGCCGCAGATTGTTGGACAGCTCGAGCGTGCCATCCGTCCATTCGTGCATCTCGTCGCCGGCGATCACCGTTGGCGAGCGCCCATGCTTGCCCTCGGCCTTGCCGGACAAGAGCTGGAAGCCAGCCCTGACCTGCGGAATCCACAGCGATTTCTTGAAGCACACCACGCGCTTTTGCAGCGGTGGCGACAGCTGGATCATCGCGATCATCTTGTCGAGAACGATGCGGCCCTGCGCCTCGTTCAGTGCGAAACAGAACCCCTGCCCGCCATAGACACCTTCGAGGGCATAAAACAGGATGGCAAGCCCGGCCAGGAATTCCGACTTGCCGTTCTTGCGCGGAATCCACAGCAGCAGCTTGCGGAACAACCGCACATGAATTGTCACCGGCTGGCCGGTATTCTCGTCGATCGTGTCGACTGGAATTTTCCAGCCGCACAAAAGCTTGACGACGATTTCCTCCCACGCATTCAGCCTGAACGGCTTGCCGGCGAAACGGTCTTCGGTATGAACGATCAGCTTGGGCCACAACGCCACGACGGCATCGGCCTTCGCTTCATCGAACCATGCGCCCGGCTGCTGGGCGGCGCGATCCCATGCGAGACGCGCCCAGGCGCTGCCCGATTTTGTGATCCACTCCGGCGCCGGCGCAACAGGCACCGGCACTGCGGCCTGCGGAACAGCCGCAGCCGTCATATCCATGATGAAGCAGCCTCAGTTGACGGGCGAGCCCGGCGGCGCCGAATCGAGTCTGGCCAGAAGTCCGACGACATCCTCTTCGGCGGCGGGCGTTTCGGCTGGCTTGTCTTCGCCTTCGCCGCGCGTTGTGCTGAACAATCCACCGAGGCCAGCCTGGTGCGCCTGGTCTTTCATCAGCTGGAAGCGGTCAACCGGCGTCAGGCCGAAGCGTTTCGACAATTCCAGAATGAACCCCATGGCATTGTCACGGCGGCGGATGGCCGGCGTGTCCTTCCATTGGTAGCTGCCCGAAACCGTCTTGACCTTCTGCATGTGGCCCTTGTTCAGGATCTCTTCGTTTGCCGACACCCAATCGGCCGTATAGACGCAGAACATCGCGAAGATATGCCGGTCGGTGCGCTCGAGCAGATTGTTCTTCTGCAGCTGCGGCGCGTAGTCCTTCCAGACCTGCAGCGCCGGCGCCAGCCTTTCGTCGGCCAGCAGCATCGGTGCGCCGAGCGGATCGGCGGGCGCGTCGGCGAGGATCTTCGCCATGCGCTCGGCCTCGGCAATAGCCTTCTCGGTTTTTGACTTGCGCCGCCCCGGAAAACCCTTGGCCGCCTGCACCTCCGGTGGATCAGACCGCCTGCCCATCATCGTTCACCAAAAAAATTTCCCATCCAAAAATTCCGCGCCCATTTTTTCGTGAC
>CAUJJN010000342.1 GCA_963204905.1 Pseudomonadota bacterium
CCGCTCAGCGCGTCCTCCAGCGAGGTGCGCTCCTGCATGAGCTTTTGTGCTTTTTGGGGGTCGTCCCAGAGCTTGGGATCTTCGGCGAGCTGGTTCAGCTCAGCCAGTCGTGCCGTCGAAGCATCGACGTCAAAGATGCCTCCTCAGCAGCCCGACCGACTGCTTGATCTCTTCGACAAGTCTTTCGATTTCCGCGCGCATGATCTTTCCGGTCGCGAAGCGTGTCCGCACAAATAGCACAAATAGAATGTGGCCGGGGTGTAGCGGCGAACGCCGTCAAACGCAATCAGTAAAGGCCGCCGGTTCCGGGCCGGATAATCGCGCGATCGGCATCGGGCGAAACGCCGGCGGAATGCCCATCAGCGTCTGCGATGCCGATGATCGAATAATTGTCAGGCGGCGCGGTGCCGGGCTTGAAGGCTTCGAGAATGGTGCGGCCGCCGTCACCGGGCCCGGCGCGCATTCCGCTCTTGGCGTCGACGCGGATCAGCTTGATCCCAGCCGGCACCTTGAACGGAACCGCAGGCTTGCCCGCCAACGCCAGCTTGAGAAAATCCTTGGCGATCGGCGCGGCGAGATGGCCGCCGGTGGCGCCACGGCCGAGATTCCGCGGCTTGTCGTAGCCGATATAAATGCCGACCACGAGATCCGGGGAGAAGCCGACGAACCATGCGTCCTTCTCGTCGTTGGTGGTGCCTGTCTTGCCGGCGATTGGCTTGCCGACCTCGCGCACAACGGTCGCGGTGCCGTATTGCACGACGCCTTCCATCATCGACGTGATCTGGTAGGCGGTCATCGGATCGAGCACCTGCTCGCGCCGGTCCACCAGCTGCGGCTCGGGCTGGTTCTTCCAGCCGCCCGGCGCGTCGCACCCGCGACACTCGCGTTGATCGTGCTTGAAGATCGTATGGCCATAACGGTCCTGAATACGGTCGATCAGGGTCGCCTTGATGCGCTTGCCGCCATTGGCGAACATCGAATAGGCGGTGACCATCCGCATCACCGTGGTTTCGCCGGCACCCAGCGCGTAAGACAGATAGTTCGGCAATTCGTCATAGACGCCGAAGCGCTTGGCGTATTCGCCGATCAACGGCATCCCGACGTCCTGCGCCAACCGAACGGTGACGGTGTTGAGCGAGCGCTGCAACGCGTTGCGCAGGGTGGTCGGGCCGTAATACTTGCCGGTCGAATAGTTTTCTGGCCGCCAGACGTTACCGCCCTGCCCCTGATCGATTTCGATCGGCGCATCGACCACCACGGTCGATGGCGTATAGCCGTTGTCGAGCGCCGACGAATACACCAGCGGCTTGAACGACGAGCCGGGCTGTCGATAAGCCTGCGTGGCGCGGTTGAACTGGCTCTGGTCGAACGAGAAGCCGCCGACCATCGCCAGCACGCGACCGGTCCACGGGTCCATCGCCACCATCGCGCCGGATACTTCCGGCAACTGCCGCAGGCGATACTGGCCCTCGACGACATGGCCGTCCTTGTCGAGCAGCGGGTCGGCGTAGATGACGTCGCCGGGCGACAGCACCTGCGAAACCTTGGTCGGCGTCTTGAAGCGGGTCGGCCCGGACGCGGCCTTGGCCCACTTCACGCCGTCGAGCGTGATGATCCCGGTCTGCCGGCCTTTGCTAACCGCGCCGCCGAGTTCGCGGCCAGGCTGAAATCCGATCCGCGCCGACTGATCGCTGGTATCGAGCACGACCGCCATCCGCCACGGCGAGATGTCCGACAGCGATTTCATGTCGGCGAGCTTCACGCCCCAGTCGCCGGAAATGTCGAGCTTGCTCACCGGCCCGCGCCAGCCCTGAGCCTCGTCGAAGTTGACGAGACCCTTCACCATGGTCTTGCGCGCCTCGACCTGCAATTTCGGATCGAGCGAGGTGCGCACCGAGAGACCACCTTCATAGAGCTTCTTTTCGCCGTAGCGCTCGAACAGATCGCGGCGAACATCCTCGGCGAAATACTCACCGGCGAAAGTGTGCGAACCATTGGAGCGGCTGGTCACCACCAGGGGCGATTTGCGCGCGGTTTCGGCGTCGGCCTGCTTGATCCAGCCGTTTTCCAGCAGCCGGTCGATCACGTAGTTGCGGCGCTCAAGAGCGCGGTCACGATTCTTCACCGGATGCAGGGTCGAGGGCGCCTTCGGCAGCGCCGCAAGATAGGCAGCTTCCGCAACCGTCAGTTCGTTCACCGACTTGTCGAAATACACCAACGAGGCGGCGGCGATGCCGTAGGCCCCGAGCCCGAGATAAATCTCGTTCAGATACAGTTCGAGAATCTTGTCTTTCGAATAGGCGCGCTCGATGCGCATCGCCAGCAAGGCTTCCTTGATCTTGCGCGCGAACGAGACTTCGTTGGTCAGAAGGAAGTTCTTCGCGACCTGCTGGGTGATGGTGGATGCGCCCTGCGGCCGCCGGTTCGAACCGAAATTCTGGGCATAGAGCAGCGCCGCGCGCGCCATGCCGGAATAATCGATACCGCCGTGCTCGTAGAAATTCTTGTCTTCCGCGGCGAGGAACGCGTTGATCACCATTTTCGGAACCGCCTGGATCGGCAAGTAGAGACGCCGCTCCCTGGAATATTCCGCCAGCAGCGAGCCATCCGAGGCGTGAACGCGCGTCATCACCGGCGGTTCGTAATTCTGCAACTGGGAATAGTCCGGCAGATCCTTCGAGAAATGCCAGATCAGGCCGGCAACGGCGGCCACGCCGACCAGGAACACGATGGTACCGGCGGCAAACAGGAACCCCATAAACCGGAACAGCAGACGCATTCTCGACGATCCGTTTTGGCCCCAATCCCGTCGACGTCAGTTCGACGAGCGCTCGGCCGCTTCATTGCTCGGTGCCCGCGGGGGACAAACGCTAGCCCCGCCACCCTGACATCGATCCACCCATCCTGATCGATTCTGTCGCACCTGTATCCGGCTTCTATAGGGCGGAGGCTGTGTCCAAACTAGGGCTTGCCCCCAAGTCTGGGTGTGTTTTTTTGGTGCAGCACCATTTCCACCCGCCGCCGAAGCTAATTCTTGCTGGCGCCGACCGAAACAACCCGCTTGGTCAGAAAAGCATCGATGGCCTGCGCCACCGCGAGCACCGAACGCGAGCGCCAGCTTTCGGAAGTCAGAAGCTTGAGGTCGTCCTTGTTGGAGACATAGCCGAGTTCGATCAGGGCCGACGGCACGTCGGGCGCTTTCAGAACCTTGAAGCCGGCGGACTTGAGCGGATGTTTGTGCATCCGAACCGTATTCTTCATCTCGCCCATCAAAGCGTGGGCAAAGCGATTCGAGAACGTCCGCGTCTCCCGCTGCGCCAGATCGATGAGGATATCGGCCACCTCGGTCGGTTCCTCGGTGAGATTGACACCACCGATGGCGTCCGCCTTGTTCTCGGATTCCGCGAGCCGCTCCGCCTCCGCGTCGGATGCCTTGTCCGACAGGGTGTAGATCGTGGCCCCCTGCGCATCGCCCTCGCGGCGCGGCAGCGCATCGGCATGAATGGAAACGAACAGCGCCGCGTTCCCGGCGCGTGCAATTTTGACCCGATCACCGAGCGGAATAAAGGTGTCGTCGTCGCGCGTCAGAACCACGCGATATTTTCCGCTTTCCGCAATTCGGTCGCGAAGCGCCAGTCCGAACGCCAGCACGATCGCCTTTTCGGTTTCGCCGCTCGCGGCCTGGGTTCCGTTGTCGATGCCGCCGTGGCCCGGATCGATCACCACGACCGGACGCGTATCGAGAGGCTCCGTCCCCTGTCCGGCCTCCGCGGTCACCGTGGCCGGCGGGGTTTCGGGCCGAGGATCGGCGGCCGTTTCCCTGGCGAGAGATTTGACGAACGTGGCGCGGTCGGTGGCCGCCAGCTCCACGATCAGGCGCGGCGGTTGACCGTTGGCGCCATCCAGCACGTAGGCTTTCTCGATCCGGGCGGGACCCGCCAGATCCAACACCAGCCGCGATCCGCCCGGCATCACCAGACCGTAACGGAATGCCTTGATGAGCCCGCGCCCGCTCTGCCCGGCATTCTCGCCCAGCTTGAATGTGACCTGCGGAACATCGATGACGACGCGGTCGGGATTGCCCAGCACGAAAGCGCGCAGATCGATCTTGCGATCGAGATCGAGGACGAATCGGGTCTGCTTGTTGTCACCCGCCACCCTGACATCGGAGGCGACCGGAAAATTTTCCGCAGCCAAGGGCTGCACGACGCCCGGCTCGCCGGCGGCGAACGACGCCGACCCATCGCACGCGAGCGCGATGCCCGCGAGCACCGCGACACCCCATGAAAGGTAATGATTTGCGCGGCTCGCCAATGAATCCCCGCCTTTGAGCTAGCCTCAGATATCGCAATAGGACGGCACGGTTAATCGAGACTTAATGCGGCGTTTCGGATTTTTTCCGGCTGTTGCCAGGACGTGACGCTTCCCTTGCACGGCAAGGATAATCGACGTATGTAACGAGAGTTGACGGTATAAACTCCCGGTTGTGTCGCGTTCAACCTCCCGGAGCACGCCGGATCACCTCGGTTAGCCCAGCGACAATCCAGCTTGGCCACGAGGTCTCCAGCGTCATTTGCCGCCGCGACCATCGGTCAGCGCAGTGCGCGGCCGTCAGGTCCGGGGGTCAGTCCGAGCGGAGCCGGTCCCGGCGTTCTTCATTCAGGGACAGGTGTTTGACACAACATGATCGGTTATCGCGGTCGCAAGACTGCAATATGCGATTGCTGACAGACGCCCCGGCGTCGTGCCAGCCCGTCAGCGCCAACAAGGCGGCGCCATTGTGCCGCCAACCTGTTCAGACGGGCCGACGCTTGATGCGCCAGACTGTAACTCCGGCCGAACTTTCCGCGACGACCTCGCCGACGCGACGCATGAGCGACGCACGGTCCATGGCGTTCGCTTCGGTTCCGGGGCAGCGCAGCGGTTTGCGCTTCGGCCTTCCCCTCACCCCCGAATCAGGTGGACCGTCGCGTTCCCCGGCTGCGCCCATTGTGCCAGCCGCCCTGCGCGTCCTCCGCCGCCAAGAGCTTACCCATGCCAAACAAGATGTTGATCGATGCGACCCACCCGGAAGAGACCCGGGTGGTCGTGGTTCGCGGCAACCGAGTTGAAGAATTCGATTTCGAAACCGCGCAACGCAAGCAACTTCGCGGAAACATCTATCTCGCCAAGGTCACCCGGGTCGAACCGTCGCTGCAAGCGGCGTTCATCGAATATGGCGGCAACCGCCATGGCTTCCTGGCCTTCAGCGAAATCCATCCCGACTATTATCAGATCCCGGTCGCCGACCGTCAGGCCCTGATCGAGGCCGACGAACGCGCCCATCGCGAAGCCGAGGAAGAAAACGAGCACCGCTCGTCACGCCGCCGCTCGCGTCATCGCAACTCCCGCCGCCGTTCTGGCGGCGAGCGGGTGCAGAGCGAGGTGATCGAGATCGCCGACGGCGAGCACCCGCTTCAGATCGTGGACCAGGTCACGGTCGTCGGTGAAGCCGGCGACGCTCCCATCCATCCGTCAGACGTCAATCCGTCAGACGATGCCGGGCATTTCGCCGCCACGGATCATTCCCATGCCGCGGATGCCAATCACGCGGCGTCGGGCGAGAGCCACGGCGAGCCTCTCCATCACACCGACGCCCCGGCCTCGGATGCCCCCGCTGCGCCTCTGTTCGAGACACAGCCGGCAGCAGCGCCTGCCCCAACCTCTTACGAACCTGTCGCCCATGCGGAGACCGCGTCGTCCGAGGACGCGGACGCGGCCGAGCACACTGACATCGTTGCAGCTCATGACGATGCGGTCGATCACGATCAGGCGGCACATCACGATGAGGCCGAGCATCACGACGACGCCCATCACGATCACGACGATGTGCCGGACGACGAGGATGACGACGGCGAGGAAGACGAAGTCGAAGAAGAGGTCGTGGAATCGGTCGGCGGCGACGATGCGCTGGAGGAGATGCCGGAGCGCACCTTCCGTCCCCGCCGCCAGTACAAGATTCAGGAAGTCATCAAGCGTCGTCAGGTGATGCTGGTGCAGGTTGTCAAGGAAGAGCGCGGCAACAAGGGTGCGGCGCTCACCACCTACCTGTCGCTGGCCGGACGTTACGCCGTGCTGATGCCCAACACCGCGCGCGGCGGCGGCATCAGTCGCAAGATCACCTCGGCGCAGGATCGCTCGCGTCTCAAGGAAGTGGTGCAGGATCTCGATGTGCCGGAAGGTATGGGCATTATCCTGCGCACCGCCGGCGCGGCGCGCACCAAGCCGGAGATCAAGCGGGACTTCGAATACCTGATCCGGATGTGGGAAACCGTCCGCGACACCACGCTGCGCTCGCAGGCGCCGACGCTGGTGTACGAGGAAGGCTCGCTGATCAAGCGCTCGCTGCGCGATCTCTTCAACAAGGAGATCGACGAAATCCAGGTCGCGGGCGAAGCCGGTTACCGCGAAGCGCGCGACTTCATGAAGATGCTGATGCCGTCCAGCGTCCGCGCCGTGAAGCCGTATCGCGACGGCCAGCCGCTGTTCTCGCGCATGGGTGTCGAGAGCCAGCTCGACGTCATGTTCACGCCGATCGTGCAGTTGCGATCCGGCGGCTATATCGTCATCAACCAGACCGAGGCGCTGGTTTCGATCGACGTCAACTCCGGGCGCTCGACCCGCGAACATCACATCGAGGACACCGCGCTCAAGACCAATCTCGAAGCAGCCGAGGAAGTCGCGCGGCAATTGCGCCTGCGCGATCTCGCCGGCCTCATCGTTATCGACTTCATCGACATGGACGAGCGCCGCAACAACCGCGCCGTCGAACGCAAGCTGAGCGATTGCCTGCGGCAGGATCGTGCCCGCATCCAGGTCGGCCGAATCTCGCATTTCGGCCTGCTTGAAATGTCGCGTCAGCGCATTCGCGCCAGCGTGCTGGAGAGTTCGACCGAGCCCTGCCCGCATTGCGGCGGCAGTGGCCATATCCGCTCCGTTTCCTCGGTCGCGCTGCAGGTGCTGCGCAATCTCGAGGAAATCCTGATGAAGGGCGCGACCCACAATCTGACTGTGCGCACGCGCAACGATGTCGCGATCTACGTCCTCAATCACAAGCGCGCGCATCTGCGCGATCTCGAAACCAGCTTCAAGGTCACGCTGTCGGTGCTCGCCGACCCGACGCTCGGCGGTCAGCAGGCCTTCGTGATCGATCGCGGCGAACAGGTGCACACGCTGGAAGCCGCCAAGGCTTTGCTGGCAGTCCAAGCGAACGCTGCGCCGGTTCCGGCTGAAGACGGTTACGACGATGACGACTCGTTCGAGATCGAGGCGGAAGTCGAGACCGAGGAAACCGAAGGTCTCACCGACGAGCAGGGATCGCGTGAAGGCGGTGAAGCGAGCGAGGGCGAAGCTGCCGAAGATGGCCAGCGCCGCCGCCGTCGCCGCCGCCGCCGTGGTCGCGACAGCCGCGATCATGAAGGCGCGCAACACCACAACGAGGCCGCCGTGGCGGCCGGCGACATCGACGATGCGGCGCAGGTCGCCGAGATGGTCGACGATCGCGGCGAGGATGCCGATGGCGAGCGTGAAGCGTCCTCGCCGGACGAGCAAGGCGAGAACGGCGAGCGCCGGCCGCGCCGACGTGGACGCCGCGGCGGTCGCCGCCGGCGTGGCGGAGGCGAAGAAGGTCAGGCGGCGTCCATCGCCGACGAGCTGGCGCCACCCTCCCCGCCGGAAGTGATTGAAGCCGTCGCGGATTTCGATGGCGTTAGCGCTGCCGATGCGGACCCGGATGTCGTCAACGACATGCCGGCTCCGAACGCCATCGCCGCCAACGATCAACCGGCCGCCATCTTCGCTGCGACGGAGCCTTCCGCGCCGACCGCGCCAACTCAGGATGCCGTGGCCGCAGATGCCGCCGCGGACTCCGAGAAGGCGGTTCGTCGTCGCTCGACGGTGCGCGAGAAGGTCAGCTTTGCGTCGAGCGACGCGCCGACCGCGCCCCAGATCACGGAACCTGCGCAGGCCGCTCCTGCTCCTGCCGAGCAACCAGCGCCTACTGATCCGGAATCGGTCGCTGAGGCTTCGAATGCGCCGCCGCGCCGCGCCGGCTGGTGGTCGCGCCGTTTCGGCGGCGGCAACTAAGCCCGATCCTGGATCGAAACGTCGAGCCGCCCGGCCATCCGGGCGGCTTCTTCATTTGCACCGTTTCATTTGCACCGGCGTCATCCGGTGGTGACGGCGGTTTCCATGTCCGACGTATCGACATTGCGCCGCAGGTTGGCGTCGAGCTTGTCGCGATCGAGTTCGCCTTCCCACCACGACACCACCACGGTCGCGACGCCGTTGCCGGTGATGTTGGTCAGCGCGCGCACCTCGCTCATGAACTTGTCGACCGAGAACACGATCGCCATTCCCGGCACCAGCACCGGATTGACCACCGACAGCGTCGCCGCCAGCGTGATGAATCCTGCGCCGGTCACGCCGCTGGCGCCCTTCGACGTCAGCATCGCCACCACCAGAATCGTCAGTTGCTGGCTGAACGACAGTTCGACGCCCAACGCCTGCGCGATGAACAGCGTCGCCAGCGTCATGTAGATGTTGGTTCCGTCGAGATTGAAGGAATAACCGGTCGGCACCACCAGTCCGACGACCGACTTGGAGCAACCGAGCCGCTCCAGCTTTTCCATCAATTGCGGCAACGCGCTCTCGGATGAACTGGTGCCGAGCACGATCAGCAGTTCGTCCTTGATGTAGGCGATGAACCTGAAAATGCTGAAGCCGACCATCCGGGCGATGGCACCAAGCACCACAATCACAAACAGCGCCGCGGTCAGGTAGAACACCGCGATCAGGCCCACGAGGTTGCCGAGCGCGGCGGGCCCGTATTTGCCGATGGTATAGGCCATGGCGCCGAACGCGCCGAGGGGCGCCGCCTTCATGACGATGGCGATCACGCCGAATATCGCGTGCGACGTATCGTCGATGATATCGCGCAGACGGTGCCCGCGTTCGCCGAGCGCCATCAAGGCGAAGCCGAACAGGATCGCGAACAGCAGCACCTGAAGAATGTCGCCCTTCGCGAACGCGCCCACCACGCTGTCCGGAATGATGTTGAGAACGAAGTCGACCGATTTGTGCGCCTCGGCTTCCTTGACGTATTTCGCCACCGCCGCTGCGTCCGGATGCGCCGCGAGCCCGTGGCCGACCTGAAGCAGGTTGCCCATGATGAGGCCGAGGATCAGCGCGAACGAGGAGACGACTTCGAAATAAACCAGCGCCTTGACGCCGACCCGCCCGACCTTGCGGGCGTCCTGGATATGCGCGATCCCCGAGACGACGGTGCAGAAGATGATCGGCGCGATCACCATCCTGATCAGTCGGATGAAACCGTCTCCGAGCGCCTTGATCCAGTCGTTGGTCGCGAACGCCGGCCACAGCCAACCGACGATGACGCCGAGCACGATCGCGAACAACACTTGGATATAGAGAATGGTGTACCACGGCTTGGCGGAACGACCTGACGCGGTCGCCGCAATCGATGTCGACATGGGTTCACTCCGCGATATGACGCGGGAGCGCCCGTCCGGTCCGCTCCCGGGACCGACAGCCAACGTCAGACCCCAGCGCCAAGTCAATGCCAATCGTGGCGCGCGATTGAAGATCGAACCCGCCCAGGCCGAATTAACTTCGGATCGATGGTATCTCTGTCCGCGATCCTCAAGCCAGCCAGCGCTTGATCCGCGCGACCGCCTCATGCATGTCGGCCGCCGATTGCGCGTAGCAGAAGCGCACGAAACGACGGCCATGAATCGGATCGAAATCGACGCCGGGGGTCGCGGCGACGTGCGCGTGTTCCAGCATCCGCTTGGCGAAATCGAAACTGTCGTCGGTGAACTTCGACACGTCGGCGTAGAGATAGAACGCGCCGTCCGCCGGCAGGAATTCGCTCAGGCCCGCGTGCGGCAACCCCTCGATCAGGATGCGGCGGTTCTCCTCATAGCCGTGCTTGATGGCTTCCATTTCCTCACGACCGTCGAAGGCCGCCTCGGCCGCGATCTGCGACAGCGTCGGCACCGAGATCGACAGGTTCTGCTGCAACCGCTCGATCGGACGCACCAGGGTTTCCGGCACCACCATCCAGCCGACGCGCCAGCCGGTCATGCAGAAGTATTTCGAGAACGAATTGATCACCAGCGCGTCCGGCGACAGCTCGGCGGCGGTCACCGCCGGAAACGCATAGTCGAGGCCGTGATAGATCTCGTCGGAGATGAACCTGATGCCGGCGCTGTCCGCCGCCGCGATCAGTCCGGTGAGCGCCTCGCGCGACATCATGGTGCCGGTCGGATTCGCCGGGCTGCCGACCAGCACGCCTTTCAACGGCGTCTTCCGATGAGCGGCGAGCAGCATCTCGCCGGTCAGGGCATGACGGGTATCGCTATGGGTTTCGATCAGCACTGGCTCGCAACCGAGCGCGGTCAGGATGTGTCGGTACGGCGGATAGCCGGGAACCGTGACGGCGACGCGGTCGCCCGGCTCGAACATCGCGAGGAACGCCAGAATGAATCCCCCGGACGAGCCGGTGGTGACCACGATCCGCGCCGGATCGACCTCGCAGCCGTAAGTCTGGCGGTAATGGCGCGCGATTCGCTCCCGCAGCGACGGGATGCCGAGCGCCGAGGTGTAGTCGATCCGCCCCCCGTCGAGCGCGGCCTTGGCGGCGGCCAGCGCCGTTTTCGGCGCCGACGCCGAGGGTTGCCCGACTTCCATATGGATGACGTGGCCCCCTTTGGCCTCGATCGCGGCGGCCGCCGCCATCACGTCCATCACCATGAATGGCGGAACGTTGCTGCGGCCGGATGCCGCCAGCACCGCCATCGCCCTCTCGGTTATCATTGTATCGGACATCTGCTATCTGACCCGCATTTGGCGTCGCGGGGGCTGCGCGCCGCCGTCTCGCCGTATTCCAAGGTTTGGTAGGGCATATATGGAATCCGACCGCCGGCCAATGTCGAAACCCGTCGCAGCGCCCCGCCGCGCCGCGTTGGATGGCCGTGCCTTTTTCAAGGCGGCCGTGGTGACGTTGAGCGTGGTGCTGGCCGCCGCGCCGATGGCTGCCCGTGCGCAGGAAAGTCAGGGCAACAAGGGCCCTCGCCTGCTCCGCGATACCGAGATCGAACAATTGCTGCGCGACTATACGCGGCCGATCCTGCGCGCCGCCGGACTCGAGAAGCAGAACATCCAGGTTGCGATCATCAACGACCCGAGCTTCAACGCCTTCGTCGCCGACGGCCGCCGCATCTTCGTCAACTACGGCGCGCTGATGCAGTCGAAGACGCCGAACCAGTTGATCGGCGTGCTGGCGCATGAGACCGGCCATCTTGCCGGCGGTCATCTGTCCAAGCTGCGGACGCAGCTGGCGCAAGCGCAGACGCAGATGATCGTGGCGATGCTGCTCGGCGTCGGCGCGATGGTGGCGGGCTCCGGCCGCAACAACGGCGCGAGCAACGCCGGCATGGCGGCGATCAGCGGACCGCAGGAGATGATCCGGCGCAATCTGCTGTCCTATCAGCGCCAGCAGGAGGAGAACGCCGACCGCGCCGGCGTCCGCTTCCTCAACGCCACGCACCAGTCCGCCAAGGGCATGTACGAGACGTTCCAGCGTTTCACCGATGAAAGCCTGTTCGCCTCACGCGGCGCCGACCCCTATCTGCAATCGCATCCGATGCCTGCCGATCGCGTCGCCGCGCTGGGAGCCCTGGCCAAAAGCAGCCCCTACTGGGACACGACCGACACCGCCGCCTTGCAGGCCCGGCACGACATGATGCGAGCGAAGACGTCAGGTTTCATGGAGCGCCCGGAAACGGTCTACCGGCGCTATCCGCTGTCCGACACCAGCCTTCCCGCGCGCTATGCCCGAGCCATCTCGACCTATCTCCACGGCGATCCGCGCTCGGCGCAGGCGCAGATCGACGGCCTGATCAAGGAACAGCCCAACAATCCCTATTTCTATGAGCTTCGCGGGCAAGCCTTGCTCGAAGGCGGCAAACCGAACGAGGCCATCGCGCCCCTGCGCAAGGCCGCGCAATTGTCGCAGCAAGCCCCGCTCATCCAGATGTTACTGGGGCAGGCGCTGGTTGCCACCAACAATAAGGCCTATTCTGCAGATGCGATCGCGATTCTGAGGACGGCGCTGATCAGAGAGCCCGAGGCCGCGCAGGGGTATACCCAGCTCGCGATGGCCTATGGCCAGAAGGGCGAAAACGCGGAGGCCGATCTCGCCTCGGCGCAGGCGGCCTTTCTGCGTGGCGACACCAAGACAGCGCGCGGGCTCGCCGCACGCGCCAAGACCCGTTTTGCCGTCGGCACACCCGGATGGGTGAAGGCCGACGATATCGTCAGCACCAAGCCGATGCCCGGCGAAAAGCGCGATTAGTTTTACGTTTCTCCGACACGACTGTCAGAAGGATCAACCGATGCCGTTCCGCCGCCCCCTCGCCGCCACACTGCTCGCGCTCGCCATGTGCGGCGCGCCGCTTGCCGCCTCCGCGCAGTCGTTCACCGAACCTCAGCGTGGCGAGATCGAAAACATCGTCAAGAACTACCTGCTGACGCATCCGGAAATCCTCGAGGAAGTGTCGGCCGAACTCGGCAAGCGGCAGGCCAAGGCGGAAGCCGAGAAGCACGCCGCCGCGGTCGCAACCAACGCGCAGACGATCTTCGATTCACCGCGCGGCGTCACGCTCGGCAACCGCAACGGCGACGTCAGCATGGTGGAATTCTTCGACTACAATTGCGGTTACTGCAAACACGCGATGGTCGACATGCTGGCGCTGATGAAGGCCGATCCGAAACTGCGGATCGTGCTGAAAGAATTCCCGGTGCTCGGGCCGGGCTCGGTTGAAGCGGCGCAGGTCGCCGTCGCGGTGCGGATGCAGGATCCGGACGGCAAGAAGTATCTCGACTTCCATCAGAAGCTGCTCGGTGGCCGCGGTCAGGCCGACAAGGCGCGCGCGATGGCGGCGGCCAAAGAGGCCGGCCTCGACATGGCGAAGATCGAGAAGGACATGAACAGCCCGGAAGTCCGCGCCACGCTTGAGGAGAACTTCAAGCTCGCGGAATCCATGGGCATGAACGGCACGCCGAGCTACGTCATCGGCAAGCAGGTGGTGGTCGGTGCCGTCGGCCTCGACGCCCTCAAGGAAAAGGTCGCGCAGGCCCGTTGCGGCAAGGCGACCTGCTGAGCGACGAGACCACCCGATATCCTCGCGACCAAGGGCCTGAGCCGGCTCGCTCAGCCGACTCAGCGCCTTTCGGTCTGCCCGCGAGGCTGCCGCAGGGCGGGAAACGGCTGATCTTCGGACCCGGAAAAGTTGCTTTTCCTTAGCCAAATGAAGGATTTGGGTGGATTCGTCGGGGCCTGACCCTTTCCCTTGCGGTTCTGGTTACCTATAAACGCCCGGGAAAGGCGCGCAGCCCCGCGCACCTTCGGATTGTCGCGGATCAAGGATGGCGAGAACAGTTTATGTGCTCAACGGCCCGAACCTGAACCTGCTCGGGACCCGCGAACCGGAAACCTACGGCCATGCGCGGCTCGCCGATGTCGAGCGGCTGTGCAGAGAAACCGCCGCCCGTTACGGCCTTGAGGCGGACTGTCGGCAATCCAACTCCGAAGGCGCGTTGATCGATATCATCCACGAAGCCCACGACAAGCAGGCAGCGGGTATCGTGATCAACGCCGGCGGATACTCCCACACCTCGATCGCGCTTCACGATGCGCTGACGGCGGTGAAAATCCCTACCGTTGAGGTCCACGTCAGCAACATTTATGCTCGCGAGGATTTTCGTCACCATTCGTTCATCGCCAGGGCCGCGTTCGCGAGCTTGTGCGGTTTCGGCATCGACGGCTACCGGCTCGCCATCAGCGGCCTCGC
>CAUJJN010000343.1 GCA_963204905.1 Pseudomonadota bacterium
CTGCACTGGAACGATCACATCGGCGACGGCCGCGCCAAGGGACGCCATCGCGGCGCGGGCCGGGCGACCCTCGGTTGCGAGGTTCGCATCGTCGACGCCGACGACAAGCCGGTCCCCACGGGTAGCGTTGGCGAGATCACCGTGCGCGGCGACGTCGTCATGATGGGCTATTGGGAGCGGCCGGAGGAAACCGCAAAGGCAGTTGTCGATGGCTGGATGCACACCGGCGACGGCGGCTACATGGACCAGGACGGATTCATCTACGTCGTCGATCGCGTCAAGGACATGATCATCTCCGGCGGCGAAAACGTCTATTCGGTCGAGGTCGAGAATGCCATCGCCAAGCATCCGGCCGTCGCGCAATGCGCGGTGATCGGCATTCCCAACCCACAGTGGGGCGAGCAGGTTCACGCCGTGGTGGTCACCAAGAGCGGCGCGACACTCGCCGAAGACGAGTTGATCGCGTTCTGCAAAACACTGATCGCCGGCTACAAGTGCCCGCGCAGCGCCGAGATCAGCGAGACTCCACTTCCTCTGTCGGGCGCCGGGAAAATTCTCAAGCGCGAATTGCGGCGGCCATTCTGGGAAGCCCAGACCCGTCAGGTCGGCTGACGGCGCCTCCATCGGAACCAAACATCGCTTTGGCGCTGCAGCAACACGCCGCGGCGTCGAAGTGCTGCCTCCGTTTCGGAGAGTTGATCGAGGCATCAACGCCACCGCATGAGAATCGACAACGCGCCACACGCCTCCGCCGCTATCCACCGTTCATGATCTGGCGGCTTCCGCGCCAATTCATCAAATCATTCAGGCAAACGCATCGACGGATTGACTAGCCGAGGCGCGCAATCCAGTCTCCCTGACGAAGAATATATCGCGACGCCCCTAATTTCGTGCGGAGGAAATCAAACGCCATGAACATGCATGCCACAACATCGACCGGATTTGGCCTCAACCCGGACGACGAGCTCAACGATCTCCGCATGTCGGAAAAGGCACGTCCGCTCTACGACCACGTCCGGAAATTCCTGAAAGAGTCGGTCGCGCCGATCCAGGTGGAATACGAGGCCGCCGGCAAGGGCAAGACGGACCGCTGGAGTTTCACCGAAAAGCAGCTTGAGCTGCTCGCCAAGATCAAGGGCAAGGCGAAGTCGGAAGGTCTCTGGAACTTCTTCCTGCCGGACGCCGAGACCGGTGAAGGCCTCTCGAACCTCGACTACGCATTCATCGCCGCCGAACTCGGCAAGTATCCGCTCGGCTCGGAATCGATGAATTGCTCGGCGCCGGACACCGGCAACATGGAGGTGCTGGAGCGGGTCGGCACCAAGGAGCAGAAGGAGCAGTGGCTTGAACCACTGCTGAATGGCGAAATCCGTTCCGCCTATGTGATGACCGAGCCGAACGTTGCCTCGTCAGACGCCAAGAACATCTCCACCACCGCCCGCCTCGAAGGCGACGAGTGGGTCATCAACGGCGAGAAGTACTACATCTCCGGCCTCG
Source organism: Pseudomonadota bacterium (assembly GCA_963204905.1). Classification (GTDB taxonomy): domain Bacteria; phylum Pseudomonadota; class Alphaproteobacteria; order Rhizobiales; family Xanthobacteraceae; genus 62-47. The sequence continues at coordinate 1,498 of CAUJJN010000343.1, forward strand.
GCGATCCGCGCTGCAAGATCATGATCGTGATGGTGAAGACCAACCCGAACGCCGCGCCGAGCAAGCAGCAGTCGCAAATCCTGGTGCCGGTCGACACAGCGGGCGTCGAGGTGATCGGGCCGATGCATGTGTTCGGTCACGACCACGCCCCGCGCGGGCACATGCACATGCGCTTCAACAATGTCCGCGTTCCGAAGAAGAATATCCTGCTCGGCGAAGGGCGCGGCTTCGAGATTTCGCAGCTTCGCCTCGGCCCCGGCCGTATCCATCACTGCATGCGCACCATCGGCAAGGCCGAGAAGGCGCTGGACCTGATGGTCGAACGCGGCCTCACCCGCGAGGCTTTCGGCAAGAAGATCGCGCACCTCGGCGGCAACCTGCAAATCATCGCGCAGGCGCGCTGCGAGATTGAAGCCATGCGGCTGATGGTGCTGAAAGCCGCCAAGGCGATGGACGTGCTCGGCAACAAGGAAGCGCGCGTCTGGGTCTCGATGGTCAAGGCCATGGTGCCGGAGCGCGCCTGCCGCATCATCGATCAGGCCATCCAGATGCACGGCGCCACCGGCATCTCGAACTGGACGCCGCTCGCCGAGATGTACATGGACGTGCGCCACCTGCGCTTCGCCGACGGCCCGGATGAAGTGCACTGGATGGTGGTCGGCCGCAACGAACTGAACCGCGCCTGAAGCCGGGTTCGATCGGGCCGTCATTGCGAGGAGCGCCAGCGACGAAGCAATCCAGTCTCTTGGAACAGAACTGGGTTTCTTCGTTTCGCTCGCAGTGACGGCGCAAATTCGCAGCTATGCGAATTGCGGTGCGCTCAATCCAGAACGCTCTTGTAGCTGTCTGAAAACACATCGCGGCCGATGATGAGCCGCATGACTTCGGAGCTGCCGGCGAGAATGCGGTTGACGCGGGCGTCACTGAACATGCGGCTGATCGGATATTCATCCATGAAGCCGGCGCCGCCGTGCAGTTGCACGCCGAGATCGAGCATCTTCCACTCCACCTCGGACGCCATCATCTTGGCCTTCGCGCCCATGTTGGTGGTGAGACGTCCGGCGTTGTGCTCGGCCACGCAGTGATCGACATAAACCTGCACCAGATCGATCTCGGCATCCATCTCCGCCATGCGGAACTGGGTGTTCTGTTGCTCGGAGAGCGGCTTGCCGAACAGCTTGCGATCCATCACGTAGTCGCGCGTGATGTCGAAGGCCCGGCGCGCGCTGGAAATGCAGCCCGTGGCTGAAATCAGCCGCTCCTCGGCCAGGCCCTGCATCAGATAGTAAAAGCCCTTCCCCGGCTCGCCGAGCACATTGTCCTTCGGCACCTTCACGTTGGTGAAGAACAGTTCGGCAGTGTCCTGCGCCGGCATTCCCATCTTCTTGAGATTGCGGCCGCGCGTGAAGCCTTCCATGCCGCGCTCGACAATGAGCAGCACCATGGCGTGCTTTTTCTCCGCGCCCGCGAGCTTGGCGGCGACGATCACCACGTCCGAATTGATACCGTTCGAGATGTAGGTCTTCGAACCGTTGAGCAGGAAGTGATCGCCCTTGTCCTCGGCGGTGGTACGCATCCCGGCGAGGTCGGAGCCGGCGCCCGGCTCGGTCATTGCGATGGCGAGAATGGTGTCGCCGCTGACGCACTTGGGCAGGAAGCGCTCGCGTTGCTCCTCGCTGCCGAAACGCTGGAAGTAGGGACCGACCAACCGGCTGTGCAGCGTATTGAACCAGCCGTGGTCGCCAGACCGGGCGGTTTCCTCGATGATGATCTGCTCATAGCGGAAATCGGTGTCGCCCATGCCACCGTATTTCTCATCGGGCCAGATCATCAGGAAACCCTGATCGCCGGCTTTCTTGAAAGCGCTGCGATCGACGATGCCGGCCTCGCGCCACTCCTCCATGTGAGGCGTAATCTCGCTGGCCAGGAATTTTCTGTAAGCCTCGCGGAAAATAACCTGGTCTTCAGTGAAATTGCGCATCGATATCCCCTGAATGGAACTGTCGTATGAAAACGCGATCCGCTCGCAGCGAGACGGATCGCGTTTCGATTTTTATGTCGCCGTCATCTTGGTCGGCGGCAGCCGCGCGAGGCTCACTTGCCCTTCCAGTTCGGTGCACGCTTCTCGGCGAAGGCCGCCGCGCCTTCGCGCGCGTCCTCCGAGATGAAAACCGGCGCGACGATCTCCTGTTGCTTCTTCCACATCTCGTCTTCGGTCCAGAGGCGAGACTGCGAGACGACCTGCTTGGACACCTTCACCGCGAGCGGACCGTTGGCGCCGATCACCTTCGCCAGTTCGAGCGCGGCATCGAGCGCGGGACCATCGGTGACGCGGTTGATGATACCGAGTTCGTAGGCACGCTCGGCCCCGAAGAATTCGCCCGTCAGCGCATACTCCATCGCCACACGGAACGGCATCTGGCGCGGCATCCGGATCAAACCGCCGGCAGCAGCGGCGAGACCACGCTTCACCTCAGGAATGCCGAACTTGGCGTTGCGGTTGGCCACGATCATGTCACACGACAACGCGATCTCCATCCCCCCGGCAAGCGCATAGCCATCCACCGCCGCAATCAACGGCTTTTTCGGCGGGGCTTCGGCGAGACCGGCAAAACCGCGCCCCGGAACGAAGGGGCGCTCACCCTTCAGAAAACCCTTTAGATCCATCCCGGAGCAGAAGGTGCCGCCGGCGCCGGTAATAATGCCGACCGCCAGGCTGTCATCCGTATCGAGCTTTTCCATCGCGGCCGCCACGCTGTTAGCAAGCGCGAGGTTGACCGCGTTCTTCGCTTCCGGCCGGTTCAGCGTAACGATGAGGACCGGACCGCGAACTTCAGTGAGAACCGGATTTTCCTCGGACATTGGTTTCGACTCCCTATTTGTGATTTCGATCGATGGCTCGCCGGGCGGCCGACGTCTGTTCGTCGCCGCGGCAGCAAACAACCGCTGCAAACCGCGTCATGCCCGGTCCAGGACCGGACATGACGATGATGCGTGAAGTCGTGCGCCCCTAGCGCGGCGCCATGCGGATCGCGCCGTCGAGGCGGACGTCCTCGCCGTTGAAGTAACCATTGGTGATCATGGTCAGCGCCAGATGCGCATATTCCTCCGGCTGACCGAGACGCTTGGGGAACGGCACCGAGGCGCTCAACGCCGCCTTGACGTTGTCCGGCGCGCCTTGCAGCAGCGGGGTATTGAAGATGCCCGGCAGGATGGTGTTGACGCGAATGCCTTCGCCCATCAGGTCGCGCGCGACGGGAAGCGTCAGGCCGACGACACCGGCTTTCGACGCCGAATAGGCCGCCTGACCCATCTGGCCGTCCTCCGCCGCGACGGACGCGGTGTTGACGATGGCACCCCGCTCTCCGTGTTCCAGCGGCTCCAGCGACAGCATGCCCTTCGCCGATTTGGCGATGCAGCGGAAGGTGCCGACCAGATTGATCTGGATGATGCGATTGAAGGCATC
>CAUJJN010000344.1 GCA_963204905.1 Pseudomonadota bacterium
CGCCCATGTCACCGGCGTCATCGCCAACATCATGGCGATGGCGCGTTGCGCCGGCACCTTGATCGTCGTCGCGGAATTCAAGGCCGCCGATTATCTGCGCCTCGCCGCGCGCGAACGCGCGACCCAGACCATCATGGTGCCTGCGATGTACAATCTCTGCCTGCTGCAAGCCGACTTCGACAGCTACGATCTGTCGCCATGGCGGATCGGCGGCTTCGGGGGAGCGCCGATGCCGATCGCCACCATCGAGAAGCTGGCGCAAAAAATTCCCGGCCTGAAACTGATCAACGCCTACGGCGCGACCGAAACCACATCGCCCTCCACCATCATGCCGCCGGCCTTCACCGCGACGCATATCGACAGCGTCGGCCTGCCCTGCCCGGGGGCCACCATAGTGGCGATGGACGACGCGGGGCGCGAGGTGCCGCGCGGCGAGGTCGGGGAATTGTGGATTCACGGCGGCTCGGTGATCAAAGGCTACTGGAACAAGCCGGAGGCCACGGCGGAAAGTTTCACCGGCGGCTTCTGGCACTCCGGCGATCTCGGCTCGATCGACGCCGACGGTTTCGTGCGGGTGTTCGACCGCAAGAAGGACATGATCAACCGCGGCGGTCACAAGATCTACTCGGCGGAAGTGGAATCGGTGCTCGCCGGCCACGAGGACGTGGTGGAAAGCGCCATCATCGCCAAACCCTGTCCGGTGCTGGGCGAGCGCGTTCACGCCGTCGTCGTCACCCGCAATCCGGCGCTCGACGTCGCGGCGCTGCGCGCGTGGTGCGCGGCGCGGCTGTCCGACTACAAGGTGCCGGAAACCGTCACGGTGAGCAGCGACCCGCTGCCGCGCAACGCCAACGGCAAGGTGCTGAAAAAGCAGTTGCGCGAGATGCTGCTGCGAGACCTGGCGTAACGATATCTGCGCGGCCGCGTTGCGAGTATTGCATCGCCGCCCAAGGACGCCGTGATGCCGCGCGCAGACCGCGCCGCTTAATGAATTCCGACGCCGAGCAGCCGTTCGATCAACGCGCGGTCGGCGCGCAGGGCTTCCGGCGCGCCGGACCAGACCTCGCGGCCGCGTTCGAGAACAAGCACGCGGTCGGCAAAATCCAGCGCGCGCTCGATCTGCTGCTCGACCAGCACCACCGTGACATCGCCCGACCCGGCGAGCCGCGTGATCATGCTCATCAGTTCGTCGCAAATGACCGGCGCGAGGCCTTCCAGCGGCTCATCGAGCAGCAGCAGCGACGGCTTGCCCAGCATGGTGCGCGCCATCGACAGCATCTGCTGCTCGCCACCGGAGAGCTGGCCGCCGAGATGGCGTCGCCGTTCGGTAAGACGCGGAAACATCTCGTAAGCCTCAACGAGCGCGGCGCGCCCGCGCCCCTTCAACCCGGTGGCGAGATTTTCCTCAACCGTGAGCGACGCGAACACGTCGCGGCTCTGCGGCACGTAACCGACGCCGGCCAGCGCCCGCGCCGAGGTCCGGCGACGGGTGAGCTCGACGTCTCCGATGCGCACGCTGCCGGCGTGGCGCGTCGAGAGCCCCATCAACGTCGCGAGCAGCGTCGTCTTGCCGACGCCGTTGCGGCCGAGAATGGCGAGCCGACCTCCGGCCGGAACATCGAAGGAGATGTTCTGCACGATCTGGGTCGGTCCGTATCCGGCGCTGAGGCCGGCGACCTCAAGCCGGGCGGCGGGCATCGGCATAGCTCCCCAGGTAAGCGCGGCGCACTTCCGCATCGGCGGTGACCGCCTGCGGCGTGCCTTCGAAAATCAGACGGCCGTTGGCGAGCACCAGCACGCGCCTGGCGAAACGGAATACGAGGTCCATGTCGTGCTCAATCATCAGCACCGCGATGTCCGGCGGCAACCGCTCGATGGCTTCGAGAATCTTCGGCGCTTCGTCATGCGGCACGCCGGCGGCGGGTTCGTCGAGAAGCAGAACCTTCGGGCTGAGCGCAAGACCGATCGCGAGTTCGAGCAGGCGTTGCTGGCCATAGGCCAGTTGCGACACCGTAATGCGCGCCAGGTGCGCGATGCCGAGCGTGCCGAGCAACTGCTCCCATTCGGCGCGCACCTCCGGCGCATCGGTCGCCGCCGAGAAGAAACGACGGGTGATGCCCTTGCGCTGCATGATCGCCAGCGCGACGTTGTCGGCGGCGGTGAGCGAAGCGAACAACCGCGTCACCTGAAACGTGCGCACCAGCCCGCGCCGCACCCGCGCGGGAATATCGAGGCGTGTGATGTCGTCGCCTTCGAGATGCAGGGCGCCCGAGGTCGGCGCCAGCCCGCCGGAGATGACATTGACCAGCGTGGTCTTGCCGGCGCCGTTGGGACCGATCAGCGCGACGCGATCGCCAGGCGCCAGACGAAACGAAATGTTCTCGTTGACGCGCAGGCCGCCGAAGGCGCGCGAGACCTTGTCCAGCGCAAGCAGGTCGCTCATGCGCGGCCTCCCCGCCGGAGAATTCTCGGCCACAGCACCGCGACGCCGTGCGACAGGCCGCGCGGCGCGAACAGCACGATCGCAATCAGCAGCAGCCCCACCAGCGTCATCCAGTGGAACGGATTGGTGGCGGAGACGATGTGCTCGAAGATCTGGAACACCACGGAGCCGAACAGCGCGCCCCACAGATTGCCCGCGCCGCCCAGCACCAGCATCACCAGCACCTCGGCGGAGCGTTCGAACGAGACGCTGTCGAGGCCGACAACGCCCGCCGTCATCGCATTCAGCGCGCCGCCGACGCCGGCGACCGCGCCGGACACCGCATACATGATGACGAGGCGCGGGTAGATCGCCGCGCCGATCATCTGCGCGCGCAGGTCGTCGTCACGAATGCCACGGCACAGCAGCCCGAACGGCGAGCGCACGAAGCGCAGCAACAGCACGAACACCACGGCGAGCACGACCAGCGAGAACACGAAGGCGGTCCGGCTGTACATGTCGAAGCGAAACAGCCCGAGCACCGGATCGGGCGAGATGCCCGACAGGCCGTCGCTGCCGCCGGTGACCGACGACAGCTTGTTGGCGAGCGCCGCGACCAGTTGCCC
>CAUJJN010000345.1 GCA_963204905.1 Pseudomonadota bacterium
AGCGGAACGGCGAGTTTCACCGTCTTGCCGCCGCGCTGCACCTCGATCTGTGTGGAGCCTCCGATCGGTCGTGTCGCGAAGCGATATCCGAAGGCATTCGGGTCATCGATGCTCTGGCTATCCACCGAGACGATGAGGTCCGACAGTTTCAGCCCGGCGCGCGCCGCCGGACTGCCGGGCGTCACCTTGACCACCAGCGCGCCGGTGGGACGCGGCAGCCCCAACGTCTCCGCAATCTCCGGCGTCACCACCTGCAACCGCGCGCCGAGCCACGGCCGCTTCACCGCCTTGCCGCCGCGCTCCGCGGAGGTCACCACCACGCGCACCATGTTGGCGGGAATGGCGAAGCCGATGCCCTGCGAGCCGCCGGAGCGCGAGAAGATCGCGGTGTTGATGCCGACCAGCTTGCCGGTCATGTCCACCAGCGCGCCGCCGGAATTGCCGGGATTGATCGCCGCATCGGTCTGGATGAAGAACTGATAGTCGGTGATGCCGACCTGCGTGCGCGCCAGCGCCGAGACGATACCGTGCGTTACGGTCTGTCCGACGCCGAACGGATTGCCGACCGCGAGCACCACGTCGCCGACCAGCAGATCATCCGAGTTGGCGAAATCGAGCGTCGCGAATTTTTCCTTGGTGTTCTTCAGCCGCAGAACCGCAAGATCGGTGCGGGTGTCCTTCAACACGATCTCGGCTTCGAATTCGCGCTTGTCGGCCAGCGACACCTTGACCTGATCCGCGCCCTCGATGACGTGATTGTTGGTCACCACCAGTCCCGACGCATCGACCATGACGCCGGAGCCGAGCGAACGCTGCATCTGTTCCGGCTGTTGCCCCGGCACGCCGAAGAAGCGGCGGAAGATCGGGTCGTCCAACAGGGGATTGCGGTTCTGCACCACCTTGGCGGCATAGACGTTGACCACCGCCGGCGTCACGCGCTGCACGATCGGCGCGTAGGACAGCCGCAACTCGTTTTGCGACGCCGGTACACGGCGATCCTGGGCATGGACCGGCGCCAGCATGGTCAGGGCGAGCAGCGGCAGGGCGAGCAGGCGAAGTGGCATCATCGAGCGATTCCCGGTGTGAGGGTCGAGATATAGGCATCCCGGCCCGTCAAGAGAAGCAAAAGGCGGCATTTTCGCGCCTTTCCGCCGGATTCCCGGCCGAAAGCCGAACCAGGCGGACGGATTCGCCCCGCCCGTGCCCGGCTTCGACGTTTTATCAGTTGCGACCCCGCTTGCAATCGACGGCCGGGTGGCGGAACTAGGGTGGCTTCGGAGGACCTGGCGATGAAAGCAATCGGCTACACAAAATCTCTCCCGATCGACGACGCTGACGCGCTGATCGATTTTGAAACGCAGAAGCCGGAACCCGGCCCCCGCGACATCCGCGTGGCGGTGAAGGCAGTCTCCGTCAATCCGGTTGACACCAAGGTGCGCAAGCGCGCCGCGCCGCCCGCCGGCGAACACAAGATTCTCGGCTACGACGCCGCCGGCATCGTCGATGCGGTCGGCAAGGACGTCAGCCTGTTCAAGCCGGGCGACGAGGTGTTCTACGCGGGCTCGATTCTGCGGCAGGGCACCAACGCCGAATTCCATCTGGTCGACGAGCGCATCGTCGGCCGCAAGCCGAAGACGCTGTCGTTCGCGCAGGCGGCCGCGCTGCCGCTGACCTCGATCACCGCATGGGAATTGCTGTTCGACCGGCTCGGCGCGATCCCGGGCAAGAGTCTCGATCCGCGGACTCTCCTGATCGTCGGCGGCGCCGGTGGCGTCGGCTCGATCCTGATCCAACTGGCGCGCCGCCTCACTGGCCTCACCGTGATCGCCACCGCCTCGCGTCCCGAAACACAAGCCTGGTGCCGCGATCTCGGCGCGCACGCCGTCATCGATCATGCGCAGCCGATGCAGCCGCAGATCGCCGCGCTGAAGCTGCCGCCGGTGGCGCTGATCGCCAGCCTCACCATGACCGACAGACACTACAAGGCGCTGGCCGATCTCATCGCGCCGCAAGGCAGGTTCGGTCTGATCGACGATCCGCCGGAATTCAACGTCGCCGCGTTCAAGGGCAAGGCGGTGTCGATCCATTGGGAATCGATGTTCACGCGCAGTTCGTTCCAGACCGCAGACATGGTCGCGCAGAATCATCTGCTCAACGACGTCTCCGACCTGATCGACAAGGGCGTGCTGCGCACCACGCTCGATCAGACCTACGGCACGATCAACGCCGCCAATCTCAAGCGCGCGCACGCGCAGATCGAAACGGCGACATCGCGCGGCAAGATCGTGCTGGAGGGTTGGTAACAGTTGAAGCGTAGCGCGTTCGCCCGCGCTCATCTCGTATCTTGACGATCGATCGGTTGACGCGAGCACGGCATAACGCCCGGCTCGCGTTTTCTGTTTTCATCGCGCGCACAGGCGCGACAGTTGCGCCACACATTGTGGATGACACGCCGACATGCGGCGCGGTGCCGCACGTCGCATGTCAACCTGTCGCACAACTGTAATCGAAGGTTTCTAGTTTCCGCCCGAGCTTCGAATGGAGCTTGCTGGGGACGATCACTTTCGCCGCAAGGCGAGCGACACAACAACATCGACCCAAAACAAAAAATCGATCCGGCCCGCGGCAGCGCTGTCGCGGGAGCTGGAGCAGTTTGTCTCGACAACAGGGGATTTTCATGTCGGCAAAAACGAAATTGATCTTGGGGGCGATCGGTCTTGCCGGTGTGCTCGGTGCGACGCAAGCGCACGCGCAGACCGCCACGGCCGAACAGGTCGAAAATTTGCAAAAGCAAATCCGCGCGCTGGAAAAGAAGCTCAATGCCGTTCAGCAGAAGACGTTTCTGAATGCGAGCGCCGGCTACATGCCGACGAAGGCGAAGTTCGCGCCGCCGGACGTTCTGATATCGATGAAGGGCAATCGTCCGAGCATCTGCACCGCCGACGGCTATAACTGCGTCGGCATCACCGGCCGCTTGCACTTCGATGTCGGCGGCTACTCCTATTCGCCGAATTCAGCCGCCACCACGCCGCAAGACCTGCGCAGCGGCGTCAACGCGCGCCGTGCCCGCATCGGACTCACAGGCGTGTTCGCCCGCGACTTCGAATACAACCTGATCTTCGACGGCGGCGGCTCGCAGGACGGCCCCGTGCAGCTGAACAACGCTTATATCTCGTACAAGGGATTCAAGAACGTCCGCATCGAAGGCGGTTACATGGACGTGCCCTATACACTCGATGAAGCCACCAGCTCGAACAACATCACCTTCATGGAGCGCGCCTCGTCGCAGGTGCTGGCGGTGGATCTCGGCGCCGGCGACTTCCGTTCGGCGGTCGGCGTTCGCGCCAACGACAGCTGGTGGTGGGCCGGCGCCTATCTGACAGGTCCGTCGGTGGGCTACGATCACTCGCAACGCATTCCCTACGCCACCACCGGCCGTCTCGTTTTCGCGCCGATCAACACCGACGCCGGCGCCTTCCTGTTCGGCGGCGACGTGCTCTATCTCGCGGACACCGGCGGCGCGCCCGGCGTCAACGACCTGCGAATGCGCGAACGCATCGAAGTGCGTATCGATCCGACCCGCGTGCTCGACACCGGCGCGCTCGCCAACGTCAACAACGCGCTGGTGCTGAGCGCCGAAGCCGCCGCCACCGTCGGCAGCTTCCACGCCCAGGGTGAATACTTCGACTACACCATCTCGCGTTTCACCGGACCCGACCTTCACTTCAAGGGCGGTTACGTGCAGGCCGGCTACATCCTGACCGGCGAAAAGCGCAAGTACAGTGCCTCGTCGGGATCGCTCGGCGGCGTCAAGCCGGCCAATCCGTTCTTCTGGGATATGACCGGCGGCACCGGCGCGTGGGAAATCGCCGCGCGCTACAGCTATGTCGATCTGAACGACAAGACCGTGTTCGGCGGCAAGCAGGAAAACATCACCGTCGGCCTCAACTGGTATCTCAACGAGAACATGCGGCTGATGTTCAACTGGATCCACGGCACGGTGCAGAAGACCAATCTCGCCGGCGTCGATCGCGGCGCGAAGTACGATGCCTTTGCGATGCGCACCCAGTTCGCTTTCTGACGCAATCGGGACGCCGCCACGCGCGGCGTCCCTCGCCTTCAAGTCGCGCCGCGCCCGGATGCTCACGGCACGGCGCAGAACCGAACATCAGAAAGCCCGCGCGCCTGTTGCCAGGTTTGCGGGCTTCTTTGCCCACGCCGTGGCCGCCGCGACATTTGCGACGAGCTTACGCGATGGTGGGCACCAAACCGCCTTCGGCCCGCAGCGCCGCGCCGTTGGTGACCGATGCTTCGCGCGAAGCGACATAGACGACCATGTTGGCGATCTCGTCGACTTTCGCAAAACGCTGAATCAGCGACGACGGCCGGTGCTCCTTGATGAAATTGGCGGCCGCGGTCTCGACCGATTGCCCGTTCTTCCGGGCGAGATCCTTCACGAAAGTCTCGACGCCTTCCGACATGGTTGGCCCCGGCATCACGGCGTTCACCGTCACGGCGGTCCCGCGCGTCAATTCCGCAAGGCCGCGCGACACCGAAAGCTGCGCGGTCTTCGTCATGCCGTAGTGGATCATCTCTTTCGGAATCATGATCGCGGATTCGGATGCGATGAACACGATGCGTCCCCAGTTGCGCTTGAGCATCGCGGGCATATACGCCCGCGCCAGCCGAACGCCGGACATCACGTTGACGTCGAAAAACCGCTGCCAGTCCGCGTCGGGAATGTCGAAGAAATCCCTGGGCTCAAAGATGCCGGTGTTGTTGATGAGGATATCGACATCGGGCACGGCATCGACCAGCGACGCGCATCCCTTGGCCGTCGAAACGTCTGCCGCGACGCCCTCGATCACCGCCCCCTTGACCGCTGCCCTGAGCGCGGCCACCGCCTCGTCCACCTTGAGTTGCTTGCGTCCGTTGACGATGACTTTCGCACCCGCTGTCGCGAGCCCTTTGGCGATGGCGTGGCCGATACCGGACGTTGAACCGGTAACGAGGGCTGTGGTGCCCGACAAATCGATTTTCATGGGACGGCTCCTGAACAATGGCGCTGGCGCCGCAGCTACGGCCCAGTGGTGATGTGGCGATCAGCGTTTGCGGCCGCCAGCCTGCGATGGCGCCCATTGCCTCAAGACGCCGTGAACGCGATGTCACACACGTCCCCACAAACAAAAAGCGGCGCTCGAAGGCGCCGCTTTTCGAATTCAATCGGTGAAGGCGCTTACGCGGCTTCCGACTCTTCGCCGCCCTGCACCGGACCGGAGTCCTTGCCCTTCGCATCGACGTCGCGATCGACGAACTCGATCACCGCCATCGGCGCATTGTCGCCGTAGCGGAAGCCGGCCTTGATGATGCGGGTGTAACCGCCCTGGCGATCCTTGTAGCGGGTCGCGAGGGTATCAAACAACTTGCGCACCTGATCCTGATCGCGCAGCTCGCTGATGGCCTGACGGCGCAGCGCGAGACCGCCCTTCTTGCCCAGCGTCACCAGCTTCTCGACGATCGGGCGAAGCTCCTTCGCCTTCGGCAGCGTGGTGACGATCTGCTCGTGCTTGATCAGCGAGGCCGCCATGTTGGCGAACATCGCCTTGCGGTGCTCGGCGGTGCGGTTGAGCTTCCGATGAACTTTTCCGTGACGCATGTGATGTATCCTTCAATCTGTGTCACGACCGCTCGTCGGACATGTTGCTCAGGTGGGCTTCCTG
>CAUJJN010000346.1 GCA_963204905.1 Pseudomonadota bacterium
GTCGGGTTCGTGTTGCTTGAGAGGATTGCCGATGCCGAGGTCGGAACGTGCGCTCATTGCGGTTTTGCTTCTGATCCTGTTGGCGATCCTGATTGACTGAGACACCGCGGAGCTGAGGGATTCGCCCGATGACAATGAACCTTCCTGACCGAACACCGAAGCGGCTTGACGAATGGTGCGAGGATGACGGCCCTGTTTTGTGGTGGTGTTTTCCGATTTCCGAACCTCCATATTGCGGCACGCCAAACGACACGGGGCATACTGTTGAAATGCACCACTACCACCGTGGCGACGTGAAAATTACGCGAACGGATGTTGGTGGATGGCCTGGGTATCACACGCACTGGACTAGATTCGATCTTCCTCTTGAACAATGGAAACATTGAGACACCGCGGAGCGGAGGGATTCGCTCGCGGTTAACGGGAGGGTGCCGTGTATGTCACGCGGGGATGACATCAAGAGGGGCGGCACCCTCCCGTGCAAATTCGAGGCAGAGCGCGAGGCGCGTATGGCAAGGCGTCGTGCCGCTGCCGACCGGCTACGTGACGAGATCGAGCGCCGCAGATCTGCGGCAGCAGAACCAACGGAATCCCTGCTCGACGCGGCAGAGCGAGTTTATGGAGGCGACAAGTGACGGACGAATTTCATTATTGGCGCGAGGCACTGGCGGGCAACAAAATGGCGATCCATGCCGATCACCCGCAGTCGGGCTATTACCGCAAGCGTGAATCGAAGGGCGGACCGTGGTTGCCGGTGGCGATCTGGACGCCAAAGGGTGGCGATGCGCAGGTTGCGCGCGTTGCCGACAAGATGGTTGATCCGCTCGACGTTTGGACGTGGGTTGCGGATAACCCGGTAGACAAGGCCGCCGCACAGCAGGCGTTCAAAACGGGCACATGGCCCGGTGACGCGCCGGCCGTCACAGCCGCCCCGATGGGCGACAATAATCCGCCATCAGAACCGGTCGAGTTGATCCCGCTCGAAGTACAGGCGGCCGACGAGTTTCTAGCCAAGGTCGGCGTGATCAAGACGCAGGTCGATAGCGACATCGCGTCGAACAAGGTCGGCAATCTGCGCGACCTGAAAAAGAAAGCCGAAGCCGCGCACAAGACCGAGAAAGAACCGCATCTAGCCGCTGGCCGCGCGGTGGACGCCAAGTACAAGCCGAAGATCGATGACGCTGATGGTGCGGTCAAGCGTCTGCTGGCGGCCGTCACCGTGTACCAGAACGCAGAAGCGGCGCGGTTGCGCAAGGAAGCCGAAGCCAAGGCGGCGGCAGAACGTGCGGCATATGAGAAGCAGCTAGCGGCGCAGCGCGCGGCGGCTGAAAAGGAAGCGGCGGCAACGCAGACCACGCTCGAAGAAATCCTAGACGCCACGCCGGCACCGCCGCCGCCGAAACCAGCGGAGCCGGTCAAGGTAAAGAGCGGTGGTGCAACAGGCCGTGGCGTGTCGCTGCGCACGGTGAAGGTCGCGACCGTTACCGACTATGACAAGGCGATGGTCGCGCTGCGAGATCATCCTGAAATGCGGGAACTGGTGCAGAAGTTAGCGGATCGCGCGTGCAAGGCCGGCGTTCCGCTGGCGGGCGTCGAATATTCAACGCAACAGGTGGCAGCATGACCAACGTGGCAAAGATCGCACCAGCCAAGACGTCGTTGTTGGCCTCGATGGCGGCCCGCTACGGCATGGAGCCGGGGCCGTTTGAAAAGACGATCCGCGCCACGGTCATGCCGGCGCAGCACACGGTTGAGGAATTTGCGGCGTGCCTGATGGTGGCTCATCAACACGGCTTGAACCCGGTCACGCGCGAAATCTTTTTCATGCGGTCGAAGGCGGGCGGTATTCAGCCGATCGTTTCAGTTGACGGCTGGGCGACGATCACGAACACACACCCGCAGTTCGACGGCATGGAGTTTGTAGATCATCTCGACGCGGGCAAACTGACTGCGATCACGTGCCGGATGTTCCGTAAGGATCGCTCGCGTCCGGTCGAGGTCACTGAATACATGTCCGAATGCAAAGGCCAGTCGCCGGCATGGCAGAAAACGCCAAACCGGATGCTGCGGCATCGTGCGATGATCCAATGCGCCCGCTACGCCTTCGGCTTTGCTGGCATCATGGAACCGGACGAATACGAGCAGTGGCATGGATCGCCACAAACGCCGCAGATGCGAACGGTTGCCGCCTCGGTTTCCGAGTTGCCCGACATCCCCGACGTGCCGGCAATCGAGGAAGAACCATCCGACACCGACCAAGCCAAGCAGATGATTGCCTCGGCTATCTCGCTCGACATGCTGGCCGGCGTGCGGGACTTTTTCCCTGACGCTGATTGGAACGAGCTTGAGCCGCTGTTCGACGCGAGGCAGACAGAGCTAGAGGCGCGGCAATGACCGAGATTGACGCCGCCCTTAAAGCCATCGCGCAGCACAAGTCAGAGCTGCAGGCACGGATCGAGTTGCTGGAGGACTCCGACCGCAACGCGGATCTTGTTATCACGATGCTGGTCGCGGCTTTGAAGGAAATCATGGTTCACGGCGCGACGACGAAGGCAAGGCGGGATCAAGTCAAGGGCGCGCTTCGGTTCGCGGCAGCGCATCTGGGGGAGGAAGCAGCATGAGCAGAGACCTATTTACCTCTGCCGGGTTAGAGGCGAGCCGGCGCAAGTCCGAGCCGTGCGTGATCTGTGGGTTTATCGGTCAGACGTTTGTCAACGGCAAAGGCTGGGTCTGCGGTCCCCATCACAACGTGCGGCGGTTCGAACTGGCTCGCGGCGCGAACGCTGCTGATCTTCCGGTTATCGTCCCACCTGGGGGCGGGAAGGTGGTGCTGCGATGAGCGATATAGTGGAACGGCTGCGCCAGTTCGCAGACGACGACGTTGACGAAACCGCGCGCGATGGCACGCTGGAAGCCGCTGACATTCGGAGGTGGAGTGCATTGATGCGCGAGGCCAAGGTAGAGATAGAGCGCCTTCGCGCTGGCGGCTGCGCTCGGGATCAGCACACCACGCAATTCTGCGGCGAACTACGCGCTGCCGTGAAGGCAGAGAACGAAGCATGCGCGTTGGCGGTGGAGGGCTGCGATGCGCTTGGTCCTGATTTTACCGATGCCGAGTTGACATCAGAGGGGTACATCGCGCGCAAGAAAGTCAAACAGTGTGCCGCCGCGATCCGCGCCCGCATGGAGGCCCAACATGATTGAAGTCACAAGCGGCCCCCGCAACGATGGCGCGGTTGAAGAACGCGCACTTCACCATTTCGTGCAGAAGTTCATTCCGCTCAACGGATCATCGGAGGATCGCTGCGAGTCCAGGCGCTATCACGAGATGCGGGCAATCGCGATGGGATGGCCGTGCCAGTCGCGGGCGCCGTTTGTCGTGATGGGCGGCGGCACATGTCCTGCCGTGCGCGGATGGCGCTACGTGATGGACGACAAACCAGGGTGCCGGTCGTTCGGCTGGGTTCATTGGCGCAAGGCCAAGCGTCGGTCGCGCCACGGGCATAAGATTCTGTTTGCTTCGGGATGGTTTGTCCGCGCCCGCATGGAGGCAAAGCCGTGACCACGTGCCCGATCTGCGAAACCAAGCTACCGCTTACCGGCAAGCCCCGCAGCCTCGACCAGCACCGCAGATTTTTCGCGATGGTCCGCGCCGCCTACCACCATTGGCCCGAGACGCACGACGAGCAGTTTTCCGACGAAACCGATTGCCGGAAATACCTCACTATGAAAGCAGGCTGGCGCGACATCGCGTCGAAAACCCGCCTGACCGGCATCAAGGAGGATAAGGCGTTGTTGCTGGCGACTGCGGTCCTGTCTGGCCTGCCACGCGACCTGTGCGCGCGTCCGGTGCTGCACAACGGAATGCTGATCGTCTGGATACCGCGGTCGATCGCGTTCGACAAGATGCCTCACTCGGAGTTCTGCGCACTATCGGACGCGGTGCAGGACGTGATCGAGGCAGAGACCGGGGCGAAGATCGACGACCTAATGCGTGAAGCAGCTTAACCGGCGCATGAGCCTATAGGGGAGAATACCATGGCAGTCACCACATTGAAGGCAGTCCGCGACGACGCGGCAAAGACGACCAAGGGCGTCACAACCGAAGTCGTAACCATTACGCCGACGATGGCCGATGCGTGGCTTGAAAACAATCTCAACAATCGCAAGGTCGCGCGGTCGGTGGTCGATAAATACGCCCGCGACATGAGCGAAGGTCGGTGGAAGTTCACAGGCGATGCGATCCGGTTCGACGTCGAAGGCACTATTCTCGATGGCCAGCATCGGCTAATGGCTGTGGTCAAGTCTGGCATGCCGCTGACGGCGGTGGTGGTCTATGGTCTGCCGACCGCGACCCGTGACGTGATCGACACCGGCAAGGCCCGCACCACATCCGACGTCGTTGGGATGGCAGGCGTATCCAATTCCGTGCGCGTCGTCGGTGCCGCACGAATGCTGATGATCTACAAATTGGACGCTTGGAAAAACAAGCCTACGCTAAGTTCATCCGAAATTTTGAACGTCGTTCGTGCCCATCCTCAACTTGTAACGTCGGCAGGAACGTTGCCAAACATCCCGCGCGGTGTGCCGTTGATGGCGATGATAACAACGCATTATATTGGCAAATTCCTGCTTGGCGAAGCGGCCAAGGCCGACCAGTTCTATACGACGTTGCGGACAGGCGTGCCAGCCTATGACGGCGATCCGATCCATATCATGCGCGAACGGTTTATCGGGTACCAAGGCGCGGAAGGACGGATAAGCTACGAAGTCGCTGCATGGACGGTTTTCAACTGCTGGAATTTGTTTGCCGCCGGCGAAAAATCATTGCGCATCAAGTGGTGCAAGTCGTCGATCGACATCGCTGGTCTGAAGCGGGCGAAAATCTAATGAGCCGGCGCAGCCTTTCCACTCGTGATCGCGTCAAGGTGTTCAGCGCTGCTGACGGCATCTGCTACCTGTGCAAACAGCGGATCAAGCCGCGCGAGGCATGGGAAGCGGAGCACCCGGTGCCGCATGCCATCGGCGGGTCGGACAACGTGTCCGATCTGCTGCCAGTTCACGTCGCCTGTCATGCCGACAAGACCAAGCGTGACGTGCGCGAGATCGCCAAGACCAAGCGCATTCACGCCAAGCACATAGGGGCGTGGCGGTCGAAGTCGCCGCCGATGCCGGGGACTAAACGCAGCGGCTGGAAGCGGTTGTTTTCAGGGAAGGTGGAACGCCGGACATGATGCAAGAGTTCAAGCTCGATATCCGCGTCTATGAGTTCTCAGAGGGCGGATTCGTCGTGACGGAAGTGGACGCCAATGGCGAGCACGCCAGCCCGCGCGCTGTCACCACGATGACCGAAGTATCAGACGAAATCCGCCGCAAGGTGACGCGCTGGAATCAGGAAACGATGCGGCTTCGCGCGGCTGAAATGGAAGATCAGAGCGGCAACGTGGTGACCCCGCGCAAATGGTGGCGG
>CAUJJN010000347.1 GCA_963204905.1 Pseudomonadota bacterium
CGGTTTCTCGCCGCGCGCCAAACGCGACAGCGTTACCCTCACCCACACTTCCAGCGCCGGCACCGTCCGCGCCGTGGTTCCACCCGCCACCCCGATCAATCCGGGCGACACCATCGTCGTCGGCGAGCGCTGGTTCTGAGCGATGTCGGAAACCTCCAGTGACCCGCTGCGTATCCTTCATGCGGTCCGCGCGCCGGTCGGCGGCATCATCCGGCACATCCTTGATGTCGCCAACGGCCAGGTCGATCGCGGACATCACGTCGGCATCATTGCCGACAGCCTCACCGGCGGCGCGCGCGCCGACGCCCTGCTCGCGGACATCGCGCCCCGGCTGAAACTGGGGGTCCATCGCCTCGCCATCCGCAGGCAGCCCCATCCCGCCGACGTGATCGCCTGGCGCAGACTTCGCAAGCTGGTCGCCGATCTCAAGCCGCAAGTCCTGCACGGCCACGGCGCGAAAGCCGGCGTTTTCATCAACCTGACGCCGCGCACGGATGACTCCATCCATGTCTATACCCCCCATGGAGGCTCGCTGCATTTTCCACCCAATACGGCTGCGGGCGCGCTCTACAGTCGCCTCGAACGCGCATTGATGAATCGCATCGACCTGTTCCTGTTCGAAAGCATGTTCGCGCGTGACACCTTCCAGCGCGTCATCGGAAAGCCGCGGGGATTGGTGCGGTGCGTTTTCAACGGCGTGACCGCGCGGGAATTCGATCCCATTACCTTGGCAAATGACGCAACCGACGTGGTATATGTCGGAGAGTTTCGCCAGATTAAAGGCGCAGATCTCCTGGTCGATGCAGTGGCCGAACTGCGCGCCAATGGCCGACCGGTCATCCTGACGCTTGCCGGCGACGGCGAGGAAACCGCCGCGATCAAAGCCCAGGTCGAGCGGCTCGGCTTGACCCAGGCTGTTCGCTTCATCGGCCACGTCCAGGCCCGCCACGGCTTCGCCCAGGGACGTCTGCTTGTCGTGCCGTCGCGGGGCGACTCGATGCCCTATGTGGTGATCGAGGCCGCCGCCGCAGGCGTTCCCATGATTGCCGCCAACGTCGGCGGCATCCCCGAGATTTTCGGCCCTCATCGCGATGCGTTATTTGCCCCCAACGCGCCCAGCGCGATTGCCGCGGCGATCATGGCGGCGATGACGAACAGCGACGCCGTGGCAACGCGCGCGAAAGCACTACGCGAGCGCATTTTCCTGCATTTTTCGCAGAACAGCATGGTCGAAGGCGTAATCGCCGGCTACCGCGAGGCATTTGCCAAACGTTAACCGTCCTTGACAGGCTGCCCCTGATTCTTCGCTGACGTTCACTAAGTGGTGGGAACAGTCTCGCTACAGTCGCGCGCGCCTGAGGCCGCTCGCCAAACAAGTGGACACCACAGTGGAACCCATCAACGCCCGCTCCATGATCGACGTCGCAACCGCCGCTGGGGCGCCCCCGCGCGAGGAGCGCCGGCGGCGATTGTCGGCGGCGGCACTGGCGGTCGCCAACCAGAAAGTCCGCAAGGCCTATTCGCCCGTCGTCATCGCCGGGCTCATACGCCTTGCCGATTTCGTTCTCATCGCAGCGATCGGGTTCGCGGTGTACGTTGGCTACGTCGCACGGGTCGACGGATATAGCTGGTTCTATCCGATCTCGATCCTGTGTGTGACGCTCACTTCAGTAGCCGCCTTCCAGGCCGCCGACCTCTACGAAATGCAGATGTTCCGCAGCAAGCTGCGTCAGATGACGCGGCTGATTTCTGCCTGGGTTCTGGTTTTCCTGCTTTTCATCGGCGTTTCGTTTTTCCTCAAGCTTGGCAACTCATTCTCGCGACTGTGGCTGTCCGCATACTTTGTCTGCGGACTGGCGGGACTGATCCCCGCCCGGCTGCTGTTGCGCTCGCTGCTCCGACGCTGGGCACGCGAAGGCCGCCTCGATCGACGCACTGTGATCATTGGTTCCGATGAGAACGGCGAAAGGCTGATCGAGTTGCTGAAGGCGCAGACCGATTCAGATCTCGAGATCCTCGGGGTATTCGATGATCGCAACGACACGCGCGCGCTCGATACTTGCGCGGGACTACCAAAACTGGGGAAGATCGACGACATCGTCGAATTCGCCCACCGCACGCGTATCGACCTGGTCCTGTTCGCGATGCCAATCTCGGCCGAGACGCGAATTCTCGCGATGCTGAAGAAACTTTGGGTGCTGCCGGTCGACATCCGGCTATCAGCGCATACCAACAAGCTTCGCTTCCGGCCACGCTCGTACTCCTATCTCGGCAAGGTGCCGACGCTCGATGTATTCGAAGCTCCCATCACCGATTGGGATCAGGTGATGAAATCGCTGTTCGATCATATCGTCGGCGCTCTTCTTCTCCTGCTGCTGTCGCCCGTGATGGCGCTGATCGCGATTGCCATCAAACTTGATAGTCCCGGCCCGGTGTTGTTTCGGCAGAAGCGGTTCGGCTTCAACAACGAGCGCATCGACGTCTTTAAGTTTCGCTCTCTCTATCACGATCAAGCCGATCCCCTTGCCAGCAAGGTTGTCACCAAGAATGATCCGCGCGTCACCCGCGTCGGAAAATTCATCCGCAAGAGCAGCATCGACGAATTGCCGCAGCTGTTCAACGTGGTGTTCAAGAGCAACCTCTCCCTGGTCGGTCCGCGTCCGCACGCGGTGCAAGGCAAGCTGAAGAGCCGCCTGTTCGACGAGACCGTCGACGGCTACTTCGCGCGCCACCGCGTCAAACCCGGCATCACCGGCTGGGCTCAGATCAACGGTTGGCGCGGTGAAGTGGACAGCGAGGAGAAAATCCAGAAGCGCGTCGAATTCGACCTCTACTACATCGAGAACTGGTCAGTTTTGTTCGACATCTACATTCTCCTGAAGACGCCGATTGCGCTTCTGAAGACGGAGAATGCGTACTAAGCGCAGACCGAGAGGAAACGATCGGGAGCGAGAGCGAGCGTGTTGCGTAAGCGTATGGGTTTGTGATGACGGATATCGCCGCCAGCTACGGTTTCTCGCCGCCAGCATTGATCGCGCCGCGCGTTGCTGCCCTCCAGCGGACATTGCTTTGGCTGGTCGGCTGCTCTGGCGCGGTGGTGTTCTTCGAACCGAGCCCGTACGAATTGATCACGCTGCTGGCGATGA
Source organism: Pseudomonadota bacterium (assembly GCA_963204905.1). Lineage (GTDB taxonomy): Bacteria > Pseudomonadota > Alphaproteobacteria > Rhizobiales > Xanthobacteraceae > 62-47. The sequence goes on from CAUJJN010000347.1 coordinate 3,147, forward strand.
TCGTGCTGATTGCGACCGGGTTGAGCCTGCGTCTGGCATTCATGCCGCTCGTGACCATGCTTTTCCTCATCAACATCGGCTATACGATTTGCGCGGCTGATCTGATGAACCAATCGCGGATCGTCACCTGGGTTTTCACCTCGTGGTACATGGCGGTCACCGCGGTCTTCTTCGCCATGGCCGTGGCGCAAGACACCAGCGCAAGACTCGAGTTTCTACGGCGTGGGCTGTTATTCGGGGCGGTTATCGCGTCACTCGCAGGCATCGCCGGCTATTTCCAGCTATTTCCGGGCGCCTACAACCTATTCACGCTGTATGGTCGCGCCATGGGTCCATTCAAGGATCCTAACGTGTTTTCGGCGTTCCTGGTGCTACCGGCCCTGTTCCTGCTGCAAAGCGTGGTCAGCGATCGTTTCGGCAAGGCGTTGCGTAGCACGCTTGTTCTCGGCATCATCACATTGGCGCTGCTGCTGGCGTTCTCGCGCGCCGCATGGGGCCAGTTTATCATGGCTTCCGCCTTCATGCTGTTCATGATGGTGCTGACCAGCAAGACCAACATTCAGCGGTCGCGAATCATAACGCTGTCGGTCGCCGCTCTGCTGGTGGGAGCCGCCCTCTTACTGGTCCTGCTGTCATTCGACTCGATCGAGACGATTTTCAAGCAACGCGCCAGTTTCGATCAAAGCTACGACGAAGGGCGGTTCGGTCGCTTCGGCCGGCATATTCTCGGTGCACAGATGGCGCTCGATCTGCCGTTCGGCATCGGCCCATTGCAGTTCACCAAGTTCTTTCCCGAAGACACTCACAACTCTTATCTCAATGCCTTCATGTCGGGCGGATGGATCAGCGGCGTCAGTTATCCGGCGTTGATCGTCACTACCGTCGTCCTCGGATTCCGCTACGCCTTCGTCAAAACACCGTGGCAGCGCATCTATCTTGCGGTGTTCGCAACCTTCCTCGGCACCGTCGGCGAAGCTTTCATCATCGACACCGACCACTGGCGGCACTTCTGGATGATGATGGGCCTGATGTGGGGCATGTTCGCCGCCACTCAACAACATATCGCAACGGCGCGTCGAAGCTGGGGCGAGGCGAAAGCAGCGCTCGGTTGGCCTGCGCGAGCGCATAACTGAAACATGCGACGCAATCTCACGCCTGTTCGATTCCGAACGTCATCCCGGCGTGATCGGACAGCCTCTTGACGAGGCGATGGCCGAAAGCCGCGCCCGGGGTCCAGAAACCACCCGGCACGTCGGACGACTCCCGCACCAGACAGATCGCGCTTTCCGCGATCATCTTCGAGGTGCAACCGTATCCAGGATCGCGGTCGCCAGTCACCACCGCGCGCATCTGACGACCATCCGTTGCAACGCCGAGGAATAGCAGGTCGAAGTGACCCGCCTCGCGCTCTTCCTTCGATGGCCCCTCGCCCGGCTTGGGCCCCCCCTGGGCACCCATCTTATTGTTGGCGGCGACGATGGCTTTGGCTGTCGCCTCGCCGCTGTCTTTCGGGCCGGCCACCATCATCTCGTCGTATACGAAGTCGCTGCCATATGGAAAACCCAGCAGGAAATTCGAACGGTGAACATTGCGCGTGTTGATGTTCGCCATCACGAACGGCGCGACCCACATTTGGAGGTCGTCATCGAATAACGGTTTGTTACCCGGCGGCTGCTTTGGCCCCTCAAAACCCGGCGTCAGTACGAATGGGTCACGTAGCATCGGCAAGAGGCCAGGATCGTTGGCGGCGGCCGCGAAGATCGCCTTCATGCTGGCTGCCGTGCCGCCGGAGAACGTCCCCTTCATCTTGCGCACACGACCCTTGACGCGGTTGAACGTCGAACCGAATTTTGCCTTTGCGGCGTCCTGCAGGAAGAACACGCCGAGTTCGAACGGAATCGAATCGTAGCCGCAGGAAAACACAATGCGCGCACCGGAGGCCTGTGCAGCAGCCTGATACTTGTCGATCATCTGCCGCATCCACACCGGCTCGCCGCAGAGGTCGAGATAGTCGGTGCCGTTCGCAACACAGGCCGCGACCAGATCGGTGCCGTAGAGCTGATATGGCCCCACGGTGGTCAACACCGCCCTGGTCCGCTTCAGCATCGCATCCAGCGAAGCCGGATCGGCCGCGTCCGCCACGATCAACGGCGTGTTCTTGGGCGCGCCGATCTCGTCACGCACCGACGCCAGCTTGTCGAGGCTGCGTCCGGCCATCGCCCATTTCAGATCATGCGGCACACCGCTGCGCGACGTCAGATACTCCGCTACCAGCCGGCCGGTGAATCCGCTGGCACCATAGACGACGATATCGAATTCGGCCGAGGGTTTCATCGATCGGGCTCCATGAATCATTGCAGCGCGTGCAGGACGCCCGTTCCATCACCGCCGGCCACACGGGTCAAGCCCGCATGACCGCGGTCTGGTGTGGACGCAGCAATCCTGCGCGGCCGCAGCGCTGGAACCTGGCTATTTCCGGTCAGCGTAAGAAGCGCCCATTCCGGCCCGGACATCGTTCTGAATGCCGTAAGGCGCGATCGGATAACGCAGGCCGTTCTTGGCGAGCGCCTTCATCCCGACCACCGCCTTGGCGAGATGCGCCGGCGACAACGCCATCAGCATTTCCTCGTCCGGGACGCCACCGTAACGCCGCTCGGCGAAGCACGGCAGCGATAGGCTCGGTTCGCCGGTCGCGAGCGCCCGCCCCCATGAGTCGGCGCAGGCGGTTTCGCCAACCACGCCCCACTCGAACTTCTTGTAGCCGGTATATTGCAGCCCGTTGATGAGGATGATCATCTGGCCGGGCGTCGCATAGACCATGCAGATGTCCGGCGGATTCAGACGACCGCTGGCGAGCGGGCTGACCGCCATGGCCTGATAGCGACCATAGGGCACCGTACAGAGCGCCTCCTGTCGCTTCTGCGCGTCTTCCTGCGTGCCATGCCAGACGCCAACATAGGATTCGCCCTTGAGCCACTTCTCATCGGCCGGCGCGAGCCCGATCACCGCGCGACATTGCGCGCCGACCAGATCGGCCGACGTGATGCCGACAGTCCAGCCCAGCCGTGATGCCATGCTGACGATCTGATCCGTGGTGTGAATGGCGCTCGGCCGGCGGATCTTCGGGATCGCCTCCATCTCGGCCACGGTGGCGAACATCTTCATGCCGATCACGGTGGTCTTGAGACGCAGCAGCGCATTGAGATCGGCGACGAGCGCCGCGAGGTCGATCTTGTCCGTTGGTGCCGTCTCGCGCGTCTTGACGTCTTGCTGCATGACTTCGGTTTCCTTGCTTGTGTGCCGTATCTTTCAACAGTTTAGAACAACAATAGGCAATGGGAACCGTAAAACGCGAATGGCGGCAGTCGCTCACGACACACCGCCACCGTTCCGATTATCGGCGCACTCGTGAACCGCGCGTTGGGCTACTTGGTGGTATAGCCGCCGTTGACCAGAATGGTCTGCCCCGTCATCCACCAGCCGTCCGACACCAGAAAACGGATGAAAGGCACAATGTCCTCGATGTCGGTGAGACCGGTTTTTGAGAACTTCGACAGCGCAGCCGCGGTTTTGTGATAGGCGACGGCATCCGCGCCCTCGGCGGGATAGAAGAACGGCGTGTCCATCGGCCCCGGCCCGATCGCGGTCACAGAGATACCACGCTCGCCGAACTCCTTCGAAGCTGCACGAGTGAAATGTTCAACCGGCGCCTTGGTGCCGGCATAGGATGCGTAGAATGGCGTGTATGCACCCAGCAGCGACGTCACAACCGTACATATTTTCCCGTTGTCGTTGAGATGGCGCCCGGCCTCCTTGAGGAAGAAGAACGCAGACTTGGCGTTCACCGCGCTCATCTCGTCATATTCCGCTTCGCTGATATCCAGCATGGGCTTCTTCAAGACCTTGCCGACAGTGTTGATGGCGATGTCTGGCCTGCCGATGGCTGCGACAACATCAGCGAACAATTTCTCCATTGCCGCGGCCGTCGTGAGATTGGCCTGCAACGCTACTGCATTTACGCCGGCAGCCTTGATCGCCGTGACAGTCTCATCGGCATCGGCCTTGGTGTTGGCGCTGTTATAATGGACGGCAACTGCCTTGGCGCCGTGCGCGGCCAGATCCCGGGCCAGCAAGCCGCCGAGATTCTTGGCGCCGCCGGCGATAATGACGGTTTTTCCCTTGATGCTGTGGTCGCTCATGTCTTGCTGCTCCGGTCTGCGGCCGCCCACGCGGCGCTACGGGCACAACTATCATCTCGATAATCCGGTTAAACTGGCTTTATATGACAAGATATGTCAGAATTATCGAATAATAATGAGTGACACTGCCGGCCAATGGACCGCATCGATCTTTTCAAGGTTTTTGCCCGCGTCGTGGAAAGCGGCAGTTTCACCAAAGCCGCGACGACGCTGGGGCTACCACGTTCATCGATCTCGGCGGCGATCCAGACACTGGAAAGCCGCGTCGGAGCGCGGTTGCTGGCGCGCACCACCCGCAAGGTCGCGCCGACGCAGGACGGCTACGCCTTCTACGAGCGATGCTTGCGTGCCGTCGCCGACGTCGAGGAAATCGAGAACCTGTTTCGCGACGACGCGGTGGTTTCGACCGGCCGCATTCGCATTGATGTGCCCGGCCGGATTGGCCGCCTGATCCTTGCGCCTGCATTGCCGGAGTTTCTTGATCGATTCTCCGGGATCGATGTCGATTTCGGATCGACCGACCGTACAGTGAATTTGATCGAGGAGAACATCGATTGTGTCCTGCGGGTCGGACCGCTGGCCGATTCGGGACTGATCGCGCGTCACGTCGGCGAGTTGAGGTTGATCAACGTCGCCAGCCCCGCCTATCTGGCACGCCACGGCGCGCCGCTCCATCCCGCCGATCTCGCCACGCACTTTGCTGTGAACTATGCTTCTCCATCCGATGGCCGCATCGTGCCATGGGAGTGGATCGTCGATGGCGTGGCGAAAACGTCAACTTTGCGTGCGCGCGTGACCGTGAACAGCGCCGAAGCCTATATCGCCTGTTGTCTCGCAGGCATCGGCCTGATCCAGATTCCCGCCTATGACGTGAAAGAATATCTCGCATCAGGCGCACTGATCGAGGTGATGCCGGGTTTCCGCGCAGCACCGATGCCAATCACACTGCTCTACCCGCATCGGCAACACCTGTCGCACCGACTGCGCGTGTTCATCGACTGGCTGGAAAACGTACTGCGCCGCGACGCGCTGGGGTGATCGACAACGGCTGTCCACTGGCGCACACTCCAAGGCTGCACGACGAATGGACCATCATGGCGCATCACCATCTCCCAGCCAGCCCGAAAACCTGTCACTGGGGTTTCTTCGAAGCGAAACTCCAGCCCGTGCTTGGTATCACCAGCGGTGACGAGGTCACCATCGATACCGTCAGCGGCAGTCCGGAAGTCATCCCCGATCGGAGCGAGTTTCACGTCCCGCCCGAACTCGACGCGATTCACGCCGAGAATGAGCGCATGTTGCCCGGCCACATCCTGACCGGACCGATCGCCATCGCGGACGCTGAGCCTGACGATGTGCTGCAGATCGACATTCTCGATATCCGGCTGCGGCAGAACTGGGGCTGGAATGTCATTCGTCCACTGATGGGTGCGCTTCCGGATGACTTTCCCGATCAGCGCCTCGTCAACATTCCACTCGATCAAACGCGCATGGTCGGCCGCATGCCTTGGGGCTCCGATCTTCCGCTCAGGCCGTTCTTCGGCGTCATGGGCGTGTCGCCGCCCCCGGCGTGGGGGCGCATCTCCTCGCTGGTGCCGCGCGCCATGGGCGGCAATATCGACCTCAAGGAGTTGGTGTCCGGCACCACCCTGTTCCTGCCGATATTCGTCCCCGGCGCGATGTTCTCCTGTGGCGACGGGCACGGCGCACAGGGCGACGGTGAAGTCTGCGTCACCGCCATCGAAACGGCGTTGCAAGGCCGCTTCCGGTTCATCCTGCGCAAGGATTTGAGCTTCCGCACGCCGCGCGCGGAAACGCCGACACACTATATCACCATGGCGATGCATCCCGATCTCGACCGCTGCGCCGAAAATGCCCTGCGCGACATGATCGTGCTACTCGGCGAGCAACGCGGGCTGTCGCGCGAGGACGCTTACATGCTGTGCAGCCTCGCTGCCGATCTGCGCGTGACGCAGACGGTCAACGGCTCAAAAGGCATTCACTGCATGATCGAGAAAACGATCGTGCACGGATAAGTGCGACTATCCGAGCTTCCACCCCGCCTCGGTCGCAAACCGCGCGTGAAACTCGGGATCGTAGGCGGCTTCCGGCGCGCCGCGCACCCAACCGTCAAGCAGTTCGGCATCGTGGCCGACGAGAATGCGCCAACGCTCCGCCTTGACGCCGTCGAGAATAACTTTCGCGGCAGCTGCCGCCGTCATTGGCGCCTCTTCGAGGAAGACGCGCGCGCGCTCCGCCACCATCTGTTGAATGACGTCATCGGAGAGTTGCGAAACATCGACGCCGCCGGCGACCAGTCGTCCCCGCATCTGCTCGATCTCGTTCTGATCGAGCGCGTCGGTTTCCACGCCCTTCTGAACCCTGCGCGAATTCGACATGATCGACGTACCGATATGCCCCGGCATGACCACCGAACATTTGATATGCGGAGCGTTCAGTCGCAGATCGGTAATCATCGCCTCGGTAAACCCCTTCACGGCAAACTTCGCGGCGCTATAGGCGGTGTGCGGCACGGTCGGCCCTAACGACGCCCAGAACCCGTTGACGCTGGAGGTGTTGACGATATGGCCTGCATCCGCATTCACCAGCATCGGCAGGAAGATGCGTGTACCGAGGTAGACGCCACCCCAGCAGATGTTGAAGGTACGTTCCCATTGCTCGCGCGTACTGGTGAACAGACTGCCGCCACCACCAATTCCTGCGTTGTTGAAAAGCAGATGAATCTTGTCGGTCGCCTGCTGATCCGCCACTTCGTCACGGAATCGCTGCATCTGCGCCTCGTCCGAAACATCGGCAACGTGCGTCGTAATACGCAGGCCCTGCGGAAGGCGCGCTGCTTCGCATAGCCGCTTGGTTTCCGCCATGTTCGCCGCTGAGACATCGCACATCGCGACGTTGCAGCCTTCGGCGACAAGTAGCCGAGCTAATTCACGGCCCATGCCCGTGCCGCCGCCAGTGATGACCGCGATCCGTCCTGCGAAATCCTTCATGCGCGCTCCTCGCCTTTCTCGTGCGTCAACTCTTTTAGCTTCACCATGCTCTGCAAGGTGAGGTTCACCGGAGTCGGGATGTTCAGCTCGATGCCCTTACGAACCACATAGCCGTTGAGAAAATCGATCTCACTCGGTCGGCCGCGCGCAACGTCCTGCGCCGTTGACGAGTATTGCTTCGGCATCGACGTCACCAGCGCAACGGTCGATGCATACATATCGTTGGGTAACGCAACACCCAATGCATGAGCCACCGCTGCGCACTCCTCGACGACGTTGCGCATCACTTCGCGTACGCCCTCAACGTCGAACAGCCGGCCATAAGGCAGCTGCGCCACCGCCGACAGCGCATTGTAAGCGCAGTTGATCACCAACTTGGTCCAGAGCTGATCCACGACACGGTCCGAAATCCTGGTCGGAATGGCTGCGGCGTTCAACTGTGCGCCGATGGCCTCGCTTGCGACGGAGGCGCCGATCACCAGATCGCCTCGACCATGATGAATGACATGTCCAGGCCCTCCCATTTCAGTCGCGACGTAAACCGCGGCCGGCACGACCAGTTGCTTCAGCAACGGCTGCAAACGCTCCGGATTGTCGACGCCGTTCTGCAGCGAGAGGATCGTCGCGGTATCTTTCAGGAACGGCGCCATGGAGCGGCCGGCGGATTCGGTATCGCCGGACTTCACGCAAAACAGCACCAGATCGGCGCCTTCAACGCCATCTGGCTCGGTCGTCGCCTTGACCGGCACCACGTCATGCAACGCCTTGCTGTCCAGCTTCAAGCCACCGTTGTCACGAATGGCCGCAACATGCTGGGGCCGCCCGATCAGGACGACATCGTGCCCGTGCTGGGCCAGCATGGCTCCGAAATAGCAGCCGACCGCGCCGGCACCCATCACCGCGATTTTCATCCCTGACCAACTCCAGCATCGCGGCAACTCCTGGACATGACGAAGCGAACGAGGGCCGCACTACGAACCGGTAAAGGGCCGATGCCGTTTACCCTCGCTGAGAGTGACACTGATTTGTCGTGGTTCGCAATGGCCGTATCCGCGGGGCACAAGCCTGCGCCGGTCAGTGCGGCAAACGGATCATTCCGCGGCAGCGATCGTCAATCGCGGATCATTTCGATTGGTTGCGGCCCGCACCGCCGCGACTGATCAAAAACATGCTCGGAGCTACTGCGCATAGCAGTGCTTTCGCCTCATCCGAAGAAGAGCAATTGTTTCGTTCGGCCCGATGACGCCGCCCAAGCAACGCCTTCAGAGATGCCGGTCCCGGCTGCGCATCGCGAGCCGCGACAGGCTTTGCTCTTCAAGCAACGCATTGAGCGTCAGCGCGTTGGGGCAATATTCGTTGAAACTATATCGCGCCGAGCCTGCCTCGAGTTCGCGCCGGCACCGATTGATCATCAGGCAGCCGGAGCACACCAGGCTCATGTCGCGCGTGACGGCCCCCGGGTTGACGATCTCCGTGTCCTCCGGGTCCAACGCCAGCGCGCGCATCAAGCGCTCCAGTTCGTCGGTCCGATCGCCTGCGATAAAAAGGCGCTCGAAAGCTTCGTCAGAGACGCAGACGTCGCGTGCCAGTTCCGCCCGCTGAGCGAGGCCGAGCGAATTGAACTCATGCGCGAGCGCGCGGCGGGACTTCCATTTTTCCCAGACTGCTCCAATACCCATTTCACACCTCCAGCTTGCCTTCAGCATGACATGCGCCAGCAAGCCGAACATTGATGCGGCACAAATTGGTGCGACTCTGCCTCGATCGGGATCCGCGGCGGCAAGCTCAGTTTCCGTACGGAGGGTGCCGACGGACCTCACGAACATGCGGGGTGTTTCGTTGTCTTCCTGAGAGCGTCCTACTGCGGCGCAGATGACGCCCGGCACCAGATGGCGCCAATACCGACCGTTTCCATATCAGATCGAATGGTCGGAGCGGCGGGATTTGAACCCACGACCCCTAGTCCCCCAGACTAGTGCGCTAACCGGGCTGCGCCACGCTCCGTGCCGTTTCGGCACCGTTCCTGTAGCCGCGATCCGGCTTTGGCGCAAGCAGTCCGATCATTCAAAGCTGCCAGCATCGCGCGCGACACAGTCTGGCCATCAGAGCTGGTCGTCCCTCAAAGCGTCGTCGAGCAATTGTCGGCAGCCGGTCAGGTCTGCCAATACCGCACGCAGCCGATCGCCGTCGAGCCGCCGGGCCTCGCTTCGCGGGGTGGTGGCGACAAGATGCTCAGTGAGATGCCGTGCCGGCGCTTCGGGATTGAAGTCGGGCGCCGGCTCGACGCGTCGAGAGGTAAACAATTCAGGCTCGCGCCGCTGCGGTGGCAGGTTTTCCTCGGAAATTTCATCATCGGCCGCCTCGGCGTCGTCACCGACATCCTTCTCATCATCCGTATCGTGAAGGTCGTCCGCGCGATCGTCTTCGTCATCGCGCACAGCCGGTTCTGCTCGCTCGATCGCCCCGAAGGCAGACTGCGCATCTTCGGTCAATCCCTGAACCGATTTGATGCCATGCGCTTTCAGAATCCGCTGCACACCACGAATGGTATAGCCTTCGCCGTAAAGCAGTCG
>CAUJJN010000348.1 GCA_963204905.1 Pseudomonadota bacterium
CAGCGGCACGGAATCGCTGCCGAAGGGCGCGATGCTGAGCCACGATGCGGTGATGTGGCAGTATACGAGCTGCATCATCGACGGCGACATGGCGGAAAGCGACATCATGCTGCACGCGCTGCCGCTCTATCACTGCGCGCAGCTCGACGTGTTCCTCGGGCCGGCGACTTATCTCGGCGCCACCAGCGTCATCATCGGACAGCCGGCGCCGGACCTGATCCTGTCGCTGATCGCGGCGCACGGCGTGACGTCGTTCTTCGCGCCCCCGACGGTGTGGATCGGCATGCTGCGCTCGCCCCATTTCGACACCACCAACCTGAGCAGCCTGCAAAAGGGATACTACGGCGCATCGATCATGCCGGTGGAAGTGCTGCTCGAATTGCAGCGCCGCCTGCCCAACGTGCGGTTCTGGAATTTCTACGGCCAGACTGAGATCGCGCCGGTCGCCACCGTGCTGAAGCCGGAGGATCAGTTGCGCAAGGCCGGCTCCGCCGGCAAGCCCGCGATCAACGTCGAAACCCGGGTCGTCAACGACGCGATGGAAGACGTCGCGATCGGCGAGGTCGGTGAGATCGTGCACCGCTCGCCGCATCTGCTGTCGGGCTACTACAACAATCCGGAGAAGACGGCGGAAGCCTTCGTCGGCGGCTGGTTTCACTCCGGCGACCTCGCCACCGTCGACGACGAGGGCTACATCACCGTGGTCGACCGGCGGAAGGACATGATCAAGACCGGCGGCGAGAACGTCGCCAGCCGCGAGGTCGAGGAGATGATCTACCGGCTGCCGGAAGTCTCGGAAGTGGCGGTGGTCGGTTTGCCCGATCCGCGCTGGATCGAGGCGGTGACCGCGATCGTCGTGGTGAAGGCCGGCCAGTCGCTGACCGAGAGCGCGGTGATCGATCACTGTGCCAAGGCGATGGCGCACTTCAAGACGCCGAAGCGCGTCATCTTCGTCGACAGCCTGCCGAAGAATCCCAGCGGCAAGCTGCTCAAGCGCGAACTGCGCCAGCGTTACCTCGCCGCGGCGGCGGAGTAGCATTCGTCCACGTTTCCGTCATTTCGAGCGAAGCGAAGCAATCCAGAGAGTCGCAAAGCCAGGACTGGATTGCTTCGGAGCTCACGCTCCTCGCAATGACGGTCGGACTCTAGCGATGCCCGCTCAAATCCCTGATCGTCGGGTTGTCGCCGTTCAAAGGATTGGCCGGATCGCGCGCGTAGCGCAGCGTCTCGAAGCGCATCGCGCGGGCGTCGATCATCAAGAGCCGCCCCACCAGCCCCTCGCCGAATCCGACGATCTCGCGGATCACTTCCAGCGCCATCAGCGAGCCGAGCGTGCCGGCGAGCGCGCCCATCACGCCGGCTTCGGCGCAGGCCGGCACGGCGCCGGGCGGCGGCGCTTCCGGAAACAGGCAGCGATAGGTCGGGTTGAGAACGCCGTCGGCATTTTTCTCGTGCGCGCGGATGGTGGTCAGCGAGGCGTCGAACACGCCGAGCGCGCCGGTGACGAGCGGCTTCCGCGCGAGGTAACACGCATCCGCCACCAGATAGCGCGTGGCGAAATTGTCGGAGCCGTCGGCGACGATGTCGTAGTCCGCCAGCAGGTCCATCGCGTTCGACGCATCGAGCCGCACCGGATGCGCGCGAAACGCCACATGCGGATTGAGCGCGGCGACGGTGGCCTGCGCGCTGTCCACCTTGCGCGCGCCGATGTCGGGCGTGGTGTGGATGATCTGGCGTTGCAGGTTCGACAGCGTCACCACGTCGTCATCGACCACACCCAGGGTGCCGACGCCGGCGGCGGCGAGATACATCAACACCGGCGCGCCGAGCCCGCCCGCGCCGATCGACAGCACCCGCGCCGCCTTCAGTTTCGCCTGGCCGGGGCCGCCGACCTCGCGCATCACGATGTGGCGGGCATAGCGTTCGAGTTCTTCGGGCGAGAGCATAATCCGTTGATCCAAGGCGAGCAATTCACTCCTGCTCTTGATGATTCAACCTATTACATCAGCGCCGTCATTGCGAGCGAAGCGAAGCAATCCAGAAGCTGCAAAGGAAGACTGGATTGCTTCGCTTCGCTCGCAATGACGCGATCTCGCAGCATTTGAACCATTGCATCGTTGTCCGAGACTCAGAATCCGTGTTTAGCTGACATTCAAGCGAAGTAGCGCAAGCCGTTTGAGAAGCCGTTCATGAAGTTACTTCTTCCCGCAACGCTGATCCTCGCCGCGACGGTGCTGCCCGCGGCCGCCCAGCCTGCCAGCGTCAAGCCGAAGCCGGTGACGACGGTCGCCGTGCCGCCGGCGACCCAGACGCCGCTCGACACCATCAAGGCGCTGTCGCAAGGCGCGCGCGAGGCGATCCAGTCGGATCTGGCCTGGATTGGCAAGTATAACGGGCTGATCAACGGCGAGGCCAGCGAGCGGCTGGTGACGGCGATCAAGGCGTTCCAGACCGACCGCAAGGGAAAGCCGACCGGCGTGCTCAATCCGCAGGAGCGCGAGCAACTGGCCGCCGCCGCGAAGAAATTGCAGACCAATGTCGGCTGGAAGCTGATCGGCGATCCCGGCACCGGGATGCGCACCGGCCTGCCGTCGAAGCTCGCGCCGCAGCAGAGCGGCGACGCCAATGGCACCACCTGGCGCTCGGCGTCGGGCGCGGTCGAGATTGCGCTGACGCGACGCAAGCAGGCCGACATCACCACCGCCAAGGTCGCGGCCGAAGCGCGCACGGTGGCCGATCGCAAGGTGACCTACGCCGCCGTGAAACCGGACTTCTTCGTGCTCTCGGGCACGCAGGGCGCCGGCCCGGGCGCGCGGAATTTCTACATGCGAGGCCAGGTGCGCGGCGACGAACTGCGCCTGCTGACCATCCGCTACGACGACGCCAGCA
>CAUJJN010000349.1 GCA_963204905.1 Pseudomonadota bacterium
CGCAATGCCTATAGCTCTTGCTTTAATGACCCCCGCCGCAAAATCCAGTTTCGTCCTCCGCCACCGGCATCTGCTGGGGATCGAGGGCCTTTCCGCGTCCGACATCACCGGCCTGCTCGATCTCGCCGAGGAATATGTCGAGCTCAATCGCCAGATCGACAAGAAGCGCACCAGCCTGCGCGGCCGCACCCAGGTCAACCTGTTCTTCGAGGCCTCGACCCGAACGCAATCCTCGTTCGAGATCGCCGGCAAGCGGCTTGGCGCGGACGTCATGAACATGTCGGTGGCCTCATCGTCGATGCGCAAGGGCGAGACGCTGATGGACACCGCCGTCACGCTCAACGCCATGCATCCGGACATCCTGGTGGTGCGTCACAATGCGTCCGGCGCGGTGGAGCTGCTGGCGCGCAAGGTCGATGGCTCGGTGGTCAATGCCGGCGATGGCACCCACGAGCATCCGACGCAGGCGCTGCTCGACGCTCTGACCATCCGTCGCAACAAGGGCAGGCTGGAAGGCTTGCTGGTCGCGATCTGCGGCGACGTCATGCATTCGCGGGTGGCGCGCTCCAACATCATCCTGCTCAACGCCATGGGTGCGCGGGTGCGCGTGGTGGCGCCATCGACGCTATTGCCGATCGGCATCGAACGACTGGGCGTCGAAGTCGCGCGCACCATGGAAGAAGGTCTGCGCGGCGCGGACATCGTCATGATGCTGCGGTTGCAGCGCGAACGCATGAACGGATCGTTCGTGCCGTCGAGCGGCGAATATTTTCGCTTCTTCGGCCTCGACCAGAAGAAACTGGCCTATGCGAAGCCCGACGCGCTGGTGATGCATCCGGGGCCGATGAATCGCGGCGTCGAGGTCGACTCGCTGGTGGCGGACGGCGCGCAGTCGCTGATCCGTGAACAGGTCGAGATGGGCGTGGCCGTGCGCATGGCCGTGCTCGAGGCGCTGGCGCGCAACCTGCCGAATGCGTGACGCCATGCCCCACCATCAAACCAACACCCGCCCTCTGCTGCTCACCAACGCCCGTGTGATCGATCCGTCGCGCGATCTCGATATGCGCGGCGATCTGCTGATGTCCGACGGTGTCATCCGCGACGCGCGGCAAGGCATCGCCGCGTCCGGTGCGCCCGAAGGCGCCGAGATCGTCGATTGCGCCGGCTGCGTCGTCGCGCCGGGCCTGATCGACATGCGCGCTTTCGTCGGCGAGCCCGGCGCCAGCTATCGCGAGACCTTTGCGTCCGCGAGCGAGGCCGCGGCCGCGGGTGGCATCACCACCATTATCTGCCAGCCCGACACCTCGCCGGTGATCGACAATTCCGCGACGGTGGACTTCGTGCTGCGTCGCGCGCGCGACACCGCGATCGTCAACATCCATCCGATGGCGGCGCTGACCAAGGGCATGGCCGGCCAGGTGATGACCGAGTTCGGCTTGCTGAAGGCTGCCGGCGCTGTGGCCTTCACCGACGGCGCGCGCAGCGTGACCAACGCGCAGGTGATGCGCAGGGCGCTGACCTACGCACGCGACTTCGACGCGCTGATCGTTCATTATACCGAAGACCCCAACCTCGTCGGCGAAGGCGTGATGAACGAGGGCGAGTTCGCGACGCGGCTCGGCCTGATCGGTGTGCCCGCCGCCGCCGAGGCGATGATGCTGGAGCGTGATGTGCGCCTCGTCGCGTTGACCGGCGGGCGCTATCACGCGGCATCGGTCACCTGCCGGGAATCGCTCGACGTGCTCAGGCGCGCGCGCGACGCCGGCCTCAAAGTGAGCGCATCGGCCTCGATCAATCATTTGACGCTGAACGAGAACGATATCGGACCCTATCGCACCTTCCTCAAAACCTCGCCGCCGCTGCGCACCGAGGACGACCGCAGGGCGCTGGTTGCCGCCGTGGCATCGGGCCTGGTGGATGTGGCGATGTCGGATCACAATCCGCAGGACGTCGAGACCAAACGGCTGCCGTTCGCGGAAGCTGCGGTCGGGGCCATCGGGCTCGAAACCATGCTCTCGGCCGGCTTGCGGCTGGTCCACAACGAGGAACTGGATTTCACGACGCTGATCCGCGCGATGTCGACGCGGCCCGCCGACCTGCTCGGCCTGCCCGGCGGCAACCTGCGCGCGGGCAGCCCGGCCGACGTCATCGTCATCGATGCCGACGAGCCCTGGGTGCTGGACCCGGCCGATCTGAAATCGCAGTGCAAGAACACGCCGTTCGATGAAGCCCGCTTCACCGGGCGCGTGCGACAGACCATCGTCGGCGGACGAAGCGTCTATCGGCGGACATAGTCACGCCGGCCGGAATGCCGGCCGGCCATTTCAGTTTCCGAACAGTTTCGCCATTGCTTCGATCGACGTGCCGACAAGGATCGCCATGAGATAAATGCCGAAGCAGACGACCTTCAGGCGATTGCAAGCAAGATGCATGGTGCCCTCCTCTGGTCTAATCCAATGGTGATGAAGTATGGTTAATCAATCCTTACCGGATCGAATGGACCACTTATGCTGACATCCTCTCTTGGCGTCGCCGCGCTCGCCCTCATTGTGGGCTATCTGTTCGGCTCGATTCCGTTCGGCATGATCCTGACGCGGCTGGCCGGGACGCAGGATCTCCGCTCGATCGGCTCCGGCAACATCGGCGCGACCAATGTGCTGCGCACAGGGCGCAAGGGGCTTGCCGCCGCGACCCTGCTCGGCGACATGCTGAAGGGCACCGTCGCCGTCATCGTGGCCGGCCGTTTCGGCGGCCCGGAAGCCGCGATGCTGGCGGCGCTTGGCGCGTTTCTCGGCCACCTGTTTCCGGTGTGGCTCGGCTTCAAGGGCGGCAAGGGCGTCGCGACCTACATCGGCGTGCTGCTCGGGCTGTATTGGCCGGCGGCGCTGGCGTTCTGCGCCCTTTGGCTCGTCGTGGCGTGGTTCACCCGCTATTCCTCCGCCGCCGCGCTGCTGGCCAGCGCGGCAATGCCCGTCGGGCTTTGGCTCGATGGACATGCGGCGCTGGCGCTGTTGTTCGCGGTGCTGTCGGTGCTGCTGTGGATCATGCATCGCGGCAACATCCAGCGGCTGCTCAACGGCACCGAAGGCAAGATCGGCCAGAAAGGCTGAACTGGTCGACGCCGTCGAGCACGACTTATGGTTGTGCGACCGCCTGACTTGAGCAATGCTGCCGGTCGGGAGCGCGGGCAGCTTGGACATTGCTTCACCATCGACCGACGGGACGCGGCTGACCGAGCGCCAGCGGATCGCGTGGCTTCGGCTGATCCGCAGCGACAATGTCGGCCCTCGCACCTTCCGCTCGCTGATCAATCATTTTGGCAGCGCCGAAGCCGCGCTTGACCGGCTGCCGGAGCTCGCCCGTCGTGGCGGCGCGGCCCGGCCGGGTCGTATCTGCCCCCCTGACGATGCCGCACGCGAACTGACACGCGGACAGAGCATCGGCGTCGCGATCGTCACCCCCGGCGAAGCCGGCTACCCGTCACGGCTGGCGTCGATTGATGACGCCCCGCCGCTGCTCGGCGTCCGGGGGCAACTTCCCGCGCTGGCCAAACCGATGATCGCCATCGTGGGCTCGCGCAACGCATCCGGGGCCGGCCTCAAGTTCACGCAGATGCTGGCGCGTGATCTTGGAGACGCCGGATTCGTCGTCGCATCGGGTCTGGCCCGCGGCATCGATCAGGCGGCGCATCGCGCCAGTTTGCAAGCCGGCACCGTGGCCGTGCTGGCAGGCGGCCACGACCGCATCTATCCACCCGAGCACGAGGGGTTGCTCGCGGAGATCCTGCACACCGGAGCCGCGATCTCGGAAATGCCGCTCGGCCATTCACCGCGCGCGCGTGACTTTCCCCGGCGCAACCGGTTGATCTCAGGTGTCGCGCTCGGCGTCGTGGTGATCGAGGCCGCGCACCGCTCCGGGTCGTTGATCACCGCGCGGGTCGCGGCCGAACAGGGGCGCGAGGTGTTCGCCGTCCCCGGCTCGCCGCTCGACCCGCGCGCGGCCGGCACCAACCATCTCATCAAGCAAGGCGCGACCTTGATCACGGAGGCCGCCGATGTGATCGCTGCGGTACGCCCGATCATGGGGCGGCCGGTCGAACTGCCTGTCGCGGAATCCGATGACACGCCGTCGATGGATCGCGAACCCGCGGCGAGCGAGCGTGCGCGGGTGGTCGAATTGCTCGGGCCGAGCCCCGTCGGTCTCGACGATCTGATCCGGATGGCCGACACCTCCCCCGCTACCGTCCGCACCGTCCTGCTCGAACTCGAACTGGCGGGACGGCTGGAGCGCCATGGCGGCGGCCTGATCTCGCTGGCGGTGTCCTAGGCTGGCGGTGCCCTAAGCTGGCGGTGTCCGAGGCTGGTGTCCCAGGATGTCCCGTCGCGCAATTCGCCTCAACGTCTTGGGGCCGCCGCCTTCACGGGGACGAAGGATCATCGCGTGAGTCATCGCAGCTTGCGCAACATGTCGGCACGAACCAGTTCGTCCGCCTCCATCTGAGCCATGTCGAGGAGGTGTGCCAGAACGTCGAGCCGGTGCACCCGCGCCATCGGAGCCAATTCGGAGACAGCTTTGGCGATGAAACGGGCCGCCTCGCTGGGCCCACCGTCGCCGGCCGGCTCGTCCGCTTCGATGGGAATGCTCTGCCGCTCCCGCGCCATCGATCCTCGCCGCCACTTGTCGCCGAGATGGGAATCAAGTCCGTCTGGAACTCAGATATACACAACTCTAGGTGGTTTTTAAAGATATATATAATCGAAATAGTTGAATGATCTGAATATAACCGGGTGGCACGATTTGACAGTTGAGGGGTCTGGACCCATGTTCCGGGCGAAGCAGGCCGCCGCGACTCTCGCGAAGCCCGCACCTTTTCTTCCCTAAGTATCTGGAAAAACATGAATATCGTCATTGTCGAGTCGCCTGCGAAGGCCAAGACGATCAATAAGTATTTGGGCGGCGGCTACGAAGTGGTCGCCTCGTTCGGCCATATCCGCGACCTTCCCGCCAAGAACGGCTCGGTCGATCC
>CAUJJN010000350.1 GCA_963204905.1 Pseudomonadota bacterium
GGCTCCCCGCCAGTCAGTCGCAGCTTGCGCACGCCCTTTTCGATGAACACCGAGCACAGCCGATCCAGCTCCTCAAGGGAGAGCAGGTCGGCTTTCGGCAGGAAGGTCATGTCCTCGGACATGCAGTAAAAGCAACGCAGGTCGCAGCGGTCGGTCACCGACACACGGAGATAGGTGATGGTCCGGCCGAAGGGGTCGGTCATCGTTCCCGGATGGTTGGCTAGCAGCCCTGACATCGCGCGGCACTCGGCTCGGGCATGAATCCCCCAGAGACTCCGGAGGGCCATTCGCAGCCCACCTTGATTATTGTCATTCTAAATCTATGGACGATCGGGCTGCTCCGCAATCATCCCATTGTCGCGGTCACGCCGCTGGTCGATCAGCGCGCCGGCTGGGCGGGGGGCGGCGTCGTCTGCGGGGCGGGGAAGGCCGAACTGGCTGCGGGCGCCGGCGCGGGTGCCGCCGCGGCGGGCTTGGGGGCGGCACGCTTGCGGGGCTTCCGCCGCACCGGCCGTTTCGGCGGTTCTGCCTGAAGTTCGCCGACCACGGGATTCGGATCGAAAGTCGTCGTGGGCTGCGAGGTGAAGTAGTCGCCGGGATGGCGCGTGACCTGGACCGGGACGCTCAGCGGCTGGTAGTTCGGCAGCGCGAAGGCCACGCTGAAACTCTCGGCATTGTCGGGCACCGACAGCGCGCAGGGCGTCTTGCAACTCGATCCCAGTGAACTGGTGGCGTCGGCTCCCGGCGGCACCGAGTCGACCTGAACCGATATCATCTTCGGCGCGGGCTTGAGGGCATCCATCGACAAGGACGAGCACCCCGCCAAGCC
This sequence comes from Pseudomonadota bacterium, assembly GCA_963204905.1. GTDB lineage: Bacteria > Pseudomonadota > Alphaproteobacteria > Rhizobiales > Xanthobacteraceae > 62-47. The sequence goes on from CAUJJN010000350.1 coordinate 830, forward strand.
GAAACTGGCGACCGCTACAACGATAACACTGCGCATCATCCACCCGTTCATTCGCGGCGTTCCGCCACAGTCCCCGCGCGAACAATAGGAGCGAGCGGTGGATCGCGCAATATGCAGTGACCAATGATGTGGTGGCATATCAAATGGAGATAATGTCCATAAAAACAATATTATGCGCTTGATTTCTAATCTTTTACGAAAGTGTTGAGCAGGCTTTCCACGGCGGCCGGAAGCTCGCTCATGCGGTCGATCAGGCTGTCCGGCTTGAGGTCGGCGATCGGAACCTCGGTATAGCCGAATGACACGCCGATCACCGGGACGCCGGCACGCCGCGCCACGCCGACGTCGGGCCCGGCGTCGCCGACCATGATGGTCGAGCCGATGGCGCCGCCGGCCTTCGCGACGGTCTGGCGCAAGATGATCGGGTCCGGTTTGGAAACGCCGAAGGTGTCGGCGCCACAGATCGCCGCGAACCGGGGCGTCAGCTCCAGCCGGTCGAGCAGCCGGCGCGACAGCCACTCCAGCTTGTTGGTGCAGACCGCCAGCAGGTAGCCGCGCCCGGCGAGAGCGTCGAGGGCGCTTTCCAGCCCCGCGAAGGGGCGGGATTCATCCGCGATGTGGTCGGCGTAGTAAGCGACGAAGTCTTCGGTCAGCTTGGTCATTTGCTCCGGCGTGACCTGCCGGTTCTCGGCTTCCAGACCGCGCTCGAGCAGGCGCCGGGCTCCGGCCCCGATCAGATTGCGCGCGGAAGCAAGGGGGAGCGGCGACATCTTCTCGCGAACGAGGATGTGGTTGAGAGCGCCAATGAGGTCTGGCGCGGTATCGACAAGAGTGCCGTCGAGATCGAAGGCGATGACAGGGGCGTTTTTCATATCCGACCGCTATCCGGCGGGCCGGGCCGTGGCAAGGGCGATCACAGGTTCATTCCGCGTGTCCTGGAATTGTTCCCAAAGCCGTGTAACCGGGGGGTGGAACTGGCATTTGGCCTGTTCAGGAACCTCGACCAACGCTAGATAGAGGCGCAATTCGCCGTCGGCCTCCGGGCCGCCGGGCGCGCCGTTTCGGAGTGGCATTGGATGAATCTCGACGACCGGAAACGACAGGCCGCTGCGCGCGCGCTGGAGGAGGTTCGCGATGGCATGAAGCTGGGGCTCGGAACCGGCTCGACGGCGAAGCATTTCGTTGACCTGTTGGGGGAGCGGGTGCGAGGCGGCCTCAAGATGGTCGGCGTTCCGACCTCGGAAGCAACCCGCGTTCAGGCCGAGCAATGCGGCGTGCCCCTGACGACCCTGGATGCCATCGACCACCTCGATCTCACGGTGGACGGTGCTGACGAGGTGGATGTCGCGCTCGACCTGATCAAGGGCGGCGGCGGTGCGCTGTTGCGGGAAAAGATCGTGGCCGCGGCGTCCGATCGGATGATCGTGATCGCCGACGACACCAAATGGGTCGAGCGGCTCGGCCGCTTCCCGCTGCCGATCGAAGTGATCCCGTTCGGTCTCGCGGCGACGCGGCGCGGCATCGAGAATGTCATGGCGGCGTGCGGCGTCGCCGGTGACCTGCGCGTCCGGCAGGCCGCCGCCGGCCATGCTTTCGTCACCGATGGCGGTCACTGGATCATCGACGCCCACCTCGGTGCGATCCCGGATGCGCCGCGCCTGGCCGCGCTGCTGGCATCGATCCCTGGTGTCGTCGAGCATGGGTTGTTTATCGGTCTTGCGAGCACCGTGGTGCTGGCCGGAGCTAATGGAATTCGCGTCGTCGAGCGGCGCTAGTGGTTCGCTTCCAATATTTGCATCCCCCGCAGGGGATGCTTTCGCAAATGTCAAATTCGCTCCACTGGGTCGAATTGAAATCAAGGAGTTCACATGAAGTATCTCAGCCAGATGTTGATCGCGGGTGGTGTTGCGGCGGGACTGGCCCTCTCCGGCGTCGCGGCCCAGGCGCAGACCGCCGCGCCGGCGCAGCAAACCAAGCCGGCGTCTCCGGCGGCGATCGCCGCCGCCAGGGAACTGC
>CAUJJN010000351.1 GCA_963204905.1 Pseudomonadota bacterium
CGGTTTCTCGCCGCGCGCCAAACGCGACAGCGTTACCCTCACCCACACTTCCAGCGCCGGCACCGTCCGCGCCGTGGTTCCACCCGCCACCCCGATCAATCCGGGCGACACCATCGTCGTCGGCGAGCGCTGGTTCTGAGCCCGCTTACGCGGACAGGTGTTTGGCGAAGAACGCCAGCGTGCGCTGGCTCGCGAGGTCGGCGCTGGCCTTGTCGTAGCTGGCGCGCTCGTCGCAACTGAAGCCGTGTTGCGCGCCGGGATAAACGTAAATCTCGACGTCGGGCCGCTTGGCGCGGATGGCTTCAACGTCGCTCAGTGGAATGCCGCTATCCTTCTCGCCGAAATGCAAGAGTGTCGGCGCCTTCGGCTTGTCGTCGGCGAAGCGCACGATGGCGCCGCCATAGTAGCCGACCGCCGCGCGCAAGCCGGAGAGTTTGGTCGCGGCGACGTAAGCCACGCTTCCGCCGAGACAGAAGCCAACGATCCCCACCGGCCCCACATCCTTCACGGACTCGACAGCGGCCTGCGTGTCGCGCAGCATCGCCTCCCAATCCGGGTTGGCGACGAATTTGCGCGCGACGGCGACTTCGTCCGGCGAGTAGCCGGATTGGAAATTAGGTTCGGTGCGGTCGAAAATCGACGGCGCGACGGCGACGTAACCCTCGCTTGCGTAATGATCGCAGATGTTGCGGATATGATGATTGACCCCGAAAATTTCCTGAATGACGACCAGTGCGCCCCTGGCCGAACCGGTGGGGTCGGCGCGATAGCCGCCGAATTGAAAATTGTCCGAAGCGGTCAGTCTGATGTCATATCCCACAGGTTGTCTCCTTGGATGTTCGTTGAGGATCATACGGGGTCCGGCGCTAGCGCCATGTCTCGTCGAGATTCCAGTCGCCCTTCCAGCCGGTGAGGCGGCCGCGGCGGAATTGAAGATAGAGATGATCGCGGCGCGGAAAAAACACGCTGCCGCCGATGTCGGTCATCGCCTGATAGGTTTCGTTTCCGCGACGGCCGCGCACATAGGTCAGCGGTGTTCGTAACGCATCGGCGGCTTCCGCCGGGGTCATGCCGAACGCCAGCGGCGCATGATTGGACAGCGTCGCGACGAAGCGCGGCCGGCGCGGAACCTCAGCGCGGACCGGACCGATCGTTTCACTGCTAACAAGCATGGCGAGGAGAATGGCGGCTGAAATGCTTCTCACAAGTCGGCTCTCATCTGTTTGGCGCGCGGGCCGGGAAGGCGCCACCCGATGGCAGGACGCATCTATAGCAGCAAAGCGCAGCGGCGAGAATTTCCGGTCGGGTTGCATGTGCGATGCACAAACGAATCTTCCGGTTTTTGTTTAGGTCGATTCTAATTCGCATTGCCTGCGATTGAAAACGCGATCATGCTCCCGGCCTCCGCCATCCACCCGGTGCGTGGCGGAGAATGCCTCGATGTCAGTCATCGCCGTAAGCGATGTCGTGCACCGGCTGGGAACAATGAGATGCCAAATCTCATCATCAATGGACGGAATATGTCCGTCGACGCGGCCGATGATACGCCGCTTCTCTGGGTTATCCGCGAACAACTCCAAATGACAGGCACCAAGTTCGGTTGCGGTGCGGGCCTTTGTGGCGCCTGTACGGTTCACGTCAACGGCGAGGCCGTGCGCTCCTGTCAGACGGCGGTGAAAGAGACCGTCGGCAAACAGATCACCACCATCGAAGGCTTGAGCGAGAAGGGCGACCATCCGCTGCAAAAAGCCTGGATCGCGGAGCAGGTGCCGCAGTGCGGTTACTGCCAGTCCGGCCAGATCATGCAGGCGGCCGCGTTGCTGTCGAGGAATTCCAGCCCGACCAAGGACGAAGTCGTTGAGCACATGGACGGCAATCTCTGCCGTTGCATGACCTATACCCGCATCCAGCGAGCCGTGCTGCGCGCGGCGTCGGAAATGCGGACCGCGTCCACCGGCAACGATCGGAGGAACACATGAACAAGCACCTGAACAATGTGCAAGGCGAAGCCGTCGGTCCGGCCGTGCCGCTGTCACGCCGCCATTTCCTGATCGGCACCGTCGCCACCGGCCTGGTGTTGGGCTATGCGGCCAGCTCCAATCTGCTCGGGCTGGATCAGGCCGTTGCCGCGCCGGCAAAGTTCGATCCGAGCGTTTGGTACTCGATCGGCGAGGACGGGCTGGTGACGGTCAGCGTCGGCAAGGCCGACATGGGCCAACATATCGCGTCCACCATGGCGCAGTTGGTCGCCGAAGAACTCGGCTCGAAATGGTCCGACATGCGCATCGCGCTGGCGAGTAACGATCCAAAGTTCAACGATCCGATGCTCGGCGCGCAGATCACCGGCGGAAGCTGGAGCACCATGATGAATTTCGATGCGATGTGCCGGGCCGGAGCCGCCGGGCGGATCGCGTTGATCGATGCCGCCGCTGCAATGATGAACGTACCCGCCGCGGAATTGACGGTGCGGGATTCGGTCATCACTCACGCCAAATCGAAAACGGCGAAGACGTTCGCGGAGGTCGTCAAGGGCGGCAAGATCACCAAGACCTTTACGCCGGACGAACTGAAGGCGATCAAGCTGAAGACGCCGGATCAATACACCATGATCGGCGTGTCGGTGCCGCAGCTCGACATTCCGTTCAAGGTCAACGGTTCCGCCAAGTACGGCATCGACACCTTCCTTCCGGGCATGGTGTACGGAAAGCTGGTGCTGCCGCCGGTGCGCTACGGCGCGACGGTCAAGTCGGTCGATGACAGTGCGGCGAAGAAGGTGCCGGGCTTTATCAAGGCGGTGACGCTCGACGACAAGACCATGACGACGACGGGCTGGGTGGTGGCGGTGGCCGACACTTATCAGCATGCGCGCCAGGCGGCGGATGCGTTGAAGGTGACGTGGGACCACGGCCCCAATGCCAAAGTATCTAGCGAGTCGCTGCTTGAGGAAGCGAAGCGGTTGCAGAAGCTCGATGACTCCGGGCTGTTCTTCGTCAAGACAGGCGATACTGCTTCCGGGCTGGGGTCCGCCGCCAAAGTGCTGGAAGCCGAGTACACCACCAACATCAACATCCATGCGCCAATGGAGCCGATGAACGCCACGGCGCATCTCGACGGCGACATCTGGCACATCTATTCCGGAAATCAGTTTGCGACGCGCTCCGGGGCGATCGCGGCAGGCGCCGCCGGCGTCGATCCCAAGCAGGTCGTGCTGCATCAGAGCTGGCTCGGCGGCGGCTTCGGCCGGCGACTCGACGGCGACATGATGGTGCCGGCGGTGCAGGCGGCGAAAGCCGTCGGCAAACCGGTGAAGGTGATCTATTCGCGCGAAGACGACGTGACAATGGATTTCTCGCGACCGCTCACCTACCAGAAGCTGAAGGCGGGTCTCGACCAGAACGGCAAGCTGGTCGCCCTCAACCATGATGTCGTCAGCGCCTGGCCGACCAAGCGCTGGGGCATTCCCGCATTCCTGTCGCCGTCGGTCGACAAAAAAGGCGCGCTGGACGCCTTCACCGTGAATGGCTCCGACTTCTTCTACTCGGTTCCCAATCACAACGTCCGTGCGATCCTCAACGAGATGGCGCAGCAGGCGACGCCGTCCGGACAGTTGCGCTCGGTCGCGCCGGGTTGGACGTTCTGGGCGATCGAAAGCATGGTCGACGAACTCGCTCATGCCGCCGGCAAGGACCCGGCGCAGTTCCGCATCGCGATGCTGGACGGCGCCGGCGACAACGACGGGGGCGCGCAACGGCTGCGTAACACGCTGCTCGCGGCGATGGGGCTGGCCGGCTACGGTAGCCTCAAGCTCGCCAAGGGCGAAGGCATGGGCGTGGCTTGTGTCTCGTCACAGGAGCGCAAGACAGCAAGCTGGACCGCGTGCGTCGCCCATGTCGCGGTGGCTCCGTCGGGCGAGGTCAAGGTCAAGAAGCTGACGGTGGCAACCGATGTTGGCACCGCGGTGAACCCTGACGGCATCCGTGCCCAGGTCGAGGGCGGAGCGATGTGGGGCATGTCGCTGGCGCTTTTCGAGAAAGCCACGATGAAGGACGGCGGGATCGAACAGACCAACTTCGATACCTATACGCCAATGCGCATGAGTCAGATGCCGGAGGTCGCCGTCAACATCATCGCCAACGGTGAGAACGCCACTGGTGTGGGCGAGCCGACGGTGACGGTGGTGGCGCCGGCGATCGCCAACGCGATCTTCAACGCGGTGGGCGCGCGGGTGCGCTCGCTGCCGATCACGGCGGAAGCCGTGAAAGCTGCGATGAAGGCGTGAGCTGTTTCATAAAGTGACGAGGTGCCGCCGGAGCGATCCGGCGGCATTTCTTATGCGGCTTTTACATGATCGGTGCTGCGAACCGCGCGCCGATGGAGCAGTCGCCATTCGCGCCTGAAAACACTCAGGAAATATGTACGGCCCTGCGCTGCGCCAGCGGGATCACTAAGGTTGACGGCATCGCGCACAGGCTCCGTTAACAATTCCTATTAACAGGAATGACTCGACTCGTCGGCTATCGGTCGGAAACCGAGAGTGTAGCCCGAGGACGTCATGAGTGTCGCGTTGAAGCAATCCCCTGCCAGAAAACGGTTCCTGTTGGCTTCGGATCGAAGCGACCGAAGCGATGAACTGGCGCGGATTCTCGGGAACGTCGGCGACGTGGGCGTTGTTTCGACCTTGGATATTCCTGCGATTCCGACAGGGAAAATCTCCGGGATCGTTGTCGATATTGATCTGCGATCGGCCGAAAGCGTCCAGCGGGTTCGCCGCAAGCTGATCGACAAGAGCTATCAATCGATCCCGCGACTGTTCGTGCTGGCCGACGCACTGCATCATGGATCGATGCAGGCGTGGGCGCTGGGAGCCACCGACACTATCGAGCGGCCGTTCGACGCGCGTGCCATCCTGCAACGCGTTCGTGCCGCATTCCCCGACACCAACGATTATGACCAGACCGAAAGCGGACAGGCGCTGAACAAGGGCGTTGCCGCCGCGCATCTGGTCATGGTCAATATCTTCAACCGGTTGCCCGCGGGGACGCCGTTGACCTTCAACGATGTGCAGCAGGCGGAAACGCAGATCCTGCGCGCGATCAAGAAGACGTCGCTGCGGGAATGGCTGGCGGTGGTGGGGCGCCATCACAATCACAGCTATCGCCATTGTCTGTTCGTGACGGGATTCGCTGTGGCGTTCGCCCAGCATCTCGGGATGCGCGAGGATGATCAGCGCCGGCTGGCGCGCGCCGCGTTGCTGCACGATGTCGGCAAGGCCTATATTCCGGTTTCCATTCTCGACAAGCCGGGCAAGCTGACCGATGACGAGATGGATCAGGTGCGCGAGCATCCTCGTCTCGGCTACGAGGCGCTTGCGGACGAAGGCAGCTTTCCGCCGGAAATGCTCGACGTCGTGCTGCATCATCATGAGTTTCTTGACGGCAGCGGCTATCCGCACGGACTGACGGCGGATCGGATCAGCGACATCGTCCGGCTCACCACCATCGTCGATATTCATGCCGCGCTGGTGGAAAAGCGTTCCTACCGGATGCCGTTCACCCACGCCCAGGCATTCGCGATGATGGAGCAGATGGGCGGCAAGCTGGATCAGCAGTTGCTGCAAGCCTTCCGCCCGATTGCGTTCGGGATGTGAATGCAGCTCGCTTATGCGAGCAGCTTGCGCAACTCGTTCTTGGCGACCTTCTCGAGGGTCGAACGTGGCATATCATCGACGAAATGCACCTCGCGCGGCACCTTGAAGTCGGCAAGCGCCTTGCGGCAAGCAGACAGCACATCGTCGTGAAGGGTTTTCGGAATATTCTCGACGCCTGTCAGCGGAATGATGAAGACCACGGGAACTTCATCGAGCATGGGGTGCTTCTTGGCGACAACGGCGGCTTCGCGAACGCCCGGCACGGTGATGATGATCTGTTCGATTTCCGAGGCGGCGACGTTTTCGCCGCCGACCTTGAGCATATCCTTGGCGCGGTCGCCGAACTTCATAAAACCGTGCTCCAGCAGCGTGATGCGGTCGCCGGTGATGAAATAGCCGTGCGCGTCGAAACTCTCGCGGGTGGCCTGTTCGTTGTGCAGATATTCCTTGAACAACGAGAGGCCCGGAATCCCCTTGATCAGCAGGTTGCCGGTGTCGCCTACGGCGGTCGGGGCGCCGTTGTCGTCGACGATGCGGATTTCGTATTCGGCGGCGGCGCGGCCGAGCGACATCGGCGTGTTGGGCTGATCGACTTCACCGATGATGCCGTGGGTGATGGTTTCGGTCATGCCCCACCAGCCGATCATCTTGACGCCGAATGGCGCGAACGGCGGCGGATCGCAGACCGCGGTGCCCCATAACCGGAATGTGTGCTGTTTCGGAATCTCGTGTTCGAGCAGCGCCTTGATGCAGAACGGGATGGTTGACGTCCAGGTGCAGCGATGCTCGGCCGCGACATTCCAGAAGCGCCGCGCCGAGAAGCGCGGCTGGATCACGCAGGTGCCGCCGACCCACAGGCTCGACAGCATCGAATAGGCCAGCGCGTTGGTATGGAACAGCGGCAGGTAGGTCTGATGGACGTCGCCGGCGTGGAGATCCTGATGCGCGGCGTTGATCTTCGCGCCCCACAGCGCGTTGGCATGGGTCCACAGCACGGCTTTGGGGCGCGATGTCGTGCCCGAAGTGTATTGCACGCTGCAAGGTGCGAAAGGGTCGGTCGGGCGCTGCCGACGATCGGCGTTGTCGGCAAACAAGGCCTCGAAGCTGTCGGCCTGCTGCGGAGCGCGCCCCTGCGCGGGCGCGTTGCCGGCATCGTGCGATGTGACCGCGATCCAGCGCAGGTTCTTGCAGTTTTGCGCCACCAGTTCGGCGTAGGCCGGCTGGGTGATGGCGGCAACCGCGCCGCAGTGATCTGCGAAGTACGTCATTTCCGCCGCCGCGGAACGGGTGTTGGTGGTGACTGCGATGGCGCCGAGTTCGACACAGGCGAACCACGCCAGCATCATCTCGATGCAATTGTCGAGATGGATCAGGACGGCATCACCCTGCTTGACGCCGCGTTTGGCAAGGCCGGCGGCCAGCGCTCCGACACGGTCGTCGAACTCGCGATAGCTCCACGACCGGGACGGACCATCGAACGGCGCCCAGATCAGGAACGGATGATCGCCGCGTGTTTCCGCCCGCATCCGCAATAGCCATGGAACGTCGAGTCCTGCGAATGGGCCGACGATGCCGGGTACGGCTGATGTGGACATGGTGCCTCCCTTGTTCTTGCGAACCGGTTTGTCGACGACGTGGGCTGTCGCGCCGCCTGCCGGATTTGCCGTCTACTTTGCCATCGCGCCTGCCGACGATCAAATTCTGATCCGGCGTGGCTGCTTCCCGTTCGACCGGAATTGATTGCCGGCCACAATGGCCGCCGATCATCTCTCACCTCGCAATTCGCGAGAACGGTTGCTTCAGGCGGTATTGGTTTACGCGGTTTTATCAATTTCGCTCTAGTTTTCGCCTGCGTGACGGGATGCCGTATCCCGCTGAACCAATGAAAATCCGGAGGCCAAGGTGGGTGCGTTGAAGAGTGAGCGGTCGCGGGTGGCGTTTCCGAGGATGCCGGCCCTGCGGTTTCGCAGCAAGGTCACCCTGGGATTTGGGTGCCTGTTGGCTATCTCGGCCATCAGCATGGGATTTGCCTATGTCGGATTTGGCAGAATCGCGGCGAGTGTCGCCGCGTCGCAAGCCGGAGTTGCCGAGGCCGGTCTCGCCCGCACCATCGACCGCGAACTGATGTCGTTTCGCGAACTGGTCCGCTACTACGTCCTGACCGGCAACGACGCCGATGCCGAAGCCGCGCAGGCGGCGGAAGGTCGTCTCAAGATGGCGATCGATCATGCCAGGACCGGAACGACCGATCCGGAGCGGCTGGCGCGTGTCGCTGAACTGGCCAAGCAGTTCGAGACGTTCGCGGCCACATTCACCGGCACGCTCAAGGCCAAGCAGGAATTTTCCACGATCGCCGAGAACCGGGTGATCGCCAAGGGCACGGCCCTCCGCTACAAGCTAGACGATATCGCGAGCACCGCGGGCGATGCCGGGCAGGAGGCGCTGCAGGCGAAGGTCAAGGACACCGCCACGCAGTTGATCGCAACATCGGCGCTGTTGGGGACCTATGCGCGCAAGCCGGAGCCGGCGACCGCCGCCAGCGCGACGGCGCGATTGAAATTCCTCAACGCGGCATTCGCCTCGATCCCGGCCAAGGGTCAGGAAGCGATCCAACGCAAGCTCGCCGAATTGATGTCCGGCCTGTCCGACTACACGTCCTCGTTCGCCGATCTGGTGGCCAAGGCCGAGTTGATCGAACGGCTCGGCGGCGAAATGATGAATACGGCGACATCGATCACCAGGCTCTCGGATACGATGAAGCAGGATCTGCTGGCCGATCAGACACGAATCGAAAGCCAGACCCAGAACATCCTGCAGAATACGCAATGGCTGATCGTGGCATTGGCGCTCGGCAGCACGTTGCTCGGCGGTCTTCTCGCGTTGGTGCTGGGCAACGGCATCTCACGGCCGATGTTGAAGATGTGCGCAGCGATGCGCGAACTCGCCAAAGGAAACTTCGACGTCACGTTGCCAGGGCTCGGCCGCAAGGACGAGATCGGCGACATGGCTGCTGCTGTGGAGGGATTCAAGGTTCAGGCCGTCGCCAAGGCGGAGCGGGACGCGGCCACGCATGAACAGCGCAACCGGATCGCGGCGGAAGCACGGCGCGCCGAGATGATCCAGTTCGCCGATCAGTTCGAAGCCGCCGTTGGCAGCATTGTCGCCAACGTCTCTTCGTCAGCCGCGCAACTGGAGTCGGCGGCTGATACTTTGACTCAAACCGCCGAGACCACGCAAAGTCTCTCGACGCATGTGGCCGGAGCCTCGGAGGAAGCCTCCTCCAACATGCAGTCGGTTGCGGCGGCGACAGAGGAACTGTCGATGTCGGTGGATGAGATCGGCCGCCAGGTACATGAATCCAGCCGCATTGCCGCCAACGCGGTGAGGCAGGCGAACCAGACGGACGAACGGATCGGCGAACTGTCGCGGGCTGCGCAGGATATCGGCGATGTCGTCAAGTTGATCACGGCGATTGCCGAGCAGACCAATCTGCTGGCGTTGAATGCCACGATCGAGGCGGCGCGCGCCGGCGAAGCGGGACGTGGCTTCGCGGTTGTCGCGTCCGAAGTCAAATCACTCGCCAGCCAGACCGCGAAGGCGACTGACGAAATCTCCTCGCATATTCTCGGAATGCAGAGCGCGACACGGGAATCGGTGACTGCGATCAAGGAAATCAGCAGCACGATCGGACAGATCTCCGAGATTGCGGCGACGATCGCAACCGCCGTCCAGCAGCAAAGCGCCGCGACGCAGGAAATCGCCGGCAATGTGCAGAACGTCGCGCAAGGGACCGAGGAGGTCGCCAACAATATTTCGCAGGTGAACAGCGGCGCGACCCAGACCGGCGCGGCCTCGGCGGAGGTTTTGAGTTCCGCGCAGACTTTGTCGGCGGAGAGCGCGCGCCTGCGCGAGGAGTTGGACCGGTTCATGGGAAGCGTGCGCGCCGCCTGATCGCGCCGAACGTCTCACGACAGTTGAAGCTCTCGCGCTCCTGGCGCGAGGTCTTTTTGATGCACGCGGTTTCCCGAGGTCAGGATTGGAACCCTGATCGCTCCGTGGCGTTGTATTGATCACCCGACGCTGCCGTCGTGGATTGCACGCCAGCAAATCGCTGCGCTTCTATCGTTGATGCGTTATTGGCGGCCGATCCGAGTAAGATGAAGGCCCGCTGGTGACTGTCGATAGCCGCACAATTGAAACTGATATTCCGGCGCGGCTCGATGCGCTGACATGGAGCGGGTTTCATACGCGCGTGATCGTTGCGCTGGGTGTTACATGGATTCTTGACGGGCTCGAAGTGACTCTGGCGGGAACGTTGTCCGGGGCACTGAAGGACAGCCCCACGATGCGCTTCAGCAATTTCGATGTCGGGGTTGCCAATAGCGTCTATCTTGCCGGCGCGGTGCTCGGCGCACTCGGGTTCGGTTGGCTCACGGATCGCCTCGGCCGCAAGAAACTGTTTTTCATCACCTTGTCGCTCTATCTACTGGCGACGGCGGCCACGGCGTTGGCCTGGGACGTCTGGAGTTACGCATTGTTCCGGTTCCTCACCGGCGCGGGAATCGGAGGCGAATATACCGCGATCAATTCGACGATTCAGGAGCTGGTGCCGGCGCGCTATCGCGGATGGACCGACCTGGTCGTCAACGGCAGCTTCTGGATCGGCGCCGCGATCGGCGCGGCGAGCGCCATCGTGCTGCTTGATCCGCAAACGATCAGCGCGGATCTCGGTTGGCGGCTGGCCTATCTGACTGGCGCCGGGCTGGGGCTGGTGATCCTCGTCATGCGGCTTTGGATTCCGGAAAGCCCGCGCTGGCTGATGATTCACGGCTATCCGGAGCAAGCCAACGCCATAATGGCCGATATTGAACGTACGGCGAGGGGAGGACGTTCCATCGCAGTGAAAACCGTTTGGCCGACCATCAAGCTGCGAATGCGCAGGAGCACGCCGCTCGGCGAGGTCGCGCGCACACTGTTTCAGCGTTATCGCCAGCGTTCGCTGGTGGGTCTG
>CAUJJN010000352.1 GCA_963204905.1 Pseudomonadota bacterium
GATAGCCGGCGTCGATCAGGCCGCGCGTCGGCAGGAACGGCTTGGCGTAGCCGAGGCCGTATTTCGCGAACGCCGCCTGATCGCAGATCAGGAACGCGCCGGCGGGACGGCCGCTGTCCGGATGCGCCACCAGCCGTTCGACGAAATCGTGATACGAGACGCTCTCATCGGCGAAGCGGCGGCCGTTGCGCAGCACCGCGATCATGCCGGGCTTGCCCTGGTTCACCGAATGGATGATGGCGCCGAATGTGCCGTCCGGGCGCGGCACTCGCGAGATCGGCATCCACGCCCCGGCATTCGGAATGTCGGAAGCGACATGACCGCCGACGCTCTCCGCCATCCGCGCGCCGTCGCCGACATTGCCCGGTGCGGTCAGCGAGATGTGCTCGTCGCCGAGCGCCGGATGATTGTAGATACCCGCGCGCCGCTCGACGTTCTGCGCGAAACCGCCGCTCGCCAGCACGACGCCGCGCCGCGCAAGCACCCGCACCGCGCGGCCGTTGCGATTGATCACCGCGCCCGTGACACGCCCGTCCTCGACGATCAGTTCGCCGGCCGGCGAAAACGTCCACAGCGGCGTGCCCATGGCAAACAACGCGCGCGCCAGCCGCGCGATCAGCGCGTTGCCGTTCACCAGCGTCTGCCCGCGCCCGTGGCGGACGACGTCGTAACCGTATTTCGCCAGCAGCACGCCGACCCGGAGCGTCGAACGCAGCGAGCGCCCGAACTTGTAGAAGTGGCTGAGATCGGAGCCGGACGATACGCCCATGCCGAACAGCGACAGCTCGCGCGGCAGCGGCCGCAGCCGATGCAGTTCGCGCCCGAGAATGCCGGCTTTCGCCGGGCCCGCCTGCAACGAGCGGCCGCTCGGCACCGCGCCCGGCTGGTGCGGATGATAATCCGGCATCGTGGTGGTGACGAACGGGATGCCGACGTCCTTCACAAAGAAGTCCACCATGCGCGGGCCGTTGGTGAGGTAGGTCTCGACCTTGGCCTCGTCGTAGTCGTTGCCGAGTTCCGCGCGCAGATAGCGCCGGCACGCCTCCGGATCGTCAGCGATGCCGGCGGCCGTCGCCTGCGAATTGCCGGGAATCCAGATGTAGCCGCCGGAGATCGCCGTGGTGCCGCCGAACACCGGGGCCTTCTCGACCATCAGCACGTCGAGGCCGGCCTTGCGCGCGGTGATCGCGGTGGCGAAGCCCCCGGCACCCGATCCGATCACCAGTACATCGCAGCGATGCTCGCGATCGCGGTCCGCGTGATCCGTCATGGATTGTCTCCCGGCGCGGCAAGACGCAGGCCTTGCATCGCCTGCAATCACAGATCGGACCGGCGGATTTCAACTGCATTTCCGTCATGACGGCATAAGCCAATGTCATGCACGGTGCCGGTGCGGCGCGACGCTACGGCTTGAGGATCGACGCGCCGGTGGTCTTGCGGCTTTCGAGATCGATATGCGCCTGCGCCGCGTCCTTCAGCGCGTAGGCATGATTGATCGGCAAATGCAGCTTGCCGCCGAGCACCGCCGCGAACAGCGTGTCGGCCCCCTCGATGAGGTCGGCGCGCTTGGCGACGTAATCGTTCAGCTTAGGCCGCGTCGCGAACAGCGAACCGTGATTGTTGAGCTCCGTGAGCGCGAACGGCGGCACCGGTCCGGACGCATTGCCGAACGAGACGAACAGCCCGCGCGGCTTGAGGCACGACAGCGAACCGGGGAACGTGGTCTTGCCGACGCCGTCATAGACCACATCGCACAATTCGTTGCGGCTGATCTGCTTGACGCGCTCGACGAAATTTTCCTCGTTGTAGAGGATGACGTGGTCGCAGCCGTTGGCGAGCGCGAGGTCCGCCTTGGCCTTCGAGCCGACCGTGCCGATCACATGCGCGCCGAGCGCCTTGGCCCATTGGCAGGCAATCAGGCCGATGCCGCCGGCGGCGGCGTGGATCAGCACACGATGGCCCGGCTCGACCTTGAAAGTCTTGTGCAGCAGATACCAGACCGTCAGGCCCTTGAGCATCAGCACCGCGCCCTGCTCGTAGGTGATGTGGTCGGGCAGTTTCACCAGCTTGTCGGCAGCGATGTTGCGTTCGGTCGCATAACCGCCGAGGTTGGCGTAATAGGCGACGCGGTCGCCGGGATGAAACTCCGTCACCCCCGGCCCGACCGCCACCACTTCGCCGGCGGCCTCGTTGCCGGCGATGAAAGGTAACGACGGCGCCTTGTAGAGCCCGGTGCGATAATAGACGTCGATGAAATTCAGGCCGACGGCGTGCTGGCGGATATGCACCTCGCCCGCACCCGGCGGCCGCAGGTCGATGCTTTCGTAAACCAGGGCTTCGGGACCGCCCACCTGATGCACACGAACGGCTTTGGCCATGCTGCGTCTCCTGCCTTCGACGCAACCATCGATAGCCAAGGCGGTCGGGATGTCAACTTAGGACGCGGTGCTTGCGGCCTCAACGAACTCAGTGTCATGCCCGCGCTCGCGGGGATCCGAATTCCGTCCATTCGGTCATGGCCAGGCTGGTCCCGGCCATCCACGTTCTGGTCGATTGAACTTCCGTAAAAACGTGGATACCCGCGACAAACGCGGGCATGACGATGGAGAGTCCGGGGTTATGGGTCCCTGCCTTCGCGGGGACGACGGCTTTCGTGTCGTATACGCCCTACGCGCGCTTGCGGTTCTTCCGCGCCATGATGTTGAACACTTCGACCGCCAGCGAGAACGCGATGGCGAAGTAGATGTAGCCGCGCGGAATGTGAAATTCGAAGCCGTCCGCGACCAGCGCCACGCCGATCAGCACCAGGAATGCCAGCGCCAGCATCTTGGTGGTCGGATGCTCGGCGACGAAACGCGCCACCGGGCCGGACGACACATACATCACGATGCAGGCGATGATCACCGCCGCGATCATGATTTCCAGGTCCTTCGCCATGCCGATCGCGGTGATGATGGAATCCAGCGAGAACACCAGATCGACGATGATGATCTGCACGATCACCCAGAAGAATGCCTTCTGGGGTCCCTGCCCGGCGGTTTCGCCGCCCTCGCGCGCCTCGACCTCGCCGTGAATTTCATGCGTCGCCTTGGCGATCAGGAACACGCCGCCGCCGATCAGGATGATGTCGCGCCAGGAGAAGCCCATGTCGAAGGCGGTGAACACCGGCTGCGTCAGACCGATCAGCCACACCAGCACGCTGAGCAACGCGATGCGGAAAATCAGCGCCAGCGCCAGACCGATCTGGCGCGCCCGGGTCGCCTGCGGCTCGGGGATGCGCGACACCAGCACCGAGAGGAAGATGACGTTGTCGATGCCGAGAACGATCTCCAGCGCGGTCAGCGTCAGCAGCGCGGCCCATGCTTCGGG
>CAUJJN010000353.1 GCA_963204905.1 Pseudomonadota bacterium
GGAGCGTAGCGACGAAGCAATCCAGTCCCTCGCCGTGTGGCCTTCTGGATTGCGTCGCTTCGCTCGCAATGACGGTGAGTTTAGTGCCCGGGCATTCCTTTAACCGAACAGCGTCGGCTGCTGCCGCCCTGCCCGGTCCTGTGCTTCGACCGCCGCCACCGCCGTCAGGTTGAGGATGCCGCGCGCGGTCACCGAAGGCGTCAGGATGTGCGCCGGCCGCGCCGGGCCGATCAGGATCGGTCCGACCGGCAAGCCGTCCGCCAGTTCCTTGACCATCTGATAGGCGACGTGGGCAGCGTCGAGGTTCGGCATCACCAGCACGTTGGCGACGCCTTCCAGCCGCGACTGCGGCAGCACGTAGTCGCGTTTGATCTGCGACAGCGCGGTGCCACCCTGCATCTCGCCGTCGGCCTCGATCTCGGGATGCCGCTCCTTTAACAGCGCGGTGGCGCGGCGCATTTTGCGCGCGGCCTCGGTGTCATAGCTGCCGAAATCCGAATGCGACACGAAGGCGATCTTCGGCTTGATGCCGAAGCGCTGGACGTGCGCCGCCGCCGCGGAGGCGATCTCCGCCAGTTCCTCGGCTGTCGGATTGGGTCGCACCTGCGTGTCGGTGAGAAAGAACGAGCCCTTCGAGGTGATCATCAGCGACAGCGCCGCGAAGTCGCTGACGCCCGGACGCGCGCCGATGATCTCGCGCACATGGCGCAGATGACTCATGAAGCGGCCCTCGACGCCGCACAGCATGGCATCCGCCTCGCCGCGCACCACGGCCAGCGCCGCGATGACGGTGGCATTGGTGCGCACCATCGTGCGCGCCGCGTCCGGTGTCACGCCATGGCGGCCGGCGGCGTCGATATAGCTCTGCACGTAGGAGCGATAGCGCGGATCGTCTTCCGGATTGACCAGATCGAAATCATGTCCCGGCCGGATCGTCAGGCCGAGCCGCTCGATGCGGGCGTTCACGACGGACGGACGCCCGACCAGAATGGGACGCGCCAGCTTCTCCTCCAGCACCGCCTGCGTCGCGCGCAGCACGCGCTGGTCTTCGCCCTCGGCGTAGATCACGCGCACCGGCTGCGTGCGCGCCTTGCTGAACACCGGCTTCATGATCAGGCCGGATCGGAAGGTGAAGCGTTCGAGGCGCTCGCGATATTGTTCGAAATCGACGATCGGCCGCGTCGCCACGCCGGAGTCCATCGCCGCCTTGGCGACCGCCGGCGCGATGCGCAAGATGAGGCGCGGATCGAACGGCGTCGGGATCAGCGAGCCCGGACCGAAGCCGTGCACCTCGCCACCATCCGCGCCCGGCACGGCGGCGTCCGACGGGGCTTCGCGCGCCAATTGCGCGATGGCGTCGACGGCGGCGCGCTTCATCTCCTCGTTGATCGCGGTGGCGCCGACATCGAGCGCGCCACGGAAGATGAATGGGAAGCAGAGGACGTTGTTGACCTGATTGGGGAAGTCCGAACGCCCGGTGCAGATCATCGCGTCGGGGCGGGCTTTCCGCGCCTCCTCCGGCATGATTTCCGGCGTTGGATTGGCAAGCGCCAGCACGAGCGGCTTGTCCGCCATGCGCTTGACCATCTCGGGCTTCAGCACGTTGGGGCCGGACACGCCGAGGAATATGTCCGCGTCGTCGATCACATCGTCGAGCACGCGCTTGTCGGTCTTCTGCGCATAGACCGCCTTCCAGCGATCCATATGCTCGTTGCGGCCGTCATAGACGAGGCCGTCCAGATCGCAGACCCAGATATTCTTGCGTTGCGCGCCGAGCGCGACCAGCAGATTGAGGCAGGCGATGGCGGCCGCGCCGGCGCCGGTGCCGACGATCTTGCAATCCGCCAGTTTCTTGCCGTTGAGCATCAGCGCGTTGGTGACGGCGGCGGCGACGATGATGGCGGTGCCGTGCTGGTCGTCGTGGAACACCGGGATCTTCATGCGCGCCTTGAGCTGCGCCTCGATCTCGAAGCAGTCCGGCCCCGAGATGTCCTCGAGGTTGATGCCGCCGAAGGTCGGCTCCAGCGCCGCCACCGTCTCCACGACGCGCTCGATGGTGTTGGCGGCGATCTCGATGTCGAACACGTCGATGCCGGCGAACTTCTTGAACAGCACCGCTTTGCCTTCCATCACCGGCTTCGACGCCAGCGGGCCGATGTTGCCAAGGCCGAGCACCGCCGTGCCGTTCGAGACGACGGCGACAAGATTGGCGCGAATCGTGAGGTTGGCGGCTTCCAGCGGATCGGCGGCGATGGCCTCGCACGCCGCCGCGACGCCGGGGCTGTAGGCCAGCGCGAGGTCGCGCTGGTTGGCGAGCGGCTTGGTGGCCTGGATTTCCAGCTTTCCCGGCCGTGGCAGTTGATGGAATGCGAGCGCTGCCGCTTTCAGATCGTCACTGGCTTTCGTCACGTTACCCTCGCCTCCGCCTGCGCCTGACAAACCGGATCGTCATTGCGAGCGAAGCGAAGCAATCCAGTCTTTCTTCAAGAGTCTGGATTGCTTCGTCGCTGCGCTCCTCGCAATGACGAAACAACAACAAGCCCTCACTTCTCCGGCAGATTGAGCCGGATATGCAATTCACGAAGCTGCTTCGGCGTGACGTCGGACGGCGCGCCCATCAGCAGGTCTTCCGCGCGCTGGTTCATCGGGAACAGCGAAATCTCGCGCAGGTTATTGGTGCCGCACAACAGCATCACGATGCGGTCGACGCCGGCCGCCATGCCGCCATGCGGCGGCGCGCCGTACTGGAACGCGCGATACATGCCGCCGAAGCGTTCGATCACCGTCTCCTCGCCGTAACCGGCGATCTCGAACGCCTTCACCATGGCTTCCGGCTTGTGGTTGCGGATGCCGCCCGACGCGATCTCGTAACCGTTGCAGGCGATGTCGTACTGGAACGCCTTGATGGTCAGCGGGTCCTGCGTGTTGAGCGCGTCGAGACCGCCCTGCGGCATCGAGAACGGGTTGTGCGAGAAGTCGACCTTCTTGTCTTCCTCGTTGTATTCGTACATCGGGAAGTCGACGATCCACGCCAGCGCGTACTGATCCTTGTCGATCAGGTTCAATTCCTCGCCGACGCGCGTGCGTGCGAGCCCCGCGAACTTCCAGAATTTTGCAGGATCGCCGGCCACGAAAAACGCGGCGTCGCCGGCCTTGAGGCCGAGTTGCGCGCGAACGGCTTCGGTGCGCTCCGCACCGATGTTATTGGCGAGCGGGCCCGCCCCCTCACCGCCCTCGCGCCACATGATGTAGCCGAGGCCGGGCTGGCCCTCGCCCTGCGCCCACGAATTCATGCGGTCGCAGAAGGCGCGCGAGCCGCCGCCGGGACCGGGGATCGCCCAGACCTGGTTCTTGGTATCTTCCAGCATCCGCGCGAACACCTTGAAGCCGGAGCCGCGGAAGTGGTCCGAGACGTCCTGCATCTCCAGCGGATTGCGCAGGTCGGGCTTGTCGGTGCCGTACTTGCGGATCGCGTCCGCGAACGGAATGCGCGGCCACTTCTGCGTCACCTTCTTGCCCTTGGCGAAATCCTCGAACACGCCGGTGATCACCGGCTCCATCGCCGCGAACACGTCTTCCTGCGTGACGAAGCTCATCTCGACGTCGAGCTGATAGAACTCGCCCGGCAGCCGGTCGGCGCGCGGGTCCTCGTCGCGGAAGCACGGC
>CAUJJN010000354.1 GCA_963204905.1 Pseudomonadota bacterium
AAGGCCCAGGACATCATCGCCGAGCGCCAGATGCGGGCACTCAACCAGACCAAAGGCATCACGAGATAGCAGAAGGGACAAGACAATGGCCGGACAGATAACAACGCTCGACGCGATTGTGCGGGCCGAGCTCGCCATCGAAATCATGAATCAGGCGCGTGGGTTGGTATCGGAACGCGTTGCCGCCATCGAGGCGAACGATCCGGCCGGCGCCGAAGCGCTGCGCGCCAAGCGGCGGGAGTTGCTTGCGGTGCAGAACCGCATTCGGGTCGGCGATCCCGAGCAGATCGAAGCCGTGATCGCGGAATGGGGGCCGCGGGTCAAAGACGCGGCCGCGTTCTGGCGGGAGCTCTGATCCATGGCGGACGAAGCTACCCTCGGCCGGCTGTCGGAGGCCCAGAACGAACACATCTTTCGCACGGAAATCCTGCCCGACTATCTCCCCGACGATATCGGCAAAGCGGACCGGCCGACCCTGATCGTGCTCGGCGGCCAGCCTGGTTCCGGCAAAACAGCTCTGCTGACGGCGAGCCTTACGGAGCTGGAGGAAACGGGTCCCGCCATCCGCGTCGTCGGCGATGATCTGCGATCCTATCATCCGGGTTTTGTCGCTCACCAGAACGCCGATCCGATGACGGCGTCGCGCTTCACGCAAGCCGACGCCGGTATCTGGAGCGAGAAGCTGCTCACCGCTGCCACCGGTCGCGGTGTCCATGTCGTGTTTGAAACCACGATGAGGACGCCCGACAATGTCGAGAAAATCATGACGGCCGGACGATCGGCCGGCTATCGCATCGAAGCGCGCGTGCTGGCCGTCAGTTCGCGAGTCAGTTGGCAGGGTTGCCACTACCGCTTCGAGGAATTGCATCATGCCGGCGCAGCGGCGCGGATCCCGCCGCGCGCCGTCCATGATGCCGCCGTCACCGGCCTTGCCGAAAGCCTGGAGCGCATTGAGCGCCGCAAGCTCGCCAGCCGGGTCCTGATTCAACGGCCCGATGGCGAAGCGGTCTATGACAATGTTCTGTCCAATGGACAGTGGCGGGCGGCCGCCATGGCGCGCCAGGTGCTCGAGGAGACGCGCAGCCGACCTTTGTCCCGCGAGGAAATCGACGCCTTCGCGCTTGTCTGGGCCAAGGTCGTGGATCGTATGGAGGCTCGTAGTGCGCCGGCGTCCCTGCTCGATGAAGTCAAGGCTCACTCACGCGATGACCTCGCCTGGTTTCTGGCGGATCGGCGTCGCTCGGATGATGACGATGCCATGAAGACCGCCCGGGAGGTCAAGCAGCGGATCGGCATCGACCGGAGTCCCATCATTCCAGGCGGCGAAGACCCTCTGGCGCGTCCCCTGGTCCGTGATCGTGAGGAAGAGAAACCGGAGCGGCAGGTTCGACCGGGAGAGGTCCTCATTCCCGGGCGGGACGTGCCCGATCTGAGCGAGGCCGAGATCGGCACCAAGCTGCGGCAATCCTCACGGCTGGAGCAAAAGCGTTCTGAAATCGAACGGCTATCCCAACTGGTCTATGGAAACGCCGCTGCTACATCGGCGACGGTCGAGAGCATCGATGGCGCCATGGCGGGCTCCGTCGCTGGACAGGATATCCGGGCTGGAAAGCTTGGACCCATGGCAGGCGAGGGCGGTCGGTTCCTGCGTGCCGAAAGCCCGGAACGCCAGACCGCGAAGGCACATCTGCCGCAGCTTGCCGCCGCAATGGAGGATTATGGCCGCACGGTCGATTTCGAGCGGCATCAGATCGAGACGAAGCATCGTGAGGAGCAACATCGCCAGCGTCAGGAAATCCGAGCGCCATCGGTGGGATTGACGGCAATCCTGCAGGCGCCGGCGCACGAGCAGGCCGCGAGGCTGCACGCCGCCCCGCAGTTGCGACGGGAGCTGGACGGCATCGCTTCGTCAATCAATCGGCGGTTGACGCCCTCTGACCGAAATGCCTTGAAATCAGGGGATCTCGATCGACTGTCACGAAACCTCGCTGTCCCTCATGAGCGTGTCGCCACGCTCGCGCGCGTGCAGTCTCAGGTGCAGGCGGTGCATGGTCAGACCCAGCTGCAGCGACAGCAATTGGAACGCGGCCGCAATGCTGGGATCTCGATAAAGCGATAAGCTTGCCTGGCGGGGTCCCGGCCACCACTGGAATCGCTGGGATCAGGAAATCAGATCATGCTATCGCGTCGCCTCATCGCCTCATCGCCTCATCGCCACGGCGAGCGCGCGGCTCTAGTAGGCGGTGATCTGGCCGGACTGGATGACTGCCCGGACGGCCGCAAAGGGCTCGTGCTCCGCCTGCACCCACAGAACATGTCTCGGCGCATCCTCTCGAGACGCTCTCAGGGCAGACTCGAGTAACATCTTCGTTCCAATGCAGGTCAGCAAATCGGACGCGTCAACGCGTAGCCACAGCATTCCCGGAACGGGCCGGATGATGGCACGGGAAGAGTCGAGCTCGAGAATAAGATCGTCACCCTCTCTCATTTGTTCTCTACAGTAACACGCGAGAGCCAAATTGATGGATTGAGCGAGATGCTCCCCTTCGGAGACGGTCAGACATGCTTCGTTCGAGGTGCGCATACGAAGACACCTTTCTGCAGACCTTGCGGTACCGCAGGATAAGTTTGTCGCAAAATGTACGGGGAGACTGGCCGATCGC
Source organism: Pseudomonadota bacterium (assembly GCA_963204905.1). GTDB lineage: Bacteria > Pseudomonadota > Alphaproteobacteria > Rhizobiales > Xanthobacteraceae > 62-47. The sequence continues at coordinate 2,664 of CAUJJN010000354.1, forward strand.
CGACGGCGCGCTGTTTTCATAAGATGGTCCAACTTTCTAAAATGCGGATCTTGCCTAGCCCGCACGCTATGGATTATGGCGCGACCCCTCCAGCTGAAGAGATGCGGGCGGTCGGGGCAATGGCGTCAGCGAAGTAAATCTCCGTCACCCGGAACCTGCCGCCGACCCTCTTGCACTGCACGATCACGTCGATCGAAATCTTCAGCAGGTTTCGGATGTCTTCCCGGTCGAGGTCCTGTCCCCCCTCGGATTCTTTGACCAGGAGTGTCAACTGCTCGAACGCCAGGCTTGGTGAATCCGCATGGACGGTGGTGATCGAGCCGGGGTGCCCGGAATTGATGTTTCGGATGTAGTAGAACGCAGTGCCGTCACGCAGCTCCTGCAGGAGGACCCGATCCGGGCGCATGCGCAGGCACGATTCAAGCAGATCCTTCGCGCCGAGCTTTGCCAGCCCCTGCCCGCCCTTGGAATAGAACAGCCGGACATGGTTCGGCTGCGGGATCGTCAACTCCGGTGTGTCTTCGATGCTGATGAGCCGTTCGTCGTCTGGAATGTGCTGGATTAGCGCCTTCGAGATCGTGGTCTTGCCGGATCCCGTGGCGCCAGAGATGATGATGTTCTTGCGCGCAAGAACCGCACCTTCGAGAAAGACGCGATACTGTCCGCTGCGGTAGCTCGCTAACAACGGATCTTCACGAGAGGTCTGATCGGCGCTCGCAACGACATTCTCGAACAAGCCGCCCTCCTCCAGATCAGCCGTGGACAGCGCAACAGATGAGGGCTTGCGGATGGTGATGGAAACGGTGTCGCGTGTCGTCGCCGGCGGGATCACAATCTGGATGCGTTCGTCGTCCGGAAGGGTGGCAGAGAGAAGCGGGCGCGTCTCGTCGATGCCCTGATTTGAGTAACTTGCCACCGCGCGGGCCAGCCGCATCAGCTTGTCAAACGACAGGTCCGGCAGCTCGTGGCGTTTCCAGCCAGCCGTTCCTTCCGTCAGCACTTCGCCGGGTCGATTGATGACGACCTCGTAGAGGCTCTCGTCTTTCAAGAAGCGATCGAGCGGCAGAAGCAGTTGGCGGACGACGCCAGCATCGGAGTTTTCCGCCATCCCCTGCCCTATTTCGTGACCAAATCGGATTTTGGATAGAAGTCGCCTATCACGGCGCGGTCGTAGATCGTGTTGCGCGGCTCGGTGACCCGCAGACCATAGATGCTTGAGAAATCGAGATCGCGCGCCACGAAGATCGAAACGAGTGACCCCTGGTGCTTCATGAGCGTTGGCGGAATGTTGATGGACTGCTCGACGGCGATCGCGGCGGCGTCTTTGCCGGCGCTTGTCGTGCCCTGCGCCTGCACATCACTGCGCTGTAGTTCCTGACCGGCATAGGTGGCAATATCGCCGACCACCGACAGAAGTAGCGCGCTTCCGAAGCGCTCCCACCAATGCGTATCGACGTAACCATCAAAGCCAGCCCGGCCGATCGCATCGGTTGCCGGCGAGGCCAATGTGATGATGACGCCTGTGGGCGTCTTGGCTCGGTTCCAGAGCACGAACAACCGGCTTTGGCCGCGGCGCAGTCCGCCACGATATTCGCCCACGACCTGGGTGCCTTTCTCCATCAGCACGACCCGGCCGTTGTCGGAGAGAATATCTCGGGTAATCACGCAACTGGTGAATCCCGGCTGATCGGATGACAGCGCGGTTTCGAGCGCGCAGGGGATCGAGGTCCCCATCGCCACGATGAAGTTCCGGTTGCCGAGATGTCCGGCCTTCGATCCTTCCAGGACAGTTGGCTTCAGCATCCGGTTGAAGCGCTGATCCTCGTTCTCGCCCTGCCCCCCTCCTCCCAGGAGGCCGTCAACCGGGACGAAGTTTGGATCGGTCGTCGCGTCGCCCGTATTGGAAGGCCTGGCATTGTTGCCGGACTGACCGCCGCCAAAGGCCATCACCGGCGCCCGTCTTGCCGCATCGAGCAGTTCATCGACCGGGGGCGTCTCCGCCGTCTCGACGGCCGGCGTCGGTAGTTTGATCTCGGGAACTGGCAGGGCCACGGGCTCGGGTTCGGCCCGGGCCGGTTCGAACTCCGTCGTCTGACGGATCACTCCCGATCCCGGCTGCTCGACGTCCTCCTTCGGCCCCTGGCGCATCGACCACATGGCGAAACCCATGAAGGCGACGACCGCCAGCACGACCGCGCCTCGCTTGAGCAAGGGATTGCTGTCGACCTTGCGTGCCGCCGAGGTCTGACCGCGTTCGCCGGGGATCGATGTTTCTGGCGTATCTGTCATGGCGGCTCCCTTATTGTCCGGCGGCCGGAACCTTCACCACTCGTTCGACCGAGGGCGAGGTGGTATTGGTTCCCGGATCGACGCCTACCGGCGAATAGGCCTCGTTGAAGATGCAGAGCGTGTCCGATCCACGCCGCAGGATAAACTTGCGGCTGATCGCATGGACCAGAACGAGGTCGCCCTGAACCGTCTTCGGCACCAGGCTTTCCGTCCCGTCGGAATTCTCTATGTAGATCGCGGGCATCTCCTGATTGCCGCTGAAGGCAAAGGTCGTCACCTTGCCATTATCGTAGACCGCCTGCGGTTCGATTGCGGCGGAGCCTTGCGCCGAATAACGCCAGTTTCGTGGGCCGTATTGTTCATGGATGCCGAGGACCTGATCGGCATAACCAGCCTCGGCCGCACGCTTCTTCGCCTCATCCTCGAGGCGTCGCCGCTCTGCTTCATCGGCTGGATAACGGTACTTCACATAGAAATAGGTATTTTGCCCGGCATCGACCGACCCGTCTCGAACGACCAATTCCATCTGATAGCTGCGCTTGGAGCCGTCGCGCCGTGTCGTCACAACCGAGATGTTGGTGGCGGGTTGGTTCTCGCGTGGTTTGAGGAACAGGATGTGGCCGGCAGGTGCGACTTCCCAGGCAACGGTATTGCCGAGTGCCACATGAGCGATTTCCTCGTCTGGCGCGAACTCCACCTGGACCGAAGAACGGATCGTGCCGACGATGCGGGTGATATTGTAGGGTTGGTAGCTGACGAAACGCACGCGATTGTCCTGCTGCGCGCTGGTCGGAATCTCCAGGGTCTGAACAGGGAATGCGGTCAGTGCCGCGATGATGGCCACGGCAAGGAACGATCGTTTTCTCAATTCAAGGCCTCCGGATCGGCCCGGTACTCGCTCACCACGAACCCAAGCGGGTTCACCAACCGGTCGCTGGAGGATATTGGGGCATTGGCATAGGAATAGGTGATCGTTGCCACCCAATGGGTTGTGCGGACATCTTCGCCGCGTGTGATTGTCCGCGTGTAGCGGACTGAAACGACATTGCTGTTGATGAGTGAGATTGACTTGATCCCGATACGGGACGTCGCCGAGCGCCCATAGACATTCTGCGGAGATTCCGGATTGCCGCCGCGATACGCGGCCGCAAAGCGCTGCTGCTCAGCCGCGTTCGACATCAGCGATGCGGTCCGGAAATTCTCTTCCGCTTCCGACCAGACATAGCCTTCGCGTGCCCGGACGTAACGGGCGGCGAAATATTTGGTGACCTCCTCGTCATAGTTGCCGGCGGTCGACGCCATGGCTGACACGACGTCGACGATGCCGGTCGAATTGTCGACGCGGATGACAAAGGGTTCGACCGTCTTGAGCGGCGTCAGCGCGACCACGGCGGCAACCGAGACGCAGGCCAGCACGCTGGCGACGATGGCGACGAACCAGGCGAGTCGTTTTGAGCGCTCGGCGGAGACCATCCGGTCCTGATCGAAGCGGCGCGCCTTGTCGAAATATTCCTTGAGACTGTCTGTCGTCACCATGCCCCCTACCCTGCCCGGCAAGCGGCGTGAGAGCCGGCTTCGTCGAATCCGGCGAAGGCTACGGTCGCGACGGTTGGTTCATGCTCGGCGAACGCCAAGGCTAACGCGTCGCCACCAGCGCGCGAGGATTGCTGTTGCGGATTGCCCTGTGCTTTCCCGGCATCCCAATCCCACATCGAACGATTGAGCGGACGCTTCGCGTAACCGTCGCATTTGGGCAGCGGGTAACTTAGCGTCGCGCAGCCGGAGACCGCCGCCAGCAGCCCCATCATTGTTACAACTCGAACTATATGCACGCTGAAATACCCCTCATGGTAATGGCGTCAGGCTCCTCTGCCGGTCAGCCTGCGCCAACTCCAACCGATCGCGCGCACTACGGTGTTGTTGTGCCCATCGCGCGCCGCGGTATAGCCATAGGTCAGCGAGGCACCGCCGGAGGCGAGCGCCGAGGCAATACCTGGCAGCTGATAAAAGACGTACAGTGACGCAAGCCCGATGGCGCCGACGGCGATCGGGCGCATCAGGACGTCGCTGTAAGCCTCGACAGTCGTAAACATGGTCGCGAAGCTGGTGACCAGCAGCGAGCCGACCGCGACAACCAGAACCTGCAGAATGACGAAGTTGGCGAGCTGCCCGATCCACGCCTCGGTGAAGCGGCGTGTCGACTGGAACATGGCCAGTGCGATGAAGATCGGTCCGATCGCGAGAACGATCGCAAGGGCGACCCGCGCATAGAGTGAAACAACATAGCCGATCGAGGCCACGACAAAAGTCACAAACACGACGACAAGACCGGCAAAACCGGTCAGCGGATCGACCGGCCATGAGGCCTGTGCCCAAATATCATTGGCGGATTTCTGACCCTTGTCGAGCAGACTGTCGAAGGTCGTAGCGCTCGGCGCGCCGCCGGTATTCAGTGCTTCGGAAACTTCCCTGGGCAGAATCTCGAAAAAGACGTTAGTCACATAGGTCTGATATTCGCCGGCGTTCCTCACCAGCATCAGTATGATGGCGAGCTTTATCGCCCGGAAGGCAAACTCCATGATCGGTTCCTGCACCGATCCGCGCAGGATCAGGAAACCGTAAAGGATCACGTAGAGTGTCAGCGCTGCTGTCAACGGCCCCGTCACCCACGCGCTGATCCCGCTTGTACCGGAACTGATGAAGTTCTGGAGCGGCGTCGTGAACTGGCGATCGAGAAAGCCGAAGACGGTGTACATGGCGCTATCCCCCCAGCGCCCTGTTCATGCGCTCGAGCCGGGCCTTGCCTTCCGCCTCTTCGGCATTGCGGCAATTGGGCGTCTCCCCGAGTTCACCGGGGTTCTCGCGGCACTTTCCGATATGATCAGCGCGCAGGCTCTCGTCGGCGAGAAATTCGCTGACGGTGATGACCGTAGCCGGAGGCGGTTCCGAACACGCCGCCAGCAATGCCATCATGACGAGAGCCGCGACATGCTTCATTGCGACAGCGCCGTGTTCATCGTGTCGATGCGCTTGCGCCAGTCTTCCGCCTTGCGCTGATCCTCGACCTGGGCCTGCGCCTGCTGGACCATCTGCAGCCCCTGCATCCTAAGGAGATCGGTCTGCAGGAAGGCACTTTCGGCCTGAATGCGCGCCTGGAGATCGGCGATGTCCTTGGCATCGCTTGCCGACGATATCTGCTGGCGCAACTGATCGATCCCATCGATGCGCTTGGTGGCGGCATCGTAAATCTGCTGGCCAAGGCTCATTTGGCCGGCATTGCGGTTCTGAACGCGCGCCAGTTCCTGGGCGTAGAAATCGTTGGCCGAGGTCTGGTAGGTCGAGTTCTCGCCGAGGAATTTCGAGGCGGCATCGCCGAACGCACCCGAGCCGTTGCCGCTGAGCAGGCTTTCGATCGCCGCAAAGTCTTGCGGTAAGGCTTTGCGGATTTCCGGCTGGTTCAGGAGGGAAACAACATCGGCCATGTTCGTCAGCTTGTTCAGCGATCCGAACAATTGCTCGGCTTGGGTGATTTGCTGATTGAGCGCGTCAAGCTGCGACTTGAGCTGGGTGATGCTCTCAATGTGCTTCAGGATCGCCGTCTGGTCGATCACGGGAATCCCTTGCGCGCCGGCGCCGCTGGCCGACAGGACAAGGATGGCGGCAGCCATCATCGATTTGCGCATACGCATCAGCCTGCACTCCTTTGCTGCTGGAAGAGAGGAAGCCATGCTTCCGGATCGTCGCCGGTCTCCGCCCGGATCGTATCGGCAAGTTCGACGTTGGCGGTGCGACCGGAGAGCACGGCGAGTTCGTCGTCGAAGCCGCCGAGATTGAGCTCGGCGACGACGCTGTTATGACCCTGCTTGACGATGAAGCGGCGGCTCTCGTTGGAGAGCTCCCGTGCGATCAGCTCATATTCCCGTTCGGTGAGCTTGAAGCCGTCGACGTAGTCGGCTCGACTGCCACGCGAGTTGGGCATGAAGACCTGGGTGGGGCACTGCTCGATGATGGTGTGCGCAATCGGAGAGTTGATCGCATCGCGCGGGCTTTGCGTGGCGAACAGCATGAGCCCATTCTGTTTGCGGATGGTCTTGAGCTTGTTCTGGGCGAGATCGCGAAAGCCTTCGTCGGCAAGCGCCTTCCAGAACTCATCGATCACGATGATGATGCGGCGGCCGTCGATCAGCTGCTCGACCCGGTGGAAGAGATAGGCCATCAGCGGCGTGCGGATTTCCTCATTGTCGAGGAAGTCGGTCATGTCATAGCCGACGAACTTGCCGCCAACACCGAAGTCTCCAAGGCCAATGTCCTCAATGACGTTATCGAATACCCAACCGAGCGGCCCTCCCCTCTCCCAGCGGCGCAATCGAGATGCGATGCCTTCGGGATCGGTGTTGTTGAGAAAGGTGCGCAGCGCGCCGATCGTGCGCCGCTCTACCGGCAGATCGGCGAGCCCATCGATGGCATTGGCGATGTCGCGGGTTTCCGCGACGGAGAGTTCTCGCGTTTTCGAGCCGACAAGCTTGGTCACCCATTGCGCCAGAAACACTTTGTTCTCCGGCGTCAGTTCCATGCCCTTCAGCGGGGCACAGCCGGTCGGCCGGCCATTTTTTAGCGGCAGGTATGTGCCGCCGGCGGCGCGCACGAAAAGATCGGCGCCGCGGTCCTTGTCGAAAAACACAATATTGGCATCAAACTTCTCGCCCTGCGACAGGATGAAGTTGAGCAGCACCGTCTTGCCAGAGCCGGAAGGTCCGCCGATGAAGGTGTTGCCGAGATCGCCATAGTGAAGATTGAAATAGAGCGGAGATCCCGACGCCGTCTTCAGCATGGCAACGGCAGGTCCCCATTCGTTGCCGTCGCGCTGACCGACCGGATAGGAATGAAACGGCGAAAAGGCCGCGAAATTCTTCGAGGTGATCGCGCCGGAGCGGACGCGATAGCGGAAGTTGCCGGGAAGCTGCGCCCACCAGGCCGCTTCCAGCCCGAGATCCTCGCGCGCAACGACCGCGCCGCCGTTGGTCAGATGGGTTCGGCTCTTCGCCAGATTGTCCGTTAATTCCCTCACCGTTCCGGCGAAGACCGTAAGCGTCAAGTGATGGTTACCCAGCACGAAGCGGTTGGATTCCAAATCGTCCAGCGCATCATCGAGCTCCTCGAGCTGCGACCCGGCCTTGTCGCCGGCGCTGACCATCTGGTTCTGCTTGCGTCCCATCACCGTCTTCGCATCTGACTTCGACAGGAATGAGAAGCTCTGGGTCAGGATCAGTTCATAGGGGACGGTCAACAAGCCATCGAACATGCCGGGCCGCGTGCGGGCCGGATATTCCTTGAAACCGAACATGCCTGCATAACGGCTCGATCCTTCGTGACGGATCTCGACCGTCTCGCGTCCGACAATGACGCGGTCGGAATAAATTGCCGATGAAACGCGGCCCTCGGTCAGCGGCACGGCTTCACGGCGGCCGCCCACCAGTTGGTGCAGCACTTCGCTCGGCTCCGAGAAGACAAGGCCGTCGCGCTCTTGAAGGGTGAGAACGCGCGGGCCGAAACGCTTCAGGCCGGCTGTAACGTCGACGATGGTGTCGTCGAGACGCTTGAGGGCATCCACATCAAGCTCCACCCCGCGTCGCCGCGCCTTGCGCAATCTCGACAGGAACGCTGCCACCCGCTCGGCTGCATCCTTGCCCGGGTGCCATACGAGGCTGAGATACAGATCGTTGCGGAACAAGTCCTCGCCGATCATGCGGTTGCGGTACTTGTCGTTCAGCGTGCGCGAGAAGGCGTTCGCGAATTCGCCGTCAGGATACTCGTTGTCGCGTCGCCGAACGACATGCGTCCACAGCGCCAGCCGCTCATCCGCGATGTTGCGGTAGAGCGTGTTGAGGTCCCGGTGCAGCGCATTGAGGTCCAGCGTGTCGGCCGTCTCGAACGACACGCCTTCGAGCGCGATGACCACCATCAGGGCACGGGAGTCAAGCGCGATCACCCGTTCATCGATGTGGCGGACGTAGGGGATGAAGGTCTCGGGTTCGAGCTCACGGCTCCTGACGGTCGCGGTACTAGGCAAGGCCGAGATCCCTTTCGTCATAGCGCCGAACGAGCTTCATCGGAGTGAGACTCGATCCGCCCCAGAACCCGCTGTTGCGGGTTCTGCCCCGCGTCTCGATCCAACCGAGCAGCACGCGGAACATATTGTGGTCGTGCTTGACGATGGCCTTGAAGATGACGTGGAACACCAGGCCCACGAGCGCGTAGGCCACGGATCCCGCGACTATGAAGAGGATCGTCGTGAAGATCATGTTGATCCCCATCGCCTCCATCGTCACGCCGCCAATCATCGCCGGCCTGGTGCAGGCGAGAAACAGCGTGTCTTCCTCAAGGGCAATCCGTTCGGTCACGCACTAGCCTCCTGAGATCATGTTGACGATCTCGGTCGCACCGAAGATGATTCCGATGCCAAGCACGACAAACGCCGCCTTGCGAAGATCGAGGTAGCCGAACATCCATGCGATCCCGACAATGATCACGGCGATGATGGCCAGCAGTCTGGCGACATTGCCGGTGAGCATGTTGACGATATTCTGCAGCACACTTTCGATGCCGCCCGCCTGGGCGAAGCTCGGCTCGACCAAGGACAGGGAAAATACCGCCGCCATCGTCGCGGTCGCCGCGAATGGCCTTATGCGAGCCGATAGGTTCATGGGCTCATCACTCCTTTTGCTCGTTGGAAAAGACGAGGACGGAGGATTGCCGCCCCGCGTTATAGACGTCCCATCGCGGCACTGAAGCCTGCGACCTCTGCTGGCTCTTCTCGGCCTGATCGCCTTCGGCCGTCGCGGCAGACGACTCCCCTGCCCTCTCGCGTGCGGGCAACGCCTGCGCCTTCGCTTCGACAATCTCGATACTGTCGAGTTGGTTGGACAGTCGCGCGCGCTCGGCCAGCACTTTTTTGTCGTAGCGCACCATTTCGCCGACTGAGGGGTCGCCATTGCCGAAATAGCTTCGCAGCATGACGGCTTCGGCCTGCGCCGTCGTCGCGCCGCCTTGGAGCGCTATTTGGTAGTAATGCTCAAGGAGCGACGCGCTGGCCTTGATGTTGAGGCAGAAGTCGAAGGTATCGCTGACGGAAAGGCCGAGCCGGCCGAGATTGCCGGAATTGATCCCGGCAAGTCCGAGGTCAATATCGTGGCCCTCGGCAATCAGGGTTGTCGCGGTTTCGATTGCCTCGGCTCTGGTTTTGGGCTGCTCGGCGAGCGGACGATCTGTGTTGATGCGGATGGCAAAGGGTTGGAAGCCGCTCTCGACGCTCACGACAGCCGCGATTGTTTCCGTGGCGATCTGCGGCGCGCAGTTTTGAGCGAGATCGAGGAAGGCAACCGGCATAGGTTAGAACCACACGCGCTGGCGGCCGGCGCCATCGATGGTAACGTCGACGTACCTCGGCTGCTCGCGCACATAAGGATGTTGGGTGACCAGTGCCTTGCAAACCCGCTTGCCGTCCTCGAAATGCCAGCGTCCCGAGGCGCCCCCATTGTCACGATAACTGCACATGGCGCTGCTAACGACTTTGGGTTCGGTGGAGACGCAACCGACTTCATTCCGACGATCCCCCGAACGCGTGACGAGACGGAACCCGGCATCGCAATAGTACGGCTCGTAACGGGGCTTCGTCGCTGTGAAGCCGACACCGCTGCAAATCGGGAAGGAACGGCCCTTCGCCAGATGCGACCACAACCGCTCAATCGGGGGGCGGCACTCGGCGTACTGCGTTGCGCCACCGGGATTCGAAAGGCATAGGAGAACCTGGCAACCCCAATCATCTGCCCGCGCAATGGAAGACGAAAACGTGTACAATGGAACGCAGAGTAAAAAGGCAGAAAGTGCCCGAATGACCGCATTTTTCATGCCCAAACTCCCGTTTGTCTCTCCACTGGCTCGCCGTCCGTGAGGCTTCACCACCTTGTCATACTGCACGTTAACGAATAGATAAGAAGATGCCAAGCCCATTAAACCAACGCTGGCACAACACGGTTTTTGCGACCTTGGCTACGCACGAGATCATGTCAAAGCCCCTGCCCGACGAGACGCCGAATTCGCGTCTGCGCCAGCTCGGCATGATGAATCTCCTGTACACG
>CAUJJN010000355.1 GCA_963204905.1 Pseudomonadota bacterium
GTTATCTCGCCGAATACGGTATCGAGAAGATCGTGCGCGATCTGCGCGTGCACCAGATCCTTGAAGGCACCAACGAGATCATGCGGCTGATCGTGTCGCGCAAGCTGATCGAGGGCGCGCGATGAGTTCCGATGCGATCGAAGGCGATCTGATCGTCCGTCGTGAAGGCGCGGCCGGCGTGATCCGGCTCAATCGCCCGAAGGCGATCAACGCGTTGACGCTCGAGATGACGCGTGACATCGACCGCGCGCTCGATGCATTTCAGGCCGATCCCTCCGTGGCCCTGATCCTGCTGGAAGGCGCCGGCGAGCGCGGGCTGTGCGCCGGCGGCGACATTCGCGGGCTTTACGATAGCGCGCGCGAGAAGGGCGACCTCGGCCCGGTGTTCTGGCGCGAGGAATACGTCCTCGACGACCGCATCGCGCGTTTCCCGAAGCCATATGTCGCCTACATGGACGGCCTGGTGATGGGCGGCGGCACCGGGCTTGCCGCGCATGGCAGCCACCGTGTCGTCAACGACAAGACCAAGGTCGGCATGCCGGAAGTCGGCATCGGCTTCTTCCCCGACGTCGGCGGGACATGGCTGTTGTCGCGCGCGCCGGGCGAGGTCGGCACGTATTTCGGCCTCACCGGGCAGACCATGAATGGGGCCGATGCAATCTATGCCGGCTTTGCCGATTTTTACGTGCCATCCGCGAAATGGCCGGAGTTGCGCGCCGCGCTGACCGCGTTGCCGAAGGGGGCGGATGCAAAGCAGGTCGCGGATACGATTCGAGGATTCTCCGAAAAGCCGCGGCCGGGCATCGCGGAGCAACATCGCGCGCAGATCGACAAGCTGTTCGGGCACGACAGCGTCGAGGCGATCGTTGCGGACTTGCGGGCCGATAATTCCGAATTCGCGCAGGCGACGCTGAAGGCGCTGAGCGAGAAGTCTCCCACCAGCTTGAAGGTGGCGCTGAAGTTGTTGCGCGCCGCGCGGACCTCTGAATCGTTGCAGCAATGCCTTGCGCGCGAGTATCGCGCCGCATTGCAGGTGTTCGACAGCGCGGAGTTTATCGAGGGTGTGCGCGCCGCGATCATCGACAAGGATCGGCAGCCGAAATGGCAGCCTTCGCGGATCGAGGACGTGACGCCGGAGATCGTCGATCGCTACTTCGCGCCGCGTGCTGGCGATCAACTGGTTTTCCCAAAATAGATGGAGTTAGCCTGTCATTGCGCGCGAGGCGAAGCAATCCAGAAAGCCACGAAGCACGAACTGGATTGCTTCGGAACTCTAGCGCCCCGGAATGACGGATAAATAGGCGAGCGAAATCTTCTCGGTTCAGATTTGGTTACACGACAAGCAAAGAGGAAACGTCATGGCGAACATCGCATTCATTGGTCTCGGCAATATGGGCGGCCCGATGGCCGCGAATCTGGTGAAGGCCGGGCACAAGGTGACCGGCTTCGATCTGGTCGAGGCCTCGCGCGAAGCCGCGAAGGCGGCAGGCGCGTCGATCGCGGCGACGGCCGTGGACGCCGTAAAGGGCGCCGAGATCGTCGTCACCATGTTGCCCGCGGGTAAACACGTGCTCGCGGTCTGGAAAGAGATCGTGCCGGTCGTCGCCAAGAATACGCTTCTGATCGATTGCTCCACCATTGATGTGGAGAGCGCCCGCCATGCTCACGATCACGCGACCGAGCACAATCTGCCGTCGATCGACGCGCCGGTGTCCGGCGGCACTGGGGGCGCGAAGGGCACGACCCTGACCTTCATGTGTGGCGGTGAGGACTATGCGTTCTCTCTTGCGAAGCCGATCCTTGAAAATATGGGCAAGAAGATCGTTCATTGCGGCAAGGGCGGCGCGGGGCAGGCGGCGAAGATCTGTAACAACATGATCCTCGGCATCTCGATGATCGGCGTGTGTGAGGCGTTCGCGCTCGGCGAAAAGCTCGGCCTGTCGCATCAGGCGCTGTTCGATGTCGCCTCGACGTCGTCAGGCCAGTGCTGGTCGCTGACGACCTATTGCCCGGTGCCGGGTCCGGTGCCGACTTCTCCCGCCAACAATGACTACAAGCCCGGCTTCGCTGCCGCGCTGATGCTGAAGGATCTGCGGTTGTCGCAGGACGCGGCCAAGACGTCCGGCGCGGCGACGCCTCTCGGCGCTCACGCCGAAAGCATCTATGATGCATTCGAGAAAGCCGGCCACGGTGGTGCGGATTTCTCCGGCATTATCCATCATTTGCGCCAGATTGCCGGAAAATAGCCGCGTGATCCGGCGGGCCGTCTCGATCTAACGCAAAAGGCGGATTGCCCGGCGGCGCTTCGCGGTGACATGCTGTCACTGAAAACAGCCACGATCGAGGTTGCGACGATGACGACATTCCAAGAGGCTCGCCAATTTCTTCTCGACCACCGCACCGACTACGCCGGCGCGGTGGCCGGCTTCAAATGGCCGGACCAGACCGAGTTCAACTGGGCGCTCGACTGGTTCGACGCGAAATTGGCACGCGATCCGCAGAGCAGGGATCGGCCGGCGCTGTGGATCGTCGAGGCCGCAGCCAACACTGAAACGAAGCTCACATTCGCGGAACTGTCGCAACGCTCCAACCGCGTGGCGAACTTTTTGCGCGCGCAAGGCTTGAAGCGCGGCGATCATTTGCTGCTGCTGCTCGGCAACGTGGTGCCGCTGTGGGAGACGATGCTGGCCTGCATCAAGCTCGGCGTCGTCATCATCCCTGCCACCACGCTGCTGACGCCGGACGAATTGCAGGACCGCCTCGATCGCGGCCGCGCCAAGGCGGTCGTGGCCGCGCAGGATCAGGTCGCGAAGTTCACGGCGCTCAAAAGCGGGGATATCAAGCGCATCGTGGTCGGGCCGGGCGGCGACGGCTGGCTGTCGTTCGACAAAGCCTCGGAGTTCTCCGATTCCTTCACGCCCGATGGCGTGACGCGCGCCGACGACCCGATGCTGCTGTATTTCACCTCCGGCACCACGGCGAAGCCGAAGCTGGTGCGGCACAGCCAGCGCAGCTATCCGGTCGGGCATCTCTCGACGATGTACTGGATCGGGCTGAAGCCGGGCGACATTCATCTCAACATTTCTTCGCCGGGTTGGGCCAAGCACGCCTGGAGCTGTTTCTTCGCGCCGTGGAACGCGGGGGCGGCGGTGTTCGTGGTCAATCAGCCGCGCTTCGATGCGAAGGGACTGCTTGCCACCATCGGGCGTTGCGGCGTCACCACGCTCTGCGCGCCGCCGACGGTGTGGCGCATGTTCATTCAGGAGAAATTGTCGGACTTCAAGGTGTCGCTGCGCGAGGTCTGCGGCGCCGGCGAGCCGCTCAATCCCGAGATCATTGATCAGGTGAAAGGCGCGTGGGGCCTCACCATTCGTGACGGTTACGGCCAGACCGAAACCACCGCCATGGTTGGTAATTCGCCGGAGCAGCCGCTGAAGGTCGGATCGATGGGGCGGCCGATGCCGGGTTATCACATCCGCGTCGTCGATGCCGACGGCAATCCCGCGAAGGAAGGCGAGGTGGCTCTGGTGCTCGGCGCGGACCGTCCCGCCGGCCTGATGCAGGGCTACCAAACCGACGACGGCAAGCTCGCCGGCGCGGACGGCGCGGTCTATCGTAGCGGCGATGTGGTGTTCGTGGATGACGACGGCTATCTCACCTTCGTCGGCCGCGCGGACGACGTGTTCAAGTCGTCCGACTATCGCATCAGCCCGTTCGAACTGGAGAGCGTGCTGCTGGAGCACGACCTCGTCGCGGAAGCGGCCGTGATCCCGAGCCCCGATCCGATCCGGCTCGCGGTGCCGAAGGCTTATATCCTGCTGGTCGGCGATACCGAGCGGTCCGCCGCAACCGCGCTGTCGATCTTCCGCTTCTTGCAGGAGCGGTTGGCGCCGTTCAAACGGATTCGCCGCATCGAACTGGTGACCGAATTGCCGAAAACCATCTCGGGCAAGATCCGCCGCGTGCAGTTGCGCCGCCTCGAACATGACGGGGATCGCGACGACAGCCTGCGTGGCGCTGAATTCCGCGAGGAGGAGTTTCCGGAATTGCAGGCCGCGCGGGCGGCGGGGGCTTCGGGCAGCTGACCGGGAAAGCAGGCAAGCCGACGGCTTGCACGGCCTATCGTTTTTGTCATTGCAAGCGAAGCAATCCAGAAACGATAAAGTGAGGACTGGATCGCTTCGTCGCTTGCGCTCCTCGCAATGGCGGGGAGCAAGCCTTGATGTCATCGGTCGCTTTTTGGCGTACCGCCGGCGGCAATGGCGGGATTGGCGGCGGAATCAAGCAGAAAATTTCCGCATAAATCCCTTGGCCATTGAACCTTTCTGTGACAACTGCTGCCGTATCACATGCACGGCAGGACCAGAATGAGCTTGACGATTACACGCGACGCCTATTTCGCCCTTGTTGGCAAGGAAATCGGGATATCCGCCTGGCACACCGTCGATCAGGGCCGGATCGATGCGTTCGCCGACGCCACCGAGGATCATCAATTCATCCACATCGACCCTGAACGGGCAGCGCGCGAGACGCCGTTCGGCGCGACGGTGGCGCACGGGTTCCTGACGCTGTCGCTGCTCAGCGTGTTCTCCTATGAGGCGTTGCCGAAGATCGAGGGCGCGACCATGGGCGTCAACTATGGCTTCGACAAGCTCCGCTTCATTTCGCCGGTGCGCGCGGGCTCGCGCGTGCGCGGGCGCTTCACGTTGACCGAGGCCAAGATGCGCGGGCCGAACGAGATGCTGTCGCGCACCAGCGTCAGCGTCGAGATCGACGGCGAAGCCAAGCCGGCGCTGGCCGCCGACTGGCTCGGCCTCCTGTATTTTGCCTGAACGTAGGAACAAGCAGCATGACAATCAGATTTGACGGACGCGTCGCCATCGTCACCGGCGCGGGCAATGGCCTCGGGCGCGCGCACGCGCTGGGGCTGGCGCGCTACGGCGCGAAGGTCGTCGTCAACGATTTCGGCGGCGCGCGCGACGGCACCGGCGGCTCGATGACCGCGGCCGAAGCGGTGGTCGAGGAAATCCGCGCGGCCGGTGGCGAAGCGATGGCCGACGGCGCGGACGTCTCCGATTTCGAGCAGGTCACCGCGATGGTCGCCAAGGCGACCGAAAAGTGGGGCAGCGTCGACATCATGTGCGCCAACGCCGGCATCCTGCGCGACAAGTCGTTCGCCAAGATGGAAGTCGCCGATTTCGCCAAGGTGCTGAACGTGCATCTCAATGGCACGTTCTATTGCTGCAAGGCGGTGTGGGAGGGAATGCGCGCGCGCAACTACGGCCGCATCGTGCTCACCACGTCGTCCTCCGGTCTTTTCGGAAATTTCGGCCAGGCCAACTACGGCGCGGCGAAAACCGGCATGGTCGGGCTGATGAACGTGCTGGCGGAAGAGGGACGCAAGACCGATATCCGCGTCAACATCATCTCGCCGACCGCCGCCACCCGCATGACCGAAGAACTGTTGCCGAAGCAGGCGCTGGACCTGATGCGGCCGGAGTCGATCACGCCGGCGGTGTTGTTCCTGCTCGGCGAGAATGCGCCGACGCGCACCATCATGGGTGCGGGCGCGGGCTCCTTCGCGGTGATCAAAATTCTTGAATCCGAAGGTATTAACCTGCCGCGAAACGAATGGACGCCGGACGCTATCGCGGCGCACTTCAACGAGATCGCCGACATGTCGAAGGCGAAGGCGCTCGAAGGCGCGTTCCAGCAGACGCAGAAGTACGTCGCGCAAGCGGCAGCTGCCGCCGGCATCAAGCTGGAGAAGTAGGCAAGGCGCTCGCAGTTCCACACAATTCGTCGTTGCGAGCGAAGGGACGCAATCCAGTCTTTTGTCAAAGCGATCTGGATTGCTTCGTCGCCGTGCGTCTCGCAATGACGCGACGTGAGCGAACGCAGATCGGATGAGTGACGGTGGCAGTCGCCCGGACAGCAGATGTTGCGGTGATCGGGGCGGGGCCCGCCGGCCTCATGGCCGCCGAAGTTCTGGCCGATGGCGGCGCATCGGTCACTGTCTACGATGCGATGCCGTCGGCAGGGCGCAAACTGCTGATGGCCGGGCGCGGCGGTCTTAACCTGACGCACAGCGAACCGTTGCCGCAATTCATGACGCGCTATGGCGATAAGGCGGCGCGCCTGTCGCCGGTCATTGATGCATTTCCTCCCGATGCGTTGCGCGCGTGGAGCGAGGCGCTGGGACAGCCGACATTCATCGGCACCAGCGGCCGGGTGTTTCCGCAAGCCTTCAAAGCTTCGCCGTTGCTTCGGGCATGGCTGCGGCGGCTCAATGCCAGCGGCGTGCGTTTGACCTTGCAGCATCGCTGGATCGGATGGGACGATGACGGCCGCCTGTCGTTCGCGACACCGCAAGGGCAAGTAACGGTGGAGGCCGCGGCGACCGTGCTGGCGCTTGGCGGTGCAAGCTGGCCGCGCCTCGGTTCGGACGGCCGCTGGGCGGATCTCCTGAGGCAACGCGGCGTGCATATCGTGCCGATGCGGCCAGCCAATTGCGGCTTCGTCGTGGCGTGGTCGGAAACGTTCAGCGAGCGTTTCGCCGGTCAACCGTTGAAGAATGTCGAATTGCGGTTTGGCGCGAATGCCGTGCGTGGCGAAGCCATGATCGGCCATGGCGGAATCGAGGGTGGCGCGGTCTATGCGCTGGCGGCCCCGCTACGCGATGAAATCGCGCGGGCAGGGCAAGCTGTTTTGCGCCTTGCATTGCGTCCTGATCTGGATGGGCAACGGCTGCTGGAGCGACTGACCAAGCCGCGTGGCAAGCAATCCTTCGCGACATACCTGCGCAAGGCTGCCGGGCTCGCGCCGGTGGCGATCGGATTGCTGTACGAATCCGCACTGGCCGCGAAAATCGATCTGCCCCGCCTGCCGGCCGCCGATCTCGCCGCGCGGATCAATGACGTGCAAATCAATCTGACCGGCACCACAGGCCTCGATCGCGCGATCTCGACGGCGGGCGGCATCGCGTTCGAGGAATTGGATGACGGATTCATGCTGCGCCGTCTGCCGGGCGTGTTCGCGGCCGGTGAAATGCTGGATTGGGAAGCACCGACCGGCGGCTACTTGTTGCAGGCGTCGTTCGCCACCGGCGCGGCCGCGGGTCGAGGCGTTCTGAAGTGGCTGCGGCGATCCAATCCGTAATTGTCGCGCTATTTCCGTCGTTGGGAGCGAAGCAATCCGGAAGGCGCTCGAAGTAAGAACTGGATTGCTTCGTCGCTTTGCTCTTCGCAATGACGGCGAGGTGGTTGTTGCGATGTTCGTTATCGCAACTTCCCTCGCGCGGCGACGGGGAGCGCGCCGACGATGTCGTCGCCGCGCACCATCACCACCTCGTCGAGCATATTGACCACCACGCAGACGTGGTTCGGCACGATGCGCACCACGTCACCTATGGTCGGGCGCGTGTTGCTGCGGGCAAGATCGAGGAAGCCGTGTTCCTCGGCGAAGCGCGCGATCCTCGCTTCCGGATGTTCGAGGATCAGGCCGAAGCCGTCGAGCCCGCCGCTGTCGGCAGTCAACGTCTTGGAGCCGGCATCGAGAATGCCGCGTTCGGGCGCGGCACGGCTCACCACCGTCGCATAGATGTGCAGTGCGCAGTCGTCGAGCGTGGCGACGCCCGCCGCCATCTGCATGCGGTCGTTGTAGATGTAGGTGCCGGGCCGGTGCTCGGTGGCGCCGCGCAACTGCCCGAGGTTTTTCAGGTTCGGCGTGCCGCCGGTGGAGACGATGGCGGGCTCCAGCCCGAGCGCGCGAACACCGGTGAGCGCTTCGTCGTAAAATCTTTGTGCGTCAGGCCAGCCGGTTTCAGTCGGGTACAGCATGAAGCCGGCGAAACTCAGTCCCGGCGAAGCTGAAATGACGCGCGCAAGTTCGATGGCTTCACCCGGCGTCTCGACTCCGGCGCGCTTGCGGCCGGTATCGCATTCCACCACGACGGACAGCGTGCGTCCGGCGGCGGCTGCGGCCTGGGTGAGATCGGCGACGACGACAGGATTGTCGGCGGCGACGGCGACGTCGATGCGCGAACGCAGCGCGCCGAGCCGCGCCATCTTCTCGTCGCCCAGCAGGTTGTAGCTGATGAGGATGTCGTTGATCCCGGCGTCCGCCATCACCTCGGCTTCGCCGAGCTTCTGGCAGGTGATGCCGCGCGCACCGGCCTTGATCTGAAGTTTGGCCAGTTCCGGCGATTTGTGCGTCTTGATGTGCGGCCGGTTGGCGACGCCGGCCGCATCACACGCCGCCTGCACCCGCGCGATGTTGCGCTCGACGCGGTCCATGTCGATCACGGCGGCGGGCGTTCCGAATTCGCGGGCAATTTTCGCGGCGAGGGGAGACGTCATCGGCGCATCCTTTCAGCTCTGCTCGATTTCCTCGCGCAGCATTTCGAGTTCGAGCCATTTGGTTTCCGCTTCGGACAACTTGTCGTGCGCGGTCGCGATAGCTTGCGATACCTGATCGAATGTCTTGCGATCCTTGCTGTAGAGGTTCGGATCGTCGAGCAGTTTCTGCTGCTTCGCAATTTCGGCCTGCAAGGTCTCGATGGTCTTCGGCAGTGTTTCCAGCGCGTGCTTCTCGTTGAAGTTCAGGCGGCGCCTGGCGGCCGGCTGGGATTTCGCCTCTTTCGGCGCGGCCACCTGCGCTGTGCCTGTTGGTTGCTTGGTCGCCGGGCGCTTCAGATCCGCGCCGCGCTGCGTCAGCATGTCGGAATAGCCGCCCGCGTATTCGATCCAGCGGCCGCTACCTTCGGGGACGATCACCGAGGTCACGACACGATCGAGGAAGTCGCGGTCATGACTGATCAGGATCACGGTGCCCTGATAGTCGCCGAGCATTTCCTCAAGTACGTCGAGGGTTTCGAGGTCGAGATCGTTGGTCGGCTCGTCCAGCACAAGAAGGTTCGACGGCTTCGCCAGCGCGCGGGCCAGCATCAGGCGTCCGCGCTCGCCGCCGGAGAGCACTTCCAGCGGCGTGCGCGCCTGCTCTTGCGTGAACAGAAAGTCCTTCATGTAGCTGACGACATGCTTCGGCTTGCCGCCGACCATGACATGGTCGCTACGGCCGCCGGTCAGCGCGTCCGTCAGCGTTGATTTCGGATCGAGGCTTTCGCGATGCTGATCCAGCGTCGCCATCTCGATGTTGGCGCCGAAGCGGATGCTGCCGCTGTCGGGTTCGCTCGCGCCGGTCAGCATGTTGATCAGCGTGGTCTTGCCGGCGCCGTTGGGGCCGACGATGCCGATGCGGTCGCCGCGCTGGATGCGGATCGAGAAGTTGTCGACGATGGCGCGGCCGTCATAAGCCTTGCCGATGCCCTTGGCCTCGATCACCAGCTTGCCGGATTTGTCGGACTCGGCGGCGGCGAGGCTGGCGCTGCCGGTCGTGCCGCGATAGTTGCGGCGCTCGGCGCGGAGCGTGTGAAGATTGCCGAGGCGCTTGACGTTGCGCTTGCGCCGGCCGGAGACCCCGTAGCGCAGCCAGTGCTCCTCCGCGACGATCTTGCGGTCAAGCTTGTGCTGGTCGCGTTCTTCCTCCGCCAGCACCTCGTCGCGCCATTCCTCGAACGCGGAAAAGCCGCGCTCGATGCGGCGGATTTGCCCGCGATCGAGCCATGCCGTGCTGCGCGAGAGATTGGAGAGGAAACGCCGGTCGTGGCTGATCAGCACCAGCGCGCTGCGGCGCGAGCCGAGTTCGCCTTCCAGCCATTCGATGGTGGTGAGATCGAGGTGGTTGGTGGGCTCATCCAGCAGCAGGATGTCCGGCGAGGGCGCCAGCACGTGGGCCAGCGCCGTGCGACGCGCTTCGCCGCCGGAGAGCTGCGCCGGGTTCTCGTCGCCGTGCAGCCCGAGCTGTTCGAGCAGGTACTGCGCCGGATAAGGATCGTCGCCGGGGCCCAATCCAGCCTCGACATAGGCGAGCGTGGTGGCGAAGCCGTTGAAGTCCGGCTCCTGCGGCAGATAGCGCACCGTCGCGCCGGGCTGCACGAAGCGCGAGCCGCTGTCGGGCTCCACCAGACCCGCCGCGATCTTCAGGAGCGTGGATTTGCCGGAGCCGTTGCGGCCGATCAGGCAGACGCGTTCTTCCGCCGACACCGACAGTTCGACGCCGGACAATAACGGCGTGCCGCCGAAGGTCAGGCCGATATCTTTCAACTGGATGAGGGGAGGCGCCATATTGCTTTCAACTGTGTGTCTGTGCGCGCTGGATGCGTCGGATCGCCTGATCGAGCGCGGAGAGAAAAGCGGAGCGATGACGCGGCGAGAACGCCGATGGTCCGCCGGTGATTTCGCCGCTGGAGCGCAGGTCGGTCATCAGGTTGCGCACCGCGAGCGTCATCCCGATCGACTCTTCGGTGAACGGTTTGCCGGTCGGTGCGATCACGGTTGCGCCGGCCTTGACGCAGCGGCTGGCGAGCGGAATATCGGCGGTGATGACGACGTCATTCCTGCCGGCGCGTTCGGCGATCCAGTCGTCGGCCGCGTCCATGCCATCGCCGGCGGCGATGCGCTCGATCAGCGGGTCCTGCGGCACGCGGATGAACTTGCCCGCCACCACGCTGACCGGCAGCCCATGCCGCGCGGCGACGCGATAGACCTCGTCCTTCACCGGGCAGGCATCGGCGTCGATATAGATACGCGGCGTGGTCAAAAGCGAATGTCCTGTCGGCTGAATGTGCGGCCCGTTTATCTATGCGATCGGGCCGCAAAATGCGAGCGTTGCAAAGGCCGGGCTTGTCATCAACGGTCGGACGCGTAGCATTGCCGCAATTGTCGCCAATCGAGAGTGCAAGATCGATGTCCACTATGCAGCCATATCGCGTCGAGGCGTATAACACCGCGAAACAGTCCGAAAACAAGATTCATGATGACGCGGTGGCGCGTCAATACGGCTTCAGCGGCGGGCTGGTGCCCGGCGTCGAGGTGCTCGCCTACATGATGCATATGCCGATCGTGCGCTGGGGGCGCAATTTTCTGGAGCGCGGGCGGATCGAGGGGCGTTTCGTCAAACCGGTCTATGACGGCGAGATGGCCGATGTCATAGGCGAGGAAGACGAACACGGGCTTTCGCTGCGTGTCGAGAGCCAGGGCCAGCTTTGCGCCACCGGGCAGGCGTCGCTGCCGGGTCGGACCGAACCGGTCGCGCTGACCGATTATCCGGAAACGGCTCCGGTGGTCGAACGCCTTCCGGTGGATGAGAACTCTTACAAGCTTGGCGCCTGGCTAGGCACCGCGTCGCGAACCTGGAGCAACAAGGAATTCTCCGAGTATCTCGACGAGGTGCGGGCTACCGACCAGATCTATCGCGATGCGGGCGCGCTTCATCCCGGCATCTTCCAGCGCATCATGAATCAGGTGCTGGTGCAGAATGCCATTCTCGGCCCATGGATTCACGTCGGCAGCGCCATGCAATTGCTGTCGTCCGCCCATCCGCACGACGAACTTGCGGCGCGCGCCAGGGTCATCGCCAATTACGAGAAGAAGGGCCACCATTTCGTCGAACTCGACGCGCTGGTGGTCGCGAACGGCAAGACGCCGGTGGCGCATTGCCACCACATCGCGATCTACAAACCGCGCGTGCAGGCTGCGGCGTAAGGCGTCAGCCGCCGTCATTGCGAGCGTAGCGAAGCAATCCAGTCTTGCTTCTTGGCATCTGGATTGCCTCGTCGCTTGCACTCCTCGCAATGACGAACGGATAACGACCGGTTATCCTAAGCTGTCTTTGCCTGCCGCGCGTCGCGCAAGGCGCGCCAGACGCGTTCCGATGTCAGCGGCATTTCGATTTGCGTCACGCCTTCGTCCGCCATGGCGTTGATCGCGGCGTTGACCAGCGTGGCGAGGCTGCCGGCGCAGCCGGCCTCGCCGCAGCCCTTGACGCCGAGCGGATTGCTGGTCGCGGGCGAGGGCTGTTCTCCCAGCGTCATCGCGGGTACGTCGCTGGCGCGCGGGATGGCGTAGTCCATCAACGAGCCGGTGATCGGCTGGCCGTTGTCGTCGTAGCAGACTTCCTCCATCAGCACCTGGCCGATGCCCTGCACGACGCCGCCATGCAACTGGCCGGCGACGATCATCGGATTGATCACCACGCCGAAATCGTTGACGCCGGTGTATTTCACCACCTTGGTGACGCCGGTGTCGGGATCGATTTCGACTTCGCTGATGTGGCAGCCGTTCGGGAATGTCGACGGCACGCCCGGTGAAGCGTGATCGACGTCGAGCGACGTGGGCTGCCCGTCCGCGGGCGGTGACGTGCGCAGCGCGTGGGCGAGTTCGAGCAGGCCGATCGAGCGGTCGGTGCCGGCGATGGTGAAGCGGCCGTCGGCGAATT
>CAUJJN010000356.1 GCA_963204905.1 Pseudomonadota bacterium
GAGGTGGCGACAATGCCCTGCGGTGTCTTGCGCGCCACCAGCGTCTCCTGACGCTTCACCTCGCCGTTGACGCGGTCGGTGAGCGAAAACGCAAACTGCGTGCCGTCGCCGTTCTCGGTCATGGTGGTGTCGGAGACCATCTTGAAGGTGCCGCCGGCGAATTGCAGATCGGCCACGGTGTGGCGGATCATCCTGTATTCGGTGCAGCGACTGCCGGAGAGTTCGATGGTCATGCGGCCTTTGCCGCTCTTGATCTGATCGGAAGCTTTCGCGGGCGAGAATTTCAGATTGATGACCATCCGGCGCGGCGTGCTTTCGGTCGGCTGCGCAGGCTGCGCCATCGCCGTGGCGGCGGGCAGGCCGGCAACAGCCAGGACGGCGGAGGCCGCGACGACGGCACGGCGGCTGAAACATGAAACTGTCATGAGGTGCTCCGAGACTCCGCGAGATTCATTGTCAGCCGTGGCGATTGGACCGCATCCGTAGTCCAACGCCGCCGCTATCGGCACCCCTCGAAACGGGGGCTGACGCCCCGGACCGATTCCGTCGCAATGGCGCTGTGGACGCACAGGAGCAGGGCGTGGCGGTTTTCGAGGTGAGGCCGATGGCCACTTTCAGCGGGCTGCGCGGCGTGCCGTTGCTGGCGTTGTCGCACAACGCGCTGTTTCCGGCGTTGACGGTCGGCCCGCTCGGCGTCGTCATCCGCGTCATTCGCAGTCATGAGCTTCGGTACGACGAGATCGACACCGTGACGCTGAAGTGGATGCTGGGTCATCAGATCACCTTCGTGCCGCGATCCGGTGTACGGACCTTCATCGCCAGTTTCGCCGGCGAGGCCGCGCTCGCGCCGGTTCTTGCTGCGTTGCAGCAGCATGGCGCGCCGCTCGATGCGGCGGCGCTGACGCGGCTGGCTTCGGCTTCATCCCGGAGTGCTTGATGACGCTCCCCCGCGAACGGGGGGTTGCTGGGATTCGAGGCTGACGCCTAAACATTGATAGTTCACGAATCTCGGTGTTTGAGAATTCCTCCGGCCCCGGTTGACCAGGAAGCGATAAGGAACGCAACGATGCATCTCAACGACAAGCAGAACGCGAAGCCGCTGCCCTTCGTTCTCGCCAATTCCAAGCCCTACGCGCTTGAGCAGTACGAAGACGATGCGCTCGGCACCTACGATCCGATCACCCAGACCTGGCGCGGCACGTTGCTGTTCCACAAGTCCTCGACTTCGCGCAACGTCACCTCGACCTCGGGCCGCACCTCGGATTCCGATCTGTCGTCGGACGTGCTGGGCAACTGATTTGCTATCACCAAGTGTTATTGCCTGCGACAGGGTCGGCCTTCGGGTCGGCCCTTTTCGCTATAGCGTTCTTGAGCGAAGTGGATGCCGGTTCGCGTCAAGAGAACGCGTCAAAACAGGAATCCGGAGCCCGTTCCGATTTTATCGGAATTGAACGGCTCTCCTCGCTTCGCCAGCATATCGAGTTTGCCATGACCGCCGCCAAAAGCGTCCTGATGATTTCCACCAAGCTCGATCCGCACGTCGATGCCGTGCTGGAGCGACTGGAGAAGCGCGGCGTGCCGTGCTTCCGGCTCAACACCGATCACTTCCACGAGGAATACCGCCTCGCGATGACCGACGAGCCGAGCGGCACCATCACCATCACCGACAAGTGGAATCGATCGTGCGTCTTCCCGCACGAGGTACGCAGCGTCTGGATGCGCAAGCCGGAAACGCCGCTGCCGCCGCCGGGCGTCGATGACGACGGCGTCATCGAATACGTGCAGGGCGAGATGCGCGAACTGATGGGCTTCATGCCGATGGACGACCGGGTGCCGTGGATCAACAATCCCGACGAGAACCGCCGGCACCAGCGCAAGTTTCCGCAGTTGCGGCTCGCGCGAAATCTCGGGCTGAGGGTGCCGCGCTCGATCATCACCAACGATCCGGCGGAAGCCGAAGCCTTCTTCGCGACCTGCCCGGACGGCGTGATCTGCAAGCCGTTGCTGATGGGCAGCCACTATGTCGAGGGCGAGCACTACGTCGCCTATACGCGGCCGATCCCGCCGTCGGAATTCGCTTCGCTGAGGGACACCATCAGCCTGTGTCCGACCTATCTGCAGGAAGCGATCGCCAAGGATCACGAGCTGCGCGTCACCATCATCGGCGACGAGCTGTTCTGCTGTCGCATCGACAGCCAGGGCGTCAAGGGCGCGGAGCAGGACTGGCGCGCGGTCGATACGCACATCCTTCCGCATACGATCGTGGATCTGCCGAGCGAGATCGACGCGGCGTTGCGCGCCTATCTCAAGGCGTGCGGCCTGCGCTTCGGCGCGTTCGACCTGATCGTGACCCCGCGGGGCGAGTACGTCTTCCTCGAACTCAATCCGAACGGCCAGTGGTACTGGGTCGAACTCTCGACCGGCGCGCCGATGGCCGACGCCATGGCCGACCTGCTCGAAAATCCGTGAGCGCAGACCGATGAACCGCGCCAGCGCCACCGAACCGGGAATCGCGTGGCTGGCGCGATTGCTGGAAGCCGGCGGCGCGGGCGGATTGCCGCGCCTGTTGCGCGTGCTCGCGCGCCTCGGCTGGCATCGGCGCCACCGCATGATCCCGGCGCTGGTCGCCTCGCTGGTGCTGAGCGCTCTCGCGCTGGCGCCGCCGGCCTTGCTGGCGCATCTGATCGACAATGTGTTTCCCTCGCGCGCGGTGATGGCGGTGATCGCGGTCGGCGTCGGGATCGGCTGCATCGCGCTGATGGACGCCGCTTGCGCCTTCGCGCG
>CAUJJN010000357.1 GCA_963204905.1 Pseudomonadota bacterium
GAGCACGGCGACGATCTGGGTGTGGCCGCCCGAGGCGAGAAACAGACAATAGGGAAAAGCCAGAGAATCGGTGAGGCGCGGCGTCAGCGCGTGCGCCTCCAGATGGTTGACCGCGATCAGCGGCGCGCCGCTCACGAGCGCGATGGCCTTGGCGGTAGTGAGACCGACGATCACGCCGCCGATCAGGCCCGGCCCCGCTGCGGCGGCAACGGCGGAGAGCCTGTCGAAACCGATCCCCGCTTCCTTCATCGCGCCAGCGACAAGACCATCCAGCACATCGACATGCGCGCGGGCGGCAATTTCAGGCACCACGCCGCCGAACGGCGCATGCTCTGCGATCTGCGAGCGCACGATATTGGACAATATGCGGCCGGAACCGTCGCCATGACGCTCCACCACCGCAGCGGCGGTTTCGTCGCAGGTGGTCTCGATCCCCAGAACCAGCGTCGCGGTGTCGTCAGCCAATGCAAGCCCTTGCGTTTGCGGCCAAACCGGCGTTTGTCTTGCCGTTCTTCATGTGCGTAGCATTGCGAGGCTGTTAAGTGCAATCTTCCGGCGAACGACCCAGAACCGAGGGCGACATCCTTGCGACCATCGGCACGCGGGGCAGCCCGCTGGCACTGGCGCAGGCCCATGACGTGCGTGCCCGGTTGTCGCGCGCCCATGCCGTCGATCCCGACCGCATCGCCATTCGCGTGATCCGGACCTCGGGCGACGCGATCCAGGATCGCACTTTGGCGGAATCCGGCGGCAAGGGCCTATTCACGAAGGAGATCGAGGAAGCCTTGCTGGCGGGGAGCATCGATCTCGCCGTGCATTCCTCAAAGGACGTGCCGACATTCTTGCCGGACGCCACCTGGCTGTCGGCGTTCCTGCCGCGCGAGGACCCGCGCGATGTCTTCATCAGCCACAAGGCGGCCTCGCTCGCCGAACTGCCGGCAGGCGCCGTGGTCGGCACCGCCTCGCTGCGGCGGCAAGCGATGGTGCTGCGGCTGCGCCCCGACCTCAAGGTCGAGGTGATGCGCGGCAATGTCGAGACGCGCCTGCGCAAGCTCGCGGACGGAGAAGCCGACGCCACGCTGCTGGCGCTCGCCGGCCTGAAACGCCTCGGCCTCACCGACAAGGCGACAAGCATTTTCAGCATCGACGAATTTCTGCCCGCTGTCGGGCAGGGCGCGATCGCCATCGAATCGCGCCGCGACGACGACCGCACCAATGCGTTCGTCAAAGCCATCGCTGACGCCGACACCGATGTCGCGCTCAGCGCGGAGCGCAGTTTCCTTGCACTGCTGGACGGCTCGTGCCGCACGCCGATCGGCGGTCATTGCCGCGTCGACGGCGAGCGGATTTACTTTCGTGGCCTCATCATCTCGCCGGACGGCCGCGAGTCCTTTGAGACGAGCCGCGAGGGCACGCGCGCCGACGCTATCGCACTCGGCACCGACGCCGCACGCGAGTTGCGCGCACAGGCCGGCGAGAAATTCTTCACGCTGTTCTCCGGCGCCGGCGCCTGACGTGGCGGTCCTCGTCACCCGTCCTGCACCCGATCATGCCACGACGGCGGCGACGCTGCGCAGCAAGGGCTTCGAGGTGTTGCTGGCGCCGATGTTGCGCTTCGAACCGGTGGCGTTCGAACAGGACGCCGACGCGCGCTTCGACGCCGTGTTGGTGACCAGCGTCAACGCCTTGCGCGCGCTGGCCGAAACATCGGCGCGGCAGAGCTGGCTGACGACGCCGCTCTACGCGGTCGGCGAACGCACCGCGCAGGCCGCGCGCGATCTGGGCTTCAGCAATGTGATGGCGGCCAGCGGCGACGGCGCATCGCTGCGCGATCTTGTCGTGGCGCGCTCGCGCGGGAAGGCGTTGAAGAAATCCGCGAAGTTGCTTTATCTCGCGGCGGCGGATCGGGCCGTCAATCTCGATGACGAATTGAGTCCGTTCGGTTTCGAGGTCGTCACCGTCACGACCTATCGCATGATCGCCACGCCCGATCTGCCGCCGGACGTTTGCGATGCCTTCACCGCCGGCGGCATCGACGCGGTCCTGCACTATTCGGGACGCAGCGCCCGTGCCTTCGTCGCCGCGGCGCGCGCCGCCGGACTGGAAATCATGGCGCTTGCGGTTCCCCAATACTGTCTATCGGCCAATATCGGGGCCGTGCTGCGGGAGGCCGGGGCCACGCAGGTTGCAGTTGCCGCCACACCGGACGAAGATACGCTGCTGGATGCCCTCATCGTGCACTGCGGCCGCAATCGCGCTAAGCAGGGGTCAGCCGAATCGGCCAGGGGTCGATCCTCCCCAGGCCTCATCTGGAGTTCAAGGAAACCTCACGATGGTCGATGACCAACCGGATGCCCACCCTACCTCTCCGGACTCCAGCCGGCCCAAACGCACGCCGCCGACCATTGATCTCGAAGCCACCGAAGTTTCCCGCAAGCCTGCCGATGCAGCGGCGACCAGCGCCTCCGACGGCGCGGCGCCCGAGCAGCCGGCCGAAGGACCCACGGCCACGAACACCGAACCATCGGCCGCGTCGCCAGCGCCGAGAATCGTGACGACAATGATCGCGGCATTGATCGGGGCGGCGACCGCCTGCGGCGTGATCGGGGCAGCCGTCTGGGCCGGCTGGCCGGCAACGCCATCACCGCCTCCGCTTGCGGCCGCGCCGGACACGACGCAGATCGATACGCTGACAAAACGTGTGACGGGTCTGGAAGCACGGCCGACGCCACCTGCAGCGAGCAAGCCGGATGCGACCCTGTTCGCCCGGCTGGACGCGCTGGAAAAAGCAACCGCCATGCTCCGCACCGATCTCGATTCCGTGCGGCAGCAGCAACAGCAAACCGCAAGCGCGCTCGGCGACATCAAGACCGCCCCGCGCGAAGCCGCCGCCACGCCGGATTTGTCTCCCATCACCGGCCGAATCGCTCAACTCGAAAGCGCAACCCGCGCGCTTTCAAACGAGGCTGCGCAACAGCGCGCTGCACCCGCCGACGACAAGACGCTTCGCCGCATCGTCGCCGTGACGCTGCTGGACCGTTTGGTGCGGCAAGGCGATTCTTACGCCGCCGCGCTCGCGGCCGCCACGCCGCTGATGTCCCAGCCGGACACACTCAAGCCGCTCGAGCACTTCGCCGCGTCGGGCGTACCGAGCGCGAACACGCTCAGCAAGGAACTGTTGACACAGATCGCGGCCATTGCGCCTGCTGCGCCGAAGTCCGCGGAAGACGGCGGCATTCTCGATCGCCTGCAAGCCGGCGCCGAACGGCTGGTGCGAATTCGCAGAACCGACACACCCGGTGGCGAAAGCCGTAGCGACATCATCAATCGCGCCGCCGCCGCCGCACGAAGCGACGATATCGCAACCGCGCGCCGCGAACTGATGACGCTCAGCAACACTGACCGCGCGCCCTTCCAGGCGTGGATCGCGCTGGTCGATGCGCGCGCTGCCGCACTCACCGCCTCCCGCCAACTCGCTACCGACGCCGTCGCGGCGCTTGGCAAACCCACGCCATAGGCCACCGATGATCCGCATCATCATTTTCCTGATCATTATCGCCATCGCGGCTTTCGCGGCCACCTGGGTCGGCGATCAGCATGGTGACGTCGCCATCTCCTGGGGCGGCTGGCGCGCGGAAACCACACTGCCGGTTTTCGTGCTGGGCTTGACGCTGTTGGCGTTGGCCGCCGTCGCGGTGTGGTCCGTGCTGCGCAACCTGTGGCAAGCGCCGAATCGCCTGCGCCGCCGCCGCCGCGAGCGGCGCATCGCGCGCGGACGCAACGCCGTCACCCATGGATTGCTCGCGATCGGCCACGGCGATCATACCGCCGCACGCAAGCACACGACCATGGCCAAGCGGCTTGCGCCGCAAGATCCGCTGACCCTGCTGTTGCACGCGCAGTCGGCGCAGATGGACGGCGATCGCGACGGCGCGCAGCGCGCTTTTCGGGCCATGACCGAGCGCAAGGATACCCGCCTGCTCGGCCTGCGCGGACTGTTCATCGAGGCGCAGCGCGCCGACGATCCACACGCCGCCATCACCATCGCGCAGGAGGCGTTGAAACTTTCACCATCATCGACCTGGGCGTCGCAGGCGGTGCTCGGATTCCGTTGCGCGCAAGGCGACTGGAGCGGTGCGCTGACCATCCTCGACACCAATCTCGCAGCGGGGCTGCTGGACAAGACGCTGTATCAGCGCCAGCGTGCGGTGCTGCTCACCGCGCGCGCGCTCGAACTCGAAACCAGCGATCGCGATCGTTCGCGCGACAGCATCATGGAAGCCGTTCGGCTGGCGCCGACGCTGGTGCCGGCCGCGGTGCTCGCCAGCAAATTCCACAGCGAGGCGCAACAGGTGCGCCGCGCCATGCGCATCATCGAGGCGGCGTGGCTGGCGCAGCCGCATCCCGATCTCGCTGACGCTTACGCCCATGTCAAACTCGGCGACTCCGCGCGACAACGGCTGTCGCGCGTGGAAACGCTGGCCGCCAAAACCCCCGGGCATCTCGAAGCGGCGCTCGCGGTGGCGCGCGCCGCCATCGACGCCAGCGATTTCGAACGCGCGCGCAAGGCGCTGATGCCGTTGATTTCCGCACCGACGCAGCGGGTGGCGATGCTGATGGCGGAGATCGAGCGCACCGAGCACGGCGACAGTGGCCGGGCACGGGAATGGACCTTGCGCGCGGTACGCGCCTTGCCGGACCCAGTGTGGACTGCCGACGGTTACGTCTCCAATCACTGGCGGCCGGTCTCGCCGCTGACGGGACGACTCGACGCCTTCCAGTGGCAGATGCCGCTCGCCGCCCTGCCGGCGGATTCCGCAACCTCCATGGTGGTCGAAGCCGAAGACACTATCCCGGCGAAACTGGACGCACCCGCAGCGTTACCGGCGACCGCGGCACCGGACGCCGTTTCCATGCCGAAGCCGGATCCGGCACCCGCGAGTCCGGCCGTCGAGACCGCGGCAGCCGTGCTCACCGAGGCTCCGGCCGCCGTTGCGACCCCGAGCCCGAACGCCGCTTCAACGCCCGGCCCGCTGTTCCGCTCGCGTCAGCTTCCCGAAAAAGCGAACGCCGCTCCGATTCGGGCGGTGATTCCGCTGACCCACGCACCCGACGACCCTGGCGTCGATGAGGATTCGGAACTGGACGAATATGGCGAGCCCAACAGCCCGCGTACCGCGCAAGCGGGCGGCTGGCGCGGTTTTCTCTCCCGCCTGGGCGGGTGAACATGCCTCCGGCATGCCGGAGACCCACCCGAATTCAAGGCATTCAGTCCCAAGCGGACGCCAATGCAATTCTTGATGAAAATGTCTGGTGCACAGGTTCTTGCCAATCCACCTGCCGCCCGATATCAGGTGCTCGTGCGCGTCGGGCGTTCACCGTCGATGCCGATGGTTCGCCGCAATAGCTCAGCTGGTAGAGCACGTCATTCGTAATGACGGGGTCGGGGGTTCGAATCCCTCTTGCGGCACCATTCC
>CAUJJN010000358.1 GCA_963204905.1 Pseudomonadota bacterium
CCTTCATCCAGATAGGCAATTTCGACGGCGCCGTGTTGAAAGCTCGGCATTTAATGTTTCCATGAGGTGAGACGGGAGACAATTCGGACGTCCGACAGATTGCCCTGTTTAAGCAACTGTCACGAACGAGACCAGAGGCCGGCTATGCGACTGCAAGCGATGCAGATATCACCGCGCGACATGGCTTTACGCGCGGCGCTTTCCGACGTCGCAACCAGGATAGGGTGAGACGTTCTGTCGTTGTCTTGATCGACACGATAAAGCCGAACAGCGCGACGATAGCCCAGAGCAGCCAAAGCGCGAGATCGAAGGCGCCAACCGCCAGCACCAGCGCGCCGCGCCCCAACAGTTTCAGAATGGCCCGGGTCTGACCGCCCTTGGTTTCGGCAAGCTTGGCCGCCCGCGCGATATCCTTTGGCCCTTCGGCCAATTTCATTGCATCGAAAGCGCCGCGCGTGCCCGCCCGGTTGCCGATGCGGCCGACATACTTCGCCATGCGCACGAGCGCCCCGGCTTTTTCAGCGCGGAATGCCGCCTTCACGGCCGGCACGACACGGCCGGGATGGGTTAGCGAGCCCGTTGCAAGCGCCTTCTGCAAACCCGGGACGTCCACGACATCGCGCGCCGATCGCCCGGCCCAACGCGCCAATCCCTCGCCCATGCGCCCGGCCTTGCGCGCATCTTTCGCGATCGTCAGCCCCGCGCGCACCGGCGCCACGCCGCCGACCGAAACATAAGTGGCCGCGGTGATCGCAAGGCCCGCCGCCGCGAGGCCGAGGATGACGCGATCGCCATCCTCCCCCATCACCACATGCTTGCCTTCCCGCACGACATCGCGAATGTCGCCGAACACAAACAGATCGCCGGCGATCGCACCGGTCATGCCGGCTGCATCCTCCGCCTGTCCGGTGACAAGCCCAGCCGTAAATCGCTCCGCCAATCCACCAACGGAATTTTCCCGAGCCACAGCGTCGGTGATCCGGGTCCGCAACGTTTCCGGAAACTGCGCACCGCGCGCGGAGGCGACCTCGACAAAGCTACCTGCGAGATCGACATCGCCGACGGCAAGGGCTGCCTCCGCTTCACGCGCCAACAATTCGGGATCGGCTCGTAGCGCGGAATCGAGCTGCATGTCCGACAGCATGACGGGATCATCGCTGGCCGCAAAAATCGCGATGGCATGTTCGGCACGGGGCCACAGCATGACACAGGCAACGGCACACACCGTTGTCCCGATCAGACCTGCCGCCATCCACCGCCGCTTCATCCAAACGCCTCATTGCTCGCCCGCCTTCGCGCCACAATTCCGACGCAACCGGCCAGACGAAAGAAGGGCTTCTCCAAGACGCCAGGATTGTGTCGAATTTGGACCTGCCAGCCGGCACTATGTCGCTCTAGGAATCAGCTTCACCTCCTCCTATGGTGCCCCCGTTCCGGGTTAACGCCATAACAGGTTCCGAGCCCGGCGACGCAGCGGCTGCCCGCGATCAAAGGTGAGAAAGATGTCCGATCACGTTGTTCCCCACTTCCACAATGATGCCGGTGTTGCGGTCATCGAGATCGGATCGAAAGAATTCATGTGCGTGGGCTCGAATCCGCCCTTCGACCACCCCCACGTTTTTCTCGATCTGGGCAACGACACCGAGATCATCTGCCCTTATTGCTCGACGCTCTATCGCTTCGCCAGCGATCTTGCGCCCGGCGCCGCCCGCCCGACTGAATGCGTCGTGAGGGATAAGGTATCCTGATCCACCCGTGAATCAGCGGCGCGCCACGATCCTTATCGCCGGTGCCGGCATCGGAGGATTGACCGCGGCGCTGGCGCTTGCCGGCAAGGGCTTCTTCGTCATCGTCGCGGAGAGAGCCTCACGTCTCGAGGAAGCCGGCGCGGGCTTGCAGCTATCGCCCAACGCCAGCAGTGTGCTTGTCGGCCTCGGCTTGAAATCGCGTCTCGAGGCATCTGCCATCACCCCCGACGCCGTCAGCGTCATGAGCGGCCCGCGCGGCGGCGAGCTGGTGCGATTGCCGCTCGATCAGTCAGACCGGTCGGCACCTTACTGGGTGATACATCGCGCGGATTTGCAGACCGCCCTCGCCGCGCAAGCAAGCACGAATCCTTCCATCGAGCTTCGTCTCGGCTGCGAAGTCGAAAATTTCGTAACAGACGCAGATCACGTTACCGTCGATCTGCGACAGGGAACGGTGCTGCAACGAGAAAGCGTCGCGGCACTGATCGGTGCCGACGGGCTCTGGTCAGCAGTACGCCGGCAGCTTGCCCCCGCAACCCTGCCGCGCTTCTCGGGTTTGATCGCATGGCGGGGGATCATCGAAAAACGCCTGCCGCTCGGCAACGTGGAATCACCCCGCGTTCAGCTCTGGATGGGAAGCAACGCGCACCTCGTCACCTACCCCCTGGCGCACGGACAGCAAACTAACGTCGTCGCGATCAGTTCGGGGCGTTGGCAAGATCAGGGGTGGAGCGTTCCGGCCACCGCCGCTGAAGCTGGCGCGGCATTCACGGCCGCACGCTGGTCGGAACCGGCGCGCGCGATCATCGCGCAGGTCTCCCAATGGCGCAAATGGGCTTTGTTCACGCTGCCGGCCTCCGTCACCTGGACCGATGGTCGTGTCGCCCTGCTCGGCGACGCCGCGCATGCGATGTTGCCGTTTGCCGCGCAAGGGGCCGGTATGGCGATCGAGGACGCTGCGGTGCTCGCCGGGTGCTTGAGTGACGGCGCGAACG
>CAUJJN010000359.1 GCA_963204905.1 Pseudomonadota bacterium
CCAGTTCCTCGAAACCACGCTATTCGAGACCGGGCTTGCCATCATGCATCCGCATACGGCGAACTTCTTCTTCACCGGCAAGCCGCCGGCGCTGACCGGCAACGAGCACCCGAACCTGGTGCCCTATTCGGTGTTCCCGGCACGCGACGGCAACATCTTCATGGGCGTCGGCAACGACGGCACCTTCCGCAAGCTGTGCCGCGAACTCGGCCGGCCGGAGCTGGGCACCGACCCGCGCTTCGCCCGCAACCGCGACCGCGTCGCCAACCGGCAGGCGCTGCGCGCCGAGCTGGAAGACATCCTGAAGGATCACGACAGCGAACCGTTGTGCCGAAAGCTGCTCACGGCCGGCCTGCCCGCCGGTCCGGTGCAGGGGATCGACAAGGCGCTCAACAGCGAGCACGTCCGGCATCGCGGCGATGTCATCGCGAAGGACTGGTACAAGGGCGTCGCCTCGCCGATCCGCTTCGAACGCACCAAGGCCAGCCTGCGCCATCTGCCGCCGAAATTCAGCCAGCACACCGAAACCGTGTTGCAGGAGTTCGGCTACACCGAGGAACAGATCGCGGATCTGGTGGCGCAGGGTGTGGTCTGCGGCAAGGAACGGCGGCGCTGACGCCGGTTCCGCCTTTAACGGAAACGCTAAGCGTGAAACGAAGTGCGCCCCTCTCCCGATGGGAGAGGGTTGGGCTGAGGGGGTGCAGCCTCAATGACGCTCTCACCCGGAGCCTTCGGCTCCGACCTCTCCCGATCGGGAGAGGTGAACATCGTCCGGGCAATTCCATCAGAAACGGAAACGCGCTCTCGGCTGCATTCGCCCGGAACGGCGGCACGCGCCGGTCGGTGCAAGTTCTGCGGGCGCGATGTTTTTCCCTTTCCATGAGGCAACCTTCCCCCTTACCATCCGGCCGCTGGGCGTTCGGTTGAACGGTCGCTTGCACGGTCACTTGCACGTCATCCGCCGCTGCTATCGCGCGAAACGAAGATGACGACTGAACCTGGAGGAACGCGATGCCGATTCGACATTTTGCCGCCGTAACCGCCGCCGCCGCGCTGGCGTTGACTCTCACCTCGGCGCTGAGCAGCCCCGCTCTCGCGGTGACCGAGATTCAGTGGTGGCACGCCATGACCGGCGGCAACAACGACGTGGTGGTCAAGCTCGCCAACGACTTCAACGCCTCACAGGCCGACTACAAGGTGGTGCCGACCTACAAGGGTGGCTACGCCGACACCATGAACGCCGGCATCGCCGCGTTCCGCGCCGGCAACGCGCCCGCCATCATGCAGGTGTTCGAAGTCGGCACCGCGACGATGATGG
This sequence comes from Pseudomonadota bacterium, assembly GCA_963204905.1. Classification (GTDB taxonomy): domain Bacteria; phylum Pseudomonadota; class Alphaproteobacteria; order Rhizobiales; family Xanthobacteraceae; genus 62-47. Next base: position 1,319 of record CAUJJN010000359.1, read on the forward strand.
CCGCGAAAGGTGCGGTGAAGCCGGTCTATCAACTGATGAAGGAGACCGGCGAGACATTCGATCCGCAGGCTTACCTGTCGGCGATCACCGGTTACTACTCGACCTCGAAGGGCGAGATGCTGTCGTTTCCCTTCAACTCGTCGTCGACGGTGATGTGGGTCAACCTCGACGCGCTGAAGAAAGCCAACATCGCCGAGATTCCGAAGACCTGGCCCGAAGTGTTCGAGGATGCGAAGAAACTCAAGGCGGCGGGCTACGCCACCTGCGGCTTCTCCAACGCCTGGGTCACCTGGGTCAATCTCGAGCAGTTGTCGGCCTGGCATAACGTGCCGCTGTCGTCGAAGGCCAACGGCCTCGACGGCTTCGACACCGTGCTGGAATTCAACGGCCCGTTGCAGGTCAAGCATCTCGAGAAGCTGATCGAGTTGCAGAAGGACAAGACCTACGACTATTCCGGCCGCACCAACGCCGGCGAAGGCCGCTTCACCTCCGGCGAATGCCCGATCTTCCTGACCTCGTCCGGGTTCTTCGGCAACGTCAAGTCGCAGGCCAAGTTCAACTGGACCAACGCGCCGATGCCTTACTACCCGGACGTCAAGGGCGCGCCGCAGAACTCGATCATCGGCGGCGCCTCGCTGTGGGTGATGGGCGGTAAATCGGCGGACGAATACAAAGGCGTCGCGAAATTCCTCGCCTTCCTCTCCGACACTGATCGCCAGGTCTATATCCACAAATCGTCGGGCTACCTACCGATCACCAAGGCGGCTTACGCCAAGGCGCAGGCGGAAGGCTTCTACAAGGACCAGCCCTATCTCGAAACGCCGTTGAAGGAACTGACCAACAAGGAGCCGACCGAGAATTCGCGCGGCCTGCGGCTCGGCAACATGGTGCAGCTCCGCGACGTCTGGGCCGAGGAAATCGAGCAGGCGCTGGCTGGCAAGAAGACCGCGAAGGAAGCGCTCGACGCGGCGGTCTCGCGCGGCAACACCATGCTGCGCCAGTTCGAACGCACTGTGGCGAAGTAAGGGTCGCTTTCAGAACATCAATGAGAAACGATACTGACATTGCCATGAGACCGTTCTGTTGGATCAATCGTTGAAAATGCGGAGTACGCTTCGATGATCCTTCGCAAAGGCGATCCCTGCTCCCCTCCCCGCCGCAAGGGCGGGGGGAGGGGAGCAGCGACGCGGGCCGGTAGCTGATGCAAAAGCAATCCGTCTTCACCTCCCGCTGGCTGCCGTGGCTGTTGATCGCGCCGCAGATGATCATCGTGCTGGTGTTCTTCTACTGGCCGGCGGGGCAGGCGGTGTGGCAGTCGTTCCTGTTGCAGGACGCGTTCGGCCTCTCGACCATGTTCGTCTGGTTCGAGAACTACAAGGAGCTGCTGGCCGACCCGGATTACTTCGCGTCCGTGGTGCGCACCTTCGTGTTCGCCGCCGCGATCGCGCTGTCGTCGCTGTCGCTGGCGCTGCTGCTGGCGGTGATGGCCGACAAGCCGCTGCGCGGTGTCGGCGTCTATCGCACGCTGCTGATCTGGCCCTATGCGGTGGCGCCGCCCGTGGTCGGCGTGCTGTGGATCTTCATGCTCAATCCGTCGCTGGGTATTCTGGCGCATGGCCTGCGCGCGATGGGCGTCGACTGGAATCCGCTGCTCGACGGCAATCAGGCGGCGCTGCTGATCATCCTCGCGGCGGCGTGGAAGCAGATTTCCTACAACTTCCTGTTTTTCCTCGCCGGCCTGCAAAGCATCCCGAAAAGCGTGCACGAGGCCGCCGCCATCGACGGCGCGCGGCCGATCCGCCGGTTCTGGACCATCACCTTCCCGCTGCTGACGCCGACCATCTTCTTCCTGATCGTCATCAACGTGGTCTACGCCTTCTTCGACACCTTCGGCATCATCGACACCATGACCCGCGGCGGCCCCGCGAAAGCCACCGAAACGCTGGTCTACAAGGTCTATTCCGATGGCCTGCTCGGCGGCAATCTCGGCTCCTCAGCGGCGCAGTCGGTCATCCTGATGGGCATCGTCATCGCGCTCACCGCCGTCCAGTTCCGCTTCGTCGAACGCAAGGTGACGTACTGATGGTCGAGAACGAAGGCATCCGGCGTTACGTCGCCCACGGCATCCTCTGGATCGGCATCGCCATCGTGGCGTTTCCGGTCTATCTCGCCTTCGTCGCCTCGACGCAGGACAACGCCGCGATCGCCAACGGCCAGATGTCGCTGTGGCCCGGCGGACACTTCATCGAAACCTACTACAAGACGCTGTTCGTCGGCTCCTCCGGCACCACGCGCGAGCCGGTCGGCATGATGCTGCTCAACTCGCTGATCATGGCGCTGTC
>CAUJJN010000360.1 GCA_963204905.1 Pseudomonadota bacterium
GCCTATGAAGGTCAGATCGGTCAGATCGCCTATTCGGCTTCGAAGGGCGGCGTGGTCGGCCTGACCTTGCCGGCGGCGCGTGATCTCGCGCAGCACAAGATTCGCGTCAACACCATCGCGCCGGGCCTGTTCCTGACGCCGCTGCTGATGGGTCTCAGCGAGGACGCCCGCAAGAGCCTCGGCGCCCAGGTGCCGCATCCGGCGCGGCTCGGCGCGGCCGACGAATACGGCGCGCTGGCGGTTCATATTGTCGAGAACCCGATGCTCAACGGTGAAACCATCCGCCTCGACGGCGCCATCCGCATGGCGCCACGGTAGTTCGTTTTACCCGCTCCCCTTGCGGGAGAGGGTGGTTTCGAGCGAAGCGAGAAGCCGGGTGAGGGGTTGCCAGATCAAGGACCCCTCACCCGATCGAATACGATACCGATGCAGGCGTTGCCCTCTCCCGCAAGGGGAGAGGGCAACGCAATGCGCGCCGCATCTGTGGTGAACGTGAGAACAAAGTAGTTGTGGGAGTGTTCGCATGACGCAGCCGCTCTTGATCGAGCATGACGACGGCCTCGACCGCGTCACGCTGAATCGTCCCGACAGTCTCAACGCGCTCGATCCAGGCTTGATCGATGCGCTCAACGATTACTTCGGCAAGCTGCAACGCGATCGCAACACGCGCGTGGTGCTGCTCAAGGGCGCCGGCAAGGCGTTCTGCGCCGGGCTCGACCTCAAGGAAGCGATGGCGCGCCGCGCCGGGCGGCAGGAGCCGCCGGGCGTCACCGAGTCACTGGATTCGCAGCGGCGTATCGCCGACATCGTGATGTTGATGCGGCGCTGTCCGCAGCCGATCATCTCCCTCGTTCACGGCGCGGCGGCGGGCGGCGGTTTCGCGCTGGCGCTGGCGTCGGATATCCGTATCGCCGCCAAGGGCGCGCGGATGAACTGCGCTTTCATCAAGCTCGGCCTCGGCGGTTGCGACATCGGCACGAGTTATTTCCTGCCGCGTCTCGTCGGCGTGTCGGTGGCGTCTGAATTGATCCTTACCGGCCGCTTCATCGGCGCGGAGCGCGCGCTCGCGGTCGGGCTGGTGTCCGAAGTCGTTGAGGAAGCGCAACTGGAAGCCGCGGCGGAACCCTACATCGACGCAATGCTGACCGCTTCGCCGGTGGGATTGCGGCTGTCGAAGGAGTGCCTCAACATGAGCGTCGATGCCGGGTCGCTGGAAGCGGTCATCGCCATGGAAGATCGCAACCAGGTATTGTGCAGCCGCTCCGAAGAATTCAACGAAGGTATTCGCGCCTTCCTCGAAAAACGCAAACCGATCTACATTCGCCGCTAGAAACCGGAAACAAATCCGGTCCGCGCACGGCAACGGGAGAGTGACCATGGAAGGCAACGCGGCCAAGGTTCTTCAGAAGCCGCCGTTCCGCAAGGTGAACTGGCTGCCGCGCGACATCGCGGTGGAGCGTCGGCGGGACGGCGTGATCGTGATGAAGTCGCGTTTTCCGCTGAACGATTACCTGCCGCACATTCCCGCCGCGCTGGCGCGCTGGGCGGTGGAACGCCCCGATCATACCTGGCTGGCGCAGCGGCGCGGACCGAACCGCGACTGGCATCGCGTCAGCTATGCGGAGGCCAAGCGCACCGTTGACGCGCTGACGCAGGCGATCCTCGATATGAAACTGCCCGAGGGCGCCCCGGTTGCGATCCTCTCCGGCAACTCCATCGAGCACGCATTGATGACGCAAGCGGCGATGCAGGCGCGGCATCCGGCTGCGCCGGTGTCGCCTGCCTACTCGCTGATGAGTCAGGATCATGCCAAGCTGAAATACCTGTTTGGCCTGATCAAGCCGAAACTGGTGATGGTGCAGGATGGGGCCTCCTTCGCCAAGGCGCTCGGGGCGCTGGATCTCGCCGGCATCACCGTGGTGCATGTCGACCGCCCGGCGGAGGGAATCGCCAGCGTCTCTTACGCCGATCTCGCCGCCACCGAGATCACCGACGCGGTGGCGCGGTCGGTCGCGAAGATCACGCCGGACACCATCGGTAAATTGCTGTTTACCTCCGGCTCTACCGGAATGCCGAAAGCCGTCGTTAACACGCAGCGCATGATGTGCGCCAACGCGGCGATGATGATGCAGGTGAGGCCGCGCGATCCCAACGGGCCGCTGCCGGTGTTTCTCGACTGGATGCCGTGGAATCACACCATGGGCGGCAACGCGCTGTTCAATCCGGCGCTGATCGAAGGCGGCACGCTTTACATCGATGACGGCCGCCCGGTGCCCGGACAGTTCGAGGAGACGTTGCGCAACCTGCGCGAGATTTCTCCGACCTATTATGCCAACGCGCCGGTCGGCTACGCGGTGCTGGCGGCGGCGATGGAAAAAGACGACGCGCTGTGCCGGTCGTTCTTCAAGAACCTGAGCATCGTTGCCTATGGCGGCGCGCGGCTGCCCGATGATCTTTACGATCGCGTGCAGGCCCTGGCGGTGCGCGCCACCGGCGAGCGCATCGTGTTCTACACCGGCTGGGGCTCGACCGAGACCGCGCCGACATCGACAGGCACCTATTGGGATACCGAGCGCGTCGGACTGATCGGCCTGCCGTTCCCTGGCGTTGAACTGAAGCTGGTGCCGGCGGGGCCGAAATACGAATTGCGGCTGCGCGGTATCAACGTCACGCCGGGCTACTACAACCAGCCTGATCTCACCGCCAAGGTGTTCGACGAGGAAGGCTTCTACTGCATCGGCGATGCCGGCACCTTCGTCGACCCCGATGATCCGTCGCAGGGGTTGATCTTCGCCGGCCGCGTTGTCGAGGACTTCAAGCTGTTCAC
>CAUJJN010000361.1 GCA_963204905.1 Pseudomonadota bacterium
GGGTTCTATCTCGGTGAGGAGTATCATCGCGCCGGCGGCGTCCCCGCCGTGGTCGGCGAACTGATGCGGCACAAGCGCATCCATGAAAACGCGATGACCGTCAACGGCCGCACCATGGGCGACAATTGCCGCGATGCGCCAAAGCCCGACGGCGACGTGATCTGGAGTTACGACAAGCCTCTGGTGCACGACGCCGGTTTCCTCGTCCTGCGCGGCAATCTGTTCGATTCGGCCATCATGAAGACCAGCGTCATCTCGAAGGAATTTCGCGATCGGTACCTCTCCAATCCGAAAGACCCGAATGCCTTCGAAGGCCGCGCCATCGTGTTCGAAGGTCCGGAGGACTATCACCACCGCATTGACGATGCGTCGCTCGACATCGACGAGAATTGCATCCTGTTCGTGCGCGGCGTCGGCCCGATCGGCTATCCGGGCGGCTCGGAAGTGGTCAACATGCAACCGCCAGCCGCGCTGATCAAACGCGGCATCCTCTCGCTGCCTTGCATCGGCGACGGTCGCCAGTCTGGCACCTCGGGATCGCCGTCGATCCTCAACGCGACGCCGGAAGCGGCGGCGGATGGCGGCCTCGCCATCCTGAAGACCGGCGACATGGTGCGCATCGACCTCAACAAGGGCACCGCCAACATCATGATCGACGACGCGGAGGTGAAGCGGCGCCGCGTTGAACTCAAGGCCAAGGGCGGCTTCCCCTACCCTGCGAATCAAACGCCGTGGCAGGAGATGTATCGCAACACGGTGGGCCAGCACGCCACGGGCGCCTGCATGGAGTTCGCGACGCGTTATCAGGACATCGTCGGCCGTGTCGGAGTCGCCCGCGACAATCACTGAGCATGATCCCGAGAAGTGAAATCCGTTTTCCGGTGAAGGATGATGCTCAAACAAAATAAACGTCGTGTCTGTTTCAACGAAGCGAAACGGACTTGAGGTCTCAGGGAGAAACATCATGTCCGGCCGATTAAAGGGCAAACGTGCATTCGTGACGGCGGCGGCGGCTGGTATCGGCCGCGCCAGCGCCATCGCCTTCGCCCGTGAAGGCGCGACCGTGATCGCGACCGACATCGACGACAAGCACCTCGCAGCGCTAATTCCTGAAGGCGTCGCGGAAGTTGCTCGTCTCGACGCCCGCGACAGCGCCGCCGTCGCGGCGATGGCGAAACAGGTCGGCACTGTCGACGTGTTGCTCAATGCCGCCGGCTTCGTGCATCACGGCACCGTGCTGGAATGCAGCGACGACGACTGGGATTTCTCATTCGACCTCAACGTGAAATCCATGCATCGCACGCTGCGCGCCTTCCTGCCGGGAATGCTTGAGGCTGGTCGCGGCTCGATCATCAACATCGCCTCCGCCGCCGGCGTGTTCAAGGCGGCACCTAACCGCTACGTCTACGGCGCGACAAAAGCCGCCGTCGCCGGCCTGACCCGCGCGGTGGCCGCCGACTTCATCGCCAAGGGCATCCGCTGCAATTGCATCTGCCCCGGCACCATCGAGACGCCGTCGATGCTCGGCCGCGCCGCCGCGCTCGGCGCTGGCGGCCGCGAGATGTTCGTCAGCCGCCAACCGATGGGGCGGCTCGGCACCGCCGAGGAAATCGCCTCGCTCGCGGTCTATCTCGCCAGCGACGAAAGCGCCTTCACCACCGGCGTCGCGCACATTATCGACGGCGGCTGGACGCTTTAGAGGGAGCCCGCAATGAACAAGATCGATCTCAACGGCCGCTGCGCCGTGGTTACCGGCGGAGCGCAAGGCTTTGGCCGCGCCATCACCGAACGGTTCGTGTCATCCGGCGCGAAAGTCGCGATCTGGGATCACGACATCGCGCTGGCCGAGACGACCGCGAAACAGATCGGCGCGGCGGTGACGGCCATTCAGGTCGATGTTTCGGATCTCGCCGCAGTGGAAAAAGCCCGCGACGCCACGCTGGCCCAACTCGGCAGGATCGACATTCTCGTCAACAACGCCGGCATCGCCGGTATCAACAAAACCGTATGGGAGACCGATCTCGACGAGTGGCGCAAGGTTCTCCGCATCAATCTCGATGGCCCCTTCATCTGCTGCAAGGCAGTGGTGCCGACGATGGTGAAGCAAAACTATGGCCGCGTCGTCAACATCGCATCGATCGCCGGCAAGGAAGGTAACCCCAACGCCGCGCATTACTCGGCCTCGAAGGCGGGCCTGATCGCGCTGACCAAATCGCTGGGCAAGGAGCTCGCCGGCTATGAGATCGCGGTCAACGCGGTGACACCGGCGGCGGCGAAAACCGCCATTTTCGATCAGATGACGCAACAGCACATCGATTTCATGCTGTCGAAGATTCCAAAAGGCCGCTTCGTGCTGGTGGAAGAACTTGCTGCGATGGTCGCGTGGCTCGCTTCCGAAGACTGTGCCTTCTCGACCGGCGCGGTGTTCGATATCTCCGGCGGCCGAGCAACGTATTAGAGAGTCATTGCCGGATTGATGCGCCAACCCATCGTTCTTGGGAAGGATGGATACGCGGATCAAGCTCGCGCTCTCTCGTAGACGAACCCGAAAAGCCAGACCTCCTGCGAAGGATGTGCTGTCATGTCCGATCACCATCAAAACACCCGCTGCTCCACGATGCAGGACGACGGATCACATCAAACCGTTGACTCATCAAAGACAGGAAACGGCTGAATTTCGAAACCGCGCCATGTCGGGCTGGGCTCCTCGATCAAAGGAATAAATCCCTTCGATGAAGCCAATCCGTCGAGCGCCGCGCGGCAGGTGGATTCTCGGCCAAGCGAGCTGGACCTGGCACGACCGGACCGAGCAAGAAGCGTTGGTTTTCTGGGATTATTCAGCGATTGCGGGGCGTTAGCCAAGCGATGGCTGGGGAACCTGGATTCGAACCAAGACAAACAGAGTCAGAGTCTGTTGTGCTACCGTTACACCATTCCCCAAAAGGGTTCGCGAGTGGATACAAGACCTTACGCTGAACTCGCAAGGTCCTTGTCAATCGACAATTTCCAATCGCTCTCGCCGCGCGTCCTTTTAGATGGCCGCCCTACGCTTTGCAAGTCATCGCTTGCTGGTCTTCAGCGCCGAACGGACGCTGCCCGGTCCTGATAGCGACTTTGATTTTAGCGACCCATGGGACGCAACATTTGGGACGCAGCATTTGCCCGGGGCGCGCGGGTTAACACTTTCTGAAACAACACAACGGATAGTGGGAAAATTACGGAGCAACACGCAGATTGCGACATGGCATTTTCACCACCTGAAACCTCTTTCGGGCGGATCATTTCGGTGCGCGGCTCGCAAGCGCGCGCCGGACTTTACGCTGGCCAGCAAGTCTCCCCCGCCGACATGCGGGCAACCGTCGGCCGCTTTGTCAGCATTCGTTGCGCGACCGCGATCATCGTCGCGATCATCACCGAGATCACCAGCGAAAGCCTGCCCGGGTCCGATCGGTATTACGCTTGCGCGTCGCTCGATCTGCTCGGCGAAATCTATGGCGACCCGCAACGTCAACGCTTTCGGCGCGGCGTTGCCAGCTATCCGGCAATCGATGACCCGATCGCCTTGATCTCGAATCACGAACTCCGCACGATCTATGCGCCGAAAGGCCTCGACCATATCAACATCGGCGCGTTGCAACAGGACCCTTCGGTGGCCGCCTACATCGATGTCGAGGAAATGCTCAACAAGCACTTCGCGGTGCTCGGCTCGACCGGTGTGGGCAAATCCAGCGGCGTCTCGCTGCTGCTCAACGAAATTCTCAAGGCGCGCCCCCAACTCCGGATTTTCCTGCTCGACGTGCATAACGAGTACGGCCGCTGTTTCGGCGATCACGCTTTGGTTCTCAATCCCCGGAATCTGAAACTGCCGTTCTGGCTATTCAACTTCGAGGAAATTGTCGACGTTCTGTTCGGGGGGCGCCCCGGCGTTCCGGAAGAACTGGAAATCCTTGCTGAAGTCATCCCGCTCGCCAAAGGCCTTTACACCCAGTACGGCAGCGGCGACCGGCAGGGGTTCAAGCGTCTCGATCCTCGGAACAACAGCTACGCGGCCGATACGCCGGTGCCCTACCGGCTGGTCGATCTGATTTCGCTGATCGACGAACGGATGGGCCGGCTGGAGAACAAGTTATCGCGCATCGTCTATCACAAGCTGATCTCCCGTATCGAGATGGTCCGCAACGATCCGCGCTACGCTTTCATGTTCGACAACGCCAATGTCGGCGGCGACACCATGGCGGAGGTCATCAGCCATCTGTTCCGGCTGCCGGCCAATGGCCGACCGATGACCGTCATGCAGCTTGCCGGCTTCCCCGCGGAGGTGGTCGATTCCGTGGTTTCCGTTCTCTGCCGCATGGCATTCGAGTTCGGCCTCTGGAGCGACGGCATCTCACCATTGCTGTTTGTCTGCGAGGAAGCGCACCGTTACGCCTCTGCGGACCGCAACATCGGCTTCGGCCCCACGCGCAAGGCCGTCTCCCGCATCGCTAAGGAAGGCCGCAAGTACGGTGTTTATCTCGGGCTGGTAACCCAGCGCCCCGCCGAACTCGACGCGACCATCATCTCCCAGTGCAGCACACTCTTCACAATGAGGCTTGCCAACGACCGCGACCAGTCCCTGCTCCGTTCCGCGGTATCCGATGCCGCCGCGAACCTGTTGTCATTCGTCCCCTCGCTGGGGACGCGTGAGGTGCTTGCGTTTGGCGAAGGCGTCGCGCTGCCCACCCGGCTGCGCTTCAAGGATGTCCCGACGCATCAACTGCCGCGCAGCGAGTCCACCATATCCAGCACGCCGGTGGTGGACAGCAGCCGCGATGCCCATTTCATCAATACCATCATCGAACGCTGGCGTGGCGCGACCTCGCATCGCGACCAGCCGAACGACGGCGTCGCCACAAGGCCGACGCCACGAAGCTTCGAAGCGCCGATGCTCCAGCCCTCGCTCGGCCTCGATCCCGATCGCTTCTCCCTCCTGAAAAAGCCCTTGCGCTGACGCCCTCCAGCCCGAGCGACAGGCGGCGTTCTTGGGGCCCCTCACTCGCCGCAGGACCGTCGGCCGCCAGGATGCGTTCGGGCAGCTTTTTGTTTGCGCCTCGGTCGCCTATGATCGCGAACCTTTCACGCTCTTCCTGCGGGGCCCCGAGATGACGCCAGCAACCAACAACCGCTTTCCAATCCCCTCGCTCAAGCAACTGCCGGAGGACATCCGCGCGCGAATCGAGGCGGTGCAGGAAAAATCCGGCTTCGTCCCCAATGTTTTTCTCGTTCTGGCCTACCGCCCCGACGAATTCCGCGCGTTCTTCGCCTTTCACGACGCTCTGATGGATAAAGACAGCGGCCTGTCCAAGGCGGAGCGCGAGATGATCGTGGTCGCCACCAGCAGCGCCAACCAATGCCAGTATTGCGTCGTCGCCCACGGCGCGATCCTTCGCATCCGTGCAAAGAACCCGTTGATCGCCGACCAGATTGCCACCAACTATCGCAAGGCCGATATCACGCCACGCCAGAAGGCCATGCTCGATTTCGCCATGAAGGTGAGCGCGGAAGCGTACAAGATTTCCGAGCACGATTTCACCGAACTCGCCCGCCACGGCTTCAGCAACGACGACATTTGGGATATCGCCGCAGTCTCGGCTTTCTTCGGATTGTCGAACCGGATGGCCAACCTCACCAACATGCGCCCCAATGACGAATTCTATCTGATGGGCCGCCTTCCGAAGACATGAGGCGACCGTGGACGCGGCATTAACCGAAACAGCTCTGCGCCTGGGAATCGCGACCGTCACCGCCGGGGCGGTCGGCCTCAATCGCGACCTTCATGGAAAGCCCATTGGCGTTCGTACACTCGGGCTGGTCGGACTGTCGGCGGCCGTCGTCGTGCTGCTGGCGGACGGCGGCATCATTCACGCCTCCATGACGGACGCAACCAGCCGGGTGATCCAGGGCATCCTCACCGGGATCGGCTTCCTCGGGGCTGGTGTCATTGTTCATCACGAGGCAGGCAAACGTATTCATGGCCTGACCAGCGCGGCCTGCGTCTGGCTCACCGCCTGCATCGGCATCGTCTGCGGTGCCGGACAATGGCGCATCGTGCTGGTCGCCGGCGTCCTGGCCACGCTCGTGCTGTTTTTCGGTCGGCCGATCGAACGGCTGTTTCACCGCTTCACCCGCCACCACGAAAGCGACGATCCCGACGCCTCGTCGTCGAACCATACGACCTCGGCCGGTCAGTCGGACGCCGGCCCGCACCAGCCCGGCAGATAAACCGCCTCATTGCTCCGCGCGAGATTGAGCGCCTTTTCGATCGCCTTCTCGAAATCCGCCGCCACGTTCTTCCGTGACATGCGGCGACGGAAAAAGTCCGCCCATAGAAACTCGCTGAACGGTGTGGTGTCCTTGGCAAAGCCGCCGGCGCGGCGCAATTCGCCCGCGAGGCTTCGGAACGGGTCGTCCTTCAAATCAGCGATCGACTTCGGAATGTCCTTGTAGTGATGGCGTACGCCCTTGGCGTCATACGGATAAACCCAGCGCCGACTGTCGAGCACCAGCCAGAATGCGTCCTGATCCACCATGGTCAGATCCGCAACGACGCTGACGAGAATGTTCTCCACGCCCTCATCAAGAAGCGCCCGCGCCAAGTGATGATGGTCGACGACATAATGATGGCTGTCCGGGCCATGGATCACCGGAATCATATGCTGACCCAGGACTTCGGCTTGCTTCTTCTTCGACTTGTGCTGCCGCCAGCGCCGACGCTTTTCCTTCACCTCGCGCATCCCGACTGTCATTTGGGTCGGACGCAGCGAAAGGATTGGAATCGGATGCAGCATGGGATCCCGGATGTTGCTCATGTCCCAATCTCCTCTGGCCGCCACGCAGCCGTTGAAAGCCTTGAATTGTGGGCCGCCGCCGTTCCGTTCAAGATCATGAGGGTATATCGTCCGGCTTCGCCCGCCATCCGCGAACTGCCGCATTGCTGTCACGCGGTCTTGCTTTGGATCGAAGCTCCGCTGCTATGCTAGACTGACAGGGTGGCCGCGCGGCCGACACCGACAGGGACATGATGAAAGTTCAGGTGCCAGCCCAATCCGACGACGGTGCGCGCGTGATCAAATTCACCCCGCGCACCCTTTCGACCGCACCGGAACATCCCAAAGCAGCGCGGCCGAATGTGGCGACCACCGGCCAGGTGGCCGGACCTCCCCATGGCCGCGCCGCAAATGAGCAGGACGAATTCCGTCATCGGATGCTGACGAATCTCGCCGCTTTCGTTTTTACCGCCGGCCTGACCGCAGCCGGGATCTGGCTTGCGATCAGCATCGCGGAGATGCAGAAAGCCCAGGATTGCGCCCTTGCCGGGCATCGCAATTGCGCCCCCCTCATACCCTCCCGCGGCGGACCGATGTGACCTCGAAAGCGCCACCGATCAGCGGGCAAAACGGGAACCGGCCTCCCGCCGCCGCCATTGAACTCCGGGCGGGGGTCCGATATACGGGCAATCAACTCTGCAAGGCGGCGGGGCATGTCGGGGCGAGCCGCCCTCACTCCGTCATTTC
>CAUJJN010000362.1 GCA_963204905.1 Pseudomonadota bacterium
AATCAGCTTGCGGCGCTCGTCGATCGGTGTCGCGGCCCAGCCGGGGAACGCCGCTTTCGCCGCCGCCACCGCCTTGTCGAGCTGCGCTTTCGACGCCCGCGGACATTGCGTGATGACCTCCTCGGTCGCCGGGTTCAATACCGGCATCGTGAGATCGCCCGGCTGCATCGTGCCATCGATCAGAAGATTGAAATCGCTCATTGCTCTGCGCTCCCTTTGTCCTGACGTCGTCAGGTTGTGGTTTGTGACGCCGGCCACAAATAAGCACTGGCCATTGCCGCGTTTCCATCGTTATATTTTAGTGTATATTACGCACTCATAACATCATACGCACGCGCCGTCATCGGAATTTATGGATTCGCTATAAACAGCGGAAACGGCGCTGGACCTGACGCCATAACGCGATAATGGTGGCGTGACAGAGGTAGACCGCCGTGAGAAACGCGAAGGGAAACGCCAGGACGATCGCAGAGACGGAGATCGACAGCCAGGCGCTGACGACGTGCGCGGTCGCACCCGATGGCAAGACGATTTCGCTCGGCTTCACCGACACGTCCGGCCAACAGGTCGCTGTCAGACTTCCCCTGGAACAGGCCAGCGCGCTGGCGATGACGATGCCGGCACTGATCGAACAGGCCCTGCGCCGCCAGTTTCGCGACGACAGCCTCCGCTTCACATTTCCGCTCGGCTCTTGGGCGGTGGAGCAATCGCCGGACCCCGGCACCAATATCGTCACCCTGCGCACGCCCGATGGCTTCGGTGTCTGCTTCACCATGCAACGACAACAGCAGAACGCACTCGGCGAAGCTTTCAGTTGCGGTTGCGTTCGGCGCTCATCGTTTTCCACGCACTGAGCGACGTCGACAGCATCGCCAGCGCAAACCTCGCGGAGCGCCGTTGAAGCAGGTCCGTTCAGATGGACGCCATTCCTGTCACGGCCGGCATAGTCGTTCGGGGAACGGCATCATTTCGCCAGCCTGTGCCCGGCGGTGGTACGCTGGCTGACGAGCCAGAACGCGAATCGCTTTATGTCGCCGCCTTGCCGCCGCGCCCGATATCCGAGCGCAACGACGCGAGATCCTTGCGCGCCGCAGTCGCCGCCGCCCGCTCGATGCGTCGGTAACGCTCGACCAGCGAGGCGCCGAACGCCGTCAGCGTCGCGCCGCCGCCGTGTTTGCCGCCGGTCTGCCGCGCCACTGCGGCCTGCCCGCACATCCTGTTGATCTCATCCACCAGATCCCACGCGCGCTTGTAGGACATCTCCATCGCGCGGCCGGCGGCGGAAATCGAACCGCAGGCGGCGATGCTTTCCAGCAATTGGATCTTGCCCGGACCGAGCCGGCTGTCGGAATCGAAATCGATGCGAACACTGAGCGACGGCAGCGGTTTTGCGGCGGATGATTTTGCGGCCAATGGCTTGACGGCGGACTTAGGCATCTCGATCACACATGAGGTTGCCCGGCAGGGTGGCGGTTGGCATTCGATGTCCTCGCTCCGAAATCCGCCACGCCGCGCGGCACGGACGCACAGCCCGCCGCGCGAAACGACATCGAACCAGAACGCGCCGACATTACCTTGCGTCCCCGACAAAACAACCATGATGTTTGGCGCGTTGTCGGCATTCACGAAGATTGTATAGTCGGTCGCTCGACGATATCCCTCCATGCTGCGGCAGCCGCCGCCCCGCTCAAGCCGCAACGAAGCGGCCGCTCCAGGTGAATCTGATGACCGACCGGCAACCCCGCGCAATCGCGTTGCGGCACGTGGCTTTCGAGGATCTCGGCCTGCTGGCGCCGGCGTTGACGCGCGCTGGATGGCGCTACGACATCCTGGACGCCGCGACCGCGGACCTCGCCCAGCCGGAGATCACCACCGCCGATCTGCTCATCGTGCTGGGCGGACCAATCGGCGTCGGCGACGTTGATGACTATCCTTTTCTCACGCGCGAGATCGCGCTGCTGGAAAGACGCCTTGCCGGCGACCGGCCGACCCTCGGCGTCTGCCTCGGCAGCCAGTTGATGGCGGCGGCGCTTGGCGCGCGTGTCTATGCCGGGCCGGTCAAGGAAATCGGCTGGGCACCGCTGCAATTGACCGACGAAGGCCGCGCCTCCTGCCTCGCCCCGCTCGGCGACCCCGATGCGACGGTGCTGCACTGGCACGGCGACACCTTCGATCTGCCGGCCGGAGCGACCCGACTTGCCTCCACGCCCGCTTACGCGAATCAGGCTTTCGCATTCGGACGAAACGCCCTCGCGCTGCAATTCCACATCGAGGCCGATCCGGCGCGACTCGCGGAATGGTATGTCGGTCACACCGTTGAACTCGGCGCGGCGAAAATCTCGATCCCCGCTCTTCGCAGTGCAACAGCGCAGGTCGCCTCGCGCATTCCCGCGCAGGCGGAACGCATTTTCGCCCGATGGCTCAGCCAGATCGCCTGAAAGCGGACACGAATTCAAGCTGTTGTCATGATGGCACGCTTCCATATGGGCCGTGCCGGCGGAGATCCACGCGCCGCCGGACGGCTCGTCGGGCCTTGAGCGGTGGTTTCGCGATCCGATGTGCTTCCCTCACGCGCTCGCTGTGCCATATTGCGACCGACGAATGCGTTTCTCGAACCTGATGAAAGCACCATGGCGCAAGGCTCCGCATCCCGCAGCTCCCTCGAACTCGAACTGACCAAGCTGTCGTCGCCGCGCATCTTCCTGGTGCGCATGCTGGTGTTCCTGGTGCTGTGTGCGCTGGTCGCGGTGGTGCTGTACAAGCAGATCATGGCCGCGTTCATGGCCAATCCCGGCCTTAACGCCCTCATCCTCGCGGTGCTCCTGATCGGCACCATCCTGTCGTTCCGTCAGGTGATCCGGCTCTATCCCGAGGTTGCATGGGTCAACAACTTCCGCATCGCCGATCCGGGCCTGGCGCTCGACCGTCGGCCGGTGCTGCTGGCGCCGATGGCCGCCATCCTCGGGCGCGAGCGCACCGGGCGGATGTCGATCTCGCAGCAGACCATGCGGCATCTGCTCGACTCGATCGCGACACGCCTCGACGAGGCGCGCGACATCTCGCGCTACATGACCGGCCTTCTGGTGTTCCTCGGCCTGCTCGGCACCTTCTGGGGCCTGATCGAAACCGTCGGCTCGGTCAGCCACATCATCGACGGGCTGAAGGTCGGCGGCGATTCCGGATCGATGTTCGACACATTGAAGGAAGGTCTCGCCGCGCCGCTCGGCGGCATGGGCATTTCGTTCTCGTCGTCGCTGTTCGGCCTCGCCGGATCGCTGATCCTCGGGTTCCTCGACCTGCAATCCAGCCAGGCGCAGAACCGTTTCTATACCGACCTTGAGGACTGGCTGGCCTCCACCGTGCGCGAATACACCGGGGAGAGCGGCCCCACCGCCGCCGGCGGCAACGAGATGCAGGCCGCGGTCGAGCGATTGCGCACCAGTGTCGAGGAAATGGGAGCGAGCCGCGGCACCACCGCGGCGATGGCGAACCTCGCCGATGCGATCCAGGGGCTGGTGCAGCACATGCGCGGCGAACAGCAGATGATCCGCGAATGGGCCGACGGACAGGGCGAGCAGAACCGTGAAATCAAGAAATTGCTGGAGCGGATTGCGGCGCAACCCGAAAGGCATTTGAGCGGAGATTTGTGATGGCGCTGGTCCGCCGCCGCACCGATTCCGGCTTCAACTACTGGCCCGG
>CAUJJN010000363.1 GCA_963204905.1 Pseudomonadota bacterium
TCGTTGCGTTTGCGCTCGCCGATATCCAGCGCCACGGTGACGATCTGCTTGATCTCGCCGTCCGATCCGCGCAACGGCAGCTTGTTGACCAGCCATTGCCGCATGGTGCCGGAGGAATCGATGTACTCCTCCTCGTAGAAACCGAGTTCCTGCCTGGCTTCAAGCACGCGGCGATCGTTCACGTCGGTTTTCTGCGCGCCGTAGCGCGACATGATATCGGTGGTGGTGCGGCCGATCGCGTCGTCAGGCTCGATGTTGAAGATGTTCGCCATATAGCGATTCATCAGGACATAGCGCATCTGCATGTCCTTGAGATTGATCACCGCCGGGACCGTGTCGATCACCTCCTGCAAACGACGGCGGCCTTCGGCGACCTCCTCCTCCGCGCGCTTCTGGTTGGTGATGTCGCGGACCACACCCTCGTAGCGGACCACATTGCCCGCCTTATCGCGCACTGTCGTCGCGCTGTCGGAGAGCCACAACACGGTGCCGTCTCGCTGCCGGACCTGGTACTCGAATTCACGCACCATACCATCACGCGCCATGCGCTCCTGATATTCGGTGCGGACCGAAGGATCGAGGTAGATGGTGCTGGCGATATCGGTAACTTTCTCGATCAGTTCGCGGGCGCTGTCGTAACCCATCATCCGGGCCAGCGCCGGATTGGCGTTCAGCAACTGCCCATCGGGGGTGGTGACATAGATGCCGTCGATCGAACCGTCGAACAGCTTGCGGTAGCTCTCCTCCGCCTCGGCGAACCGACGCTCCGCCTTGCCGGCGCGATCGTCAGCGGCGACGACGCGCTCCTTGCGACCGGTGAGCGCCGCGATATAGCCGAGCGCGGCTCCGGCGAGCGCCGCGATGATGATGCCGAACCAAAAGAAAGCGCCGGTGCTCGCCAGATCAGTCGCCAGGAATGGAAAGCGCACAATCACCTGCCATGGTCGGATGCTATCCCAGAGCGATATTTCCAAGCGGCTCCGGTGCAAGGGGCCGATGCTCGCCTTGCAAAGCTAGCACATCGGACATTGGCTGGGGAGCACCCGAACGCAAACGGCGCGCCGACCGAGGGCCGACGCGCCGCCTGTGCGTTGACCGCGCCGGTCACCCGGCGCCGGCGTCTATTTCTTCGGACGAATGGCGTCCGCCGTGCCCTGGATGAAAGCCTGGATCTGCCGGACATCGTCCTCGCTGATCTTGCCGGTGAAGTCCGGCATCCCCCGGTCCATGAACGGTCCCTTGAAGACGATGTCTTTCAGGTTGGTGATGGTTTCCGGCGCGGAATAGCCGAGGTTCTTGATGTTGCCGCCCTTATCCACCCCCGGCACGCCATGGCAGAACGCGCAGTTGGTGACATAGAGCAGCGTACCCGGCCCGACGTCCTTGGGATCGTACTTGACGCCTTCGACCAGTCCCGCGAGTTGCAGCTTGGTGAACTCCGGCGGCTTCGCCTTGCCGCCGATGGCGAAGGTGAAGACCGTTCCGGCCGCTTCCTTGTCGGTGGCCCGCTGCGTTTCACCGAACACACCGCCCCAGCCGACGGCAATGGAGACGTACTGCACGCCGTCAACCATGTAGGTGGCCGGCCCCGCGACGACGCCAGTGCCGGTCGATTGCTCCCACAGCTTGTCGCCGGTCTTGGCATTGTAGGCGACGAAGCGACCGTCGGCAGTGCCCTGGAAGACGAGATTGCCGGCCGTGGTCAGCGTGCCGCCATTCCACGGCGAAACATAGTCCTGCTTCCAGACCTGCTGCTGCTTGACCGGATCCCACGCGATCAGCCGGCCGAACGGCTGACTCTTGGGCGGCGTCGCGTTGACCGCGAAACCGAGATTCCAGCCGATGCCGGACATCGCCTTCCCGGGTGACACCTCGTTGTGCTTGAAGGTGGGCTCCGCCGTCAGATTGAGCGGCACATGCTGCGCCGGCAGATAGACCAGTCCGGTCTTCGGATTGAACGACATCGGGTGCCAGTTGTGCGCCCCGAACGGACCGGGGATCGCATCGAACGGCTTGTCGCCGCGCGCCTCCGCCACCTCCATCGGGCGGCCGTCCTTGTCGAAGCCCGTTGCCCAGTTCACATCGACGAAATTCTTCGCCGAGATGAACTTGCCGTTGGTGCGGTCGATGACGAAGAAGAAACCGTTCTTCGGTGCGTGCATGATGACCTTGCGCGGCTTCCCCTCGATGGTGAGGTCGGCAAGGATCATCGGCTGCGTCGAGGTGTAGTCCCAGTTGTCGCCGGGCGTCTCCTGATAGTGCCAGACGTATTTCCCGGTATCGGGATTAAGAGCGACGATCGACGCCAGATAAAGATTGTCGCCGCCGGAGGGGCTGCGCAGCTTGCGATTCCACGGCGAGCCGTTGCCAGTGCCGATATAAAGCAGGTTCAACTGCGGATCGAAGGTCATGGTGTCCCAGGCGGTGCCGCCACCGCCGCCGACCCAGTATTTTCCGGCCGGGTCCCAGGTCTTCGCGGCCTTCGCCATCGACTCGTCCTCGAACGGCTTCGACGGATCGCCAGGCACCGTGAACCAGCGCCATGCCTGCGCGCCGGTTTCGGCGTCGTAGGCCGTCACATAACCGCGCACGCCGTACTCCGCGCCGCCGTTGCCGATGATGACCTTGCCCTTCACGACGCGCGGCGCGCCGGTGATCGTGTAGGAGAAGGCATGATCGATGATGGTGTCCTTTTCCCAGACCTTCTTTCCGGTCGCCGCATCGAGCGCGACCAGGCGGCCGTCGTAAGCGCCGACATAGACCTTGCCCTTGTAGAGCGCGACGCCGCGATTGACGACGTCGCAGCACCCACGATAGCCCTTCGATCGATCGACGCCGGGGTCGAAACTCCAGATTCGCTTGCCGGTGCGCACGTCCACCGCGTGCACGACGCTCCACGACGCAGTGACATACATGATGCCATCGACGACCAGCGGCGTCGCCTCGACGCCGCGAATGGATTCGAGATTGTAAGTCCACATCAGACCAAGATTCTTGACGTTTCCGTCGTTGATCTTGTCGAGTTTGCTGAAGCGCGTTTCGGCGTAGTCGAGACCGTAACTGAGCCAGTCCTTGGTCGCCTTGGCGTTGGCTTCGATCGCCTTGCCGTCCACTGCCGACGTCACCGCCTTGATATGCGCGGCAGAGCCCTTGGCATCCTTGTCCTTGGCGCTCGCGCCGTCGCTTCCGAACGACAGCACCAATGCAGCCGCAGCCATGCCGGCGACGACATACTTATGAAAACCGCGCCGGTACGATCCTTGATCGACGTGCCGTGACGCAACGTCGATCGAATCCGAGAAAGCTCTCATGCCATCCTCCCTGCTCGCCTTTTGTAGGCGGTCGTGAAGGCTAGGCCGGCGCGAAAAACTCTGTCAACGCGACTACAGAAGTAGACGCACGCCGTGTCCCGCGACGCAACATAACTGCCGCCGGAGGTAGTCCGTGACGTTATCCGGACACGGTTCCTTACCCGCAGTCGCAGGTTGGCGGCCTGCTTAAGCACATCGATTGCAATGATTATTCAACGCCTTGCCCAAGCGGCAACTTCGGGCGAGAGCAGCGGTTGCGCTGCCATATACAGCACGATACCGGCCGTGCATCGATCACCGCGTCGGGGCGTCGAACAATTCGCCGTCGTAGCCGGCTTCGGCGGGAATGCGCAGATAACGCTTGCCGCCATCCTTGGTGATCACCGGCATCACGGTCACGACGCGCGAGCCCCGCGCAGCCTCGATCGCGGCTTCGACGCCGGATTGTTTGCCAAGCTTGATCAGGTTGCGCGTGGTGGGAAACGGCAGAATGAAGCGACCACTCTTGCCGCCGTCCAGCGCCTCCTGCGGCGACACCCAGATCGAATCGGTGGACTCGCGGCCGTCATGCGCGCCGACCTGCTCCGGCGGCGCCTTCGCCAGAAAGAAATGCGTATCGAAACGCTTGGGCTGTCCTTCCGGCGTGATCCAGTGCGCGTAGTGAGCGAGACGATCGACCGCCGGGATCAATTCGTTCGCTGCAAGAATCTCGCGAAACGACATTTTGCCCTCGCACAGGGCGATGCGATGCGCATCCGCAACGGCGGCCGCGCGCGACCCGGCGATCAGCTCCTGCGAACCGCGCGGGCGCGCCAGCAGAATGCCGCTTTCCTCGAAGGTTTCGCGGATCGCGGCGACGCGAAATTGCAACGCCGACGCATCAAGACCACCGCCGATCTCGCAGAGCGCGGGGTCCTCGACGATGTCGCGGTCGCCGGGATCGACGCTGCCGCCTGGAAACACCAGCGCGCCGGACGCGAACTCGATCTGATAGTGCCGCACCATCATGAAGACTTCGATGGCGCTCCTGCCCTCGCGCAACAGCAGAATGGTCGAGGCAGGACGTGCGGCGGCGGCTTCGGTGGACATCCGGCTTCTCCCCTAACCCGCTGCGCTCGCCTGCGGCGCGGTCAACGCGCGCTTGTCGACGCGTGCCACGCGCGACAGCAGGTAATCGACTTCCTCGCGCGCCTTGGCGCTCAACGACGAGCCCGGCTTGCGCTGTGCGGCGGATGCGATCATGCCGCGCTTGTTGAGCACATACTTGCGCACGGCCAGGCCGACGCCGGGTTGCTGCTCGTAACGAATGAGCGGCAGATGCGCGTCGAACAGATCATGCGCCGCGTCGCGCTTGCCCTCCTTCGACAGTCGCACCACGTCGATCAACAGTTCAGGGAAAGCGTAGCCGGTCATGGCGCCGTCGGCGCCGCGCTCCATCTCGAAATCGAGGAATGTCGCGCCATTGCCGGTGAGAATAGACAGCGGCCGCAACGAGCCATCCTTCTGGAAAGCGCGCAGCGCGGTGATCTTCTCCAGACCCGGCCAGTCCTCGTGCTTGAGCATCACGCAGGATGGACTGTCCATCACGATCCTGCGGATCACCGCCGGCGTCATCACCACGCCCAGAGTCAGAGGATAATCCTGCAACACCCACGGGATATCGTCGCCGATAGCTTCCACAGCCTGCTTGAAATAGGTGACGATCTGATCGTCGGTGCGCAGGTTCGGCGTCGGCGCGATCATCACCGCCGCCGCGCCCGCGTCCATCGACGCCCTCGCAAGGGAGCGCATCGCCGCGAAGCCCGGCGCGGAGACACCGACCACCGTCTGCAACGATCCCGCGCGCTTGATGAAGCGCACCGCCACCGTTTCGGCCTCTGCTGCGTCCATCTTCGGCGCTTCGCCGAGAATGCCGAGCACGGTAACGCCGTTGCAGCCGACCTCGGTGTAGAAATCGACCAGGCGATCGATCGAACGCCCGTCGATGCGGCCGTCATCATGGAAGGGTGTTGGCGCGATCGCGAAGGTGCCGCTGGCATCGTGAGTCAGTTTCATCGTCGTTCTTTCAAAATCGTCGTGCGGCCATCGCCTCGTCGGAGAAGAAGATCTCCCCGGCATGGGTCACGATATCTTCGGCCTTCCAGCCGTCATGCGGGGGCTTCCAGCCTTCCATTTCCATCATCTTCATCTCGCGCACGCCGCGCGGGCCGGAGACGCCAAGCACCTTGCCGGTCTGGTCGCCGGAGAGGTCGCTGACCATGTATAGCACGGCCGGCGCGATGCCGTCCGGCCCCAGCGCCGCGCCGGGATTGTCGATATAGCGTTGCAGGTCCGCGGTCATCCGGGTCAGCGCGCCCGGCGCAAGCGTCCAGATGCGAATGTTGGACTTGCGGCCTTCGATGGCGAGTACGTTGGAGAGCCCCCAGATGCCGCCCTTCGCCGCGCCGTAGTTGCTCTGGCCGAAATTGCCGATCAGCCCCGAGGTGGACGAGGTGTTGACGATGACGCCGCCACCGTTGTCCTTCATCCAGCGGAACACCGGCGAGGTGACGCAGAACGTGCCTTTGAGATGCACCTTGAGGCACTTGTCCCAGTCGGCCTCGCTCATCTTGACGAAGCTGCGGTCGAGCAGGATGCCGGCATTGTTGACGAGAATGTCGGCGCGACCGAAATGCTTGATGGCGTCGTCGAAGACCGACTGTCCGCCGGCCACGGTGGAGATATCCGCGCCGTTGGCGATGGCGCGACCGCCTTCCGCCTTGATCGCATCGACCACCTTTTGCGCCATCGAGGTATCCGCCCCGCTGCCGTCGCGCGGCCCGCCGAGATCGTTGACCACCACCGCCGCGCCCTCGCGCGCGAACAGTTTTGCGTAAGCCTCGCCGAGCCCGCCGCCGGCACCGGTGATCAGCGCCACTTTCCCGTCAAGCAATCCCATGGCTTTCTCCTTGCCGCACCAATTTTGACGACGTCATGCCCGGACGTGTTCCGGGCATCCACGTCTTCATCGGCAATAGGAGAAAGACGTGGATGGCCGTGGCACGCACGGCCATGACGGCACCAGCAAACTGTTACGCCAATTCCGTCCGGCCGTTCTTGATCACGGTGACGCCGCGCGATTTCACCTTGGCCTCGAACGACACCACGTTGCCGTCCTTCCACAGGTCCATCGTCACGGTCTCGCCCGGAAACACCGGCGCGGAGAACCGCACCGCGTGGCGGCGGAAGGCCCGGGGAT
>CAUJJN010000364.1 GCA_963204905.1 Pseudomonadota bacterium
AGCGAAGGCGGGAGTAATCAACATCCGGAAATCCTTGTGAAATGGAGGCAAACCGGCGCGACGCGGCAGCGTCCGGGCCGGTTTCAGTCAAATTCGCGCGGACTATAACGGCCACGGTTTCAATTGCAACGCCGTCAGGGGGTTGTTCCGCCCGGCATCCGGGCCGGGTTGCGGGGGCTTGCAAGGGTCGGTATGGGTGCGGGGTCAGGAACCCGGAAAATGTCGAAAAAACCAAGCAAAAAACCCTCCCGAACCGCCCTCTCCGCCACCAGGGCCAAGCCTGCCGGCAAAGCCGTGAAAGCCTCCGCCCGCGCGGCAAAACGTCCCTCGCCCCAGCCCAGGGACAACACAACGGATCGAATCGCCCGAGCGCTCGAAACCATCGCGGCCCATCTGTCCGCGGGCGGAACCAAGATGACCCAGCCGCAGGACATCGCCAGGGCCGAGGCGTTCATCTGGAATCCAAGCGGGCGGCTGATCCCGGTGCCAAAGGTCAACCGCGTCGAACTCGGCCTGCTCAAGGGTGTCGACCGGATGCGCGACATCCTGATCGAGAACACGGAGCGCTTTGCCACCGGCCTGCCCGCCAACAACGCGCTGTTGTGGGGCGCGCGCGGCATGGGCAAGTCGTCGCTGGTGAAGGCGGCGCACGCCAGCGTCAATGCGCGGCGCGACGTCAACGGCCAGCTCAAGCTGATCGAGATACACCGCGAGGACATCGAGAGTCTGCCGGCGCTGATGGCGCTGCTGCGGGCGTCGGAATTCATGTTCATCGTCTTCTGCGACGACCTGTCGTTCGACGGCAACGATGCCTCATACAAATCGTTGAAGGCGGTGCTGGAAGGCGGCATCGAAGGTCGTCCCGACAACGTCATCCTCTACGCGACCTCGAACCGCCGCCACCTGCTGGCACGGGAGATGGTCGAGAACGAGCGCTCCACCGCGATCAATCCCGGCGAAGCGGTCGAGGAGAAGGTGTCATTGTCGGATCGCTTCGGGCTTTGGCTCGGCTTCCACAAGTGCAGTCAGGACGAATACCTCGCCATGGTGCGCGGCTATTGCGGCCACTTCGGCATCAAGATCGACGACGAGCAACTCGAGCACGAGGCGCTGGAGTGGTCGACCACGCGCGGTTCGCGTTCCGGCCGCGTCGCCTGGCAGTTCACGCAGGAACTCGCCGGTCGCCTCGGCGTGCGGCTGGCAGTGAAGTAACAGCGCGTCACGGCCGGAGTCATTCCGGCCATCAACGCCCTCAAAATCGCGCGGCTCTAAAAACGTCGATGGCCGGGACAAGCCCGGCCATGACGTCCAATCGGATACTTTCTCGAGCGCGCTTACGCCCCGTTGAGGAACTTGAGCGGATCCACCGGCGTCGAGCCCTTGCGGATCTCGAAGTGCAGTTGCGGCGAGCCAGCCTCGCCGGACTGGCCGGACTTGGCAATGGTCTGGCCGCGCTTGATGGTCTCGCCGCGCTTCACCAGCAGTTCACTGGCGTGGGCATACGCCGTGACATAGCCGTTGGAGTGTCGCACGAGCACCAGATTGCCGTAGCCCTTCAGTTCGTTGCCAGCATAGGCGACGACGCCGTCCTCGGCGGCCTTCACCGGCGTGCCTTCCGGCACCGCGACGTTGATGCCGTCATTGGCCTTGCCGTTGGTCTTGGCGCCGTAGGCGGTGACGACGCGGCCGCGCACCGGCCAGCGGAAGGTCGGCAGCGCACCGGTCGCCTCGGCGGATTTCACCGGTGACGGCGCGGCTTCAACGGCGGCGGCCGGGGTTTCGACTGCATTGGCCAAACGTGCCTTCTGCACCGGCTCGGCGGGCACCTGCGCGACCTGAACCGGCGCCGGCCGGGCGGCGGGAGCCGCTGACGGCGCGGTGGTGCCGAGTTGCGCCGGTGGCGCGCCCTTCACGGCAGGCGCGGGAGCAACAGCCGCGACCTTGCCGGCGGGCACCACGATCTTGCTGCCGACCTTGAGCTGCGCGGTCGGCGCAATGCGGTTGGCGCGCGCCAGCTCGGCGACCGAGACGTTGTTGCGGCGGGCGATGCTCATCAGCGTGTCGCCGCGATTGACATAGTGCATTCCCGCGGCGGCCGGTGCTGGCGCAACCGCCGCAACCTTCGGCGCGGGCGCGGCGGCAACTGGAGCCGGCTGCGCCTGCGCGATCTGCCGCGACGGAATGATCAGTTGCTGACCGGGACGCAGCACGCGCGGGCCCTTGTAACCGTTGGCGCGCAGGATCTCCGCCGACGACACGTTGTAGCGCCGCGATAATCCTTCCAGCGTATCGCTGGTGCCGACGATGATGGTGGTGCCGTTGCCATGCGACGGCGCGGCCTGGGGCGCGGGCGCCGCCGCCACCGAACGCGGCGCGACGGTGCCGGTGGATTCGATGCGCGGCCGTGCCGGCGGATCATACGACGAGACGCCGCGTCCGCCGCCCGAGGTGCCGGTCGAACTCGGATAGCTGGGATAACTCTGCGGCGCGGACACCGGCGGCGGCAGCGACGACGACGTGTAGGACTGCTGCTGCGGCTGCGGGCGATGATATTGCGGCAACTCCTGCCGCTGGACTTGCGGCGTCGGCGCTGCGTAGGGCCCGCCGCGCACCGAACCCGTGGTGTCGCTGCGTGAGTTGAAGGGATTGTCCGCGAACCGCGTGGACATATCGGCGCTGCAACCAGCAAAACCGATGGACATCAGCGCCAGCACCGCAACTTGCGGAACCCGGCGGGAGCAAAACAAGTCAACTACCCGGGACATGGTTACTCACTCATACGCAACACAACTAGGAATTTGAGTAAACACGGGGGCAGTAAACAAGGCTTTAAGTCTGGCAAATTTGATTCACCATTTCACGATTTCGACAGACTCCCGCTACATTTCGCGCGCAAGGCCCGGTAACGCCGGCACAAAGCGCACGTCGAACAATTCACGGCGCTCGAAACCGTCGGCGGTCGGCGTGACGCGTACCAGCGTCTGCCGTTCGTTGGGCGGGCCGACCGGCGCGACCAAGACGCCGTCGGACTGCAAGCGCTCCGTCAGCACCGCCGGGATATCCGGCAGCGCCGCGGTGACGATAATGCGGTCGAACACGCCGAGATCGGCCGGCAGCGCGAGGCCATCCGCCAGCACCACCTCGACATTGTCGTAGTGCAGCCGGGCCAGCCGCTGGCGCGCGCTGTCCGCCAGCGTGCGAAAACGCTCGACGCTGAGCACCTCCTTGCACAGCCGCGCCAGAACCGCCGCCTGATAGCCGGAACCGGTGCCGATCTCGAGCACGCGATGCTGCCGACGCAACTGCAACTGCTCTGTCATATAGGCGACGACGAACGGCTGGCTGATGGTCTGCCCGCAGGCGATGCCGAGCGCGGTGTCGCGCCAGGCCGCGCCGCGATCCGCCGGCTCGACGAAAACATCGCGCGGCACTTCTTCCATCGCCCGCAGCACCGCCTGATCGCTGATGCCGCGTCGCCGCAAGGCGAGCTGGAAAAGCATCTTCTCCGGTGGATTTTCAGCAGGTGACATGTCGGCCTCGCAGAACGCGTCTCCATCGCCGCAACGGCAACACCCTGATGATATCACCCGCCGCACCCGACCAAACGGGACTATATCGTGGACAGGTTTATAGAATTCTCGCCGTTCGCGCCGCCGACGGCCGCATCGCGAAAGGCACGATTTTCTCATGGCGCGGCAGCAGGCCATCATATTGCTTTTGGCTGCGTTATTTGCGAGTTTTCCGCCACACTGATTGAAGGGCTCCCCATGACTGCGTCGACGCCGCCGGGCGGTTCGGTCTTTCTGGTCGAAGACGAATCCATGATCCGGATGATGGTCGCGGAGATGCTGGTCGACCTCGGCTACAACATTGCCGCTGAAGCCGGCGACGTGGACGAAGCCCTGCGTCTGGTCCCTACCCTCGACTTCGACATCGCCATCCTCGACGTCAATGTCAACGGCAGGGTGGTGACGCCGGTGGCCCACGCCGTCGTCGCGCGCAAGCGTCCGTTCATTTTCGCGACCGGCTACGGCACGCAGGGAATGCCGGAAGAATTCCGCGGCCGTCCGGCATTGCAGAAGCCGTTCCAGATGGCAACATTGGCGCGCATGATCGAAACCGAACTGAAACGCGCGGCATAGACCAACATTAACGGTTCCTTTCGCGACACGCCCTAGGGTGCCCCCGCTTTTTCGGGATACTCATGGGCAGCGCCGTCTTCGCTTTGATCGTCAACACCGTGGTCGCGCTGTTGTTTGCGGCGACGTTCACGACCTTTGCCCTTAGCAACGCCCGCTTCCGCCGGGTGCTGTGGCTCGGCCTCGCCTATGCCATCGGCGCGCTGACGCCGGGCAGCGAACTTCTGGTCCGCTTCACCGACACGCCGCAGATTTTCATGGCCACCAGTTCCGGCTCGTTCGTGCTGGCATTCTATGCCACCGCCGTGGCGCTCATGAAATTTCACCGCCGGTCCGTGCCATGGCTGACATTCGGCGCGTTGACGTTGGCGTCCTTCACGCTCCGCTGGACGATCTGGAACGGCCAGCGCGACGATCTGCAATATGAATGGCTCTATCAACTGCCGTTCGCCATGGCGATGCTGGTCTGCGCCGCCACCCTCTGGCAGGTCTCGCGGCGCACGGTCCTCGACCGGATTCTCACCATCGTCTTCCTGATCGCGAGCGCGCACTTCCTGATCAAGCCGTTGCTGGCGCACTGGTACGGTTCGGGCTCCACCGCGAAGGCTTACGCTGAAAGCCTCTACGCGCTGCTGTCGCAATCCGCGACCGGCATCCTGCTGATCGCCATCGGCCTGCTGCTGATCCTGATGGTGGTCCGCGCGATGCTGTCCGACGCCCAGCAGGAGTCGGAGATCGACGCGCTGTCACAACTCCTCAACCGGCGCGGCTTCGTTCGTCGAGCCAACGGCCTGATCGCGAACGCCGTCCGCCTGCGCAGCAAAGTGGCGCTTGTGATGTTCGATCTCGATCACTTCAAGCACATCAACGACACCTATGGTCACGGCGTCGGCGACGGGTTCATTGAGGCGTTCTCGGAAATCCTGCGGCTGTGCAGTCCGCCCGGCGCGCTGATCGCCAGACTTGGCGGCGAGGAGTTCGCGGTCATGCTGGTGTCGCACGATGTCGCCGTCGCCCGCCTGTTCGGGGAGAGCGTGCGCGCGCATCTTGTGAATCTCGAGCTGGAACAGTGTCGCGACGTGCGCATCACCGTCAGCGCCGGGCTTGCGGTCGATCACGCGCCGATCGAATTGCAGGATTTGATGAGGCAGGCCGACGCCGCGCTGTACGACGCCAAATCACGCGGGCGCAACCGCTTGTGCATTGCCCGCGCCCGGAACACCACCGCTTCCGCCGCCTCGTGAGGACGCGGCTGGCGTCCGCCCCGCCCGTTACTTCAGCGTCGCCGCCAGCGTTTCCGAAAACGCCTCGTCGGTGCGATTGAGCTTGAGCGGCGTCACCGAGATGTAATTTGCGGCAAGTGCGGCAAGATCGGTGCCGGCCTCCGGCGTCGCCATCATCGCCGCGCGTTCGAAACCGATCCAGAAATACGGATTGCCACGCCCGTCGTGACGCTGATCGACCTTCAGGAATCCGAGATTGCGTTTGCCCTGACGCGTCACCTGCACGCCGGCGACATCGTCCGGCGCACAGGCCGGAAAGTTGATGTTGATGACGGTGTTTTTCGGCACACCCGCCGCCATCACCTTGCGAATGATACGCGGCCCGTATTCGATGCCGGTATCCCAGGTCGGTTGGCTGCGCGTCTCGAACGAGAATTCCTGCGACAGCGCGAACGATGGCAGGCCAAGAATGGTGCCTTCGAGCGCACCGGCGATGGTGCCGGAATAGACGACGTCCTCCGCGACGTTACGGCCCTTGTTGACCCCGGACAGCACCAGGTCCGGCTGCTTGTCTTTCAGGATGTGACGCGCGCCCATGATGACGCAATCGGTCGGCGTGCCGCGCACCGCATAACGCCGCTCGCCGACTTCGCGCAGTCGCAGCGGATCGTTCAGCGACAGCGAATGCGACACGCCGGACTGATCCAGCTCGGGCGCGACGATCCAGACATCGTCCGACAGCGATTTCGCGATCTGTTCGACGATCTGCAGGCCCGGCGCATGAATGCCGTCGTCATTGGTGCAAAGAATCCGCATTTGCTCGCCTTATAATTCCTGTCTCGTCATGGCCGGGCTTGTCCCGGCCATCCACGTCTTCATTCGTGTCACCCATCGAAACGTCGATAGGCAGCGCGGCCTCGCCTCGCTCACATTCGTTGCACGCAGACTGGCGCGTTCATCCGGTTCAACGTCGCACTCAACAATCTTACGCCGCCCGCTCGATCACTTTCATGCCGCCCATATACGGCTGCAACACGTCAGGCACCGCGATGGAGCCGTCTTCCTGCTGATAGTTCTCGATTACCGCGATCAGCGCGCGGCCAACCGCCGTACCCGAACCATTCAGCGTATGAACGAAACGCGGCTTGTTGTCGGAAGCGCGATAGCGCGCGTCCATGCGCCGCGCCTGGAAGTCACCGCAGACCGAGCACGACGAAATCTCGCGATAGGCCCCGCCTTCGCC